>NZ_JBWKKY010000006.1:181036-458468 GCF_056430805.1 Streptomyces sp. NPDC045955
CCGCTACCTCGCTGGACTCGCGCGGGAGCTGTTCGCTCGCGAGATGGCGAGCGCCGTCCATTTCCGTGTCGCGCTGGGGGTCTCGGTGGGCGCGGGCTCGGACTGGGAGTCGGCGGCGCACTAGCGCGGAGCGGGGTGCCCTGGGCGGAGTCCTGAGTCGGGGGTGCCCGCCCCGCTACCTCGCTGGACTCGCGCGGGAGCTGTTCGCTCGCGAGATGGCGAGCGCCGTCCATTTCCGTGTCGCGCTGGGGGTCTCGGTGGGCGCGGGCCCAGACTGGGAGTCGGCGGCGTACTCGTCCGGCGCGCGTGCCCGCGGCCAGGCCCTGGGCCGGGGGCACCCGCCCCCACCCCGCCGAAACCCCGCGGAAAGCGTCACTCGCGTGGCCCCCGACAAAGGGCCCCCGCCCCCGGCGGTCGCAAAGATGCGGGCATGGGTATACGCACGCTCCTTTGCCGCACGGCCCCAGGCGTGGCACTCCCGCCGGTCCCGCCCTTCGCGGCCGCCGCAAGCACGGTCCGCGTCCCCGCCGGCCTCACCGCGGCCCTGCGCCGCGCGACGGCGGACCTCCGGCAGCGCTTGGCCAAGGGCCGACGGCCGGTCGATCCCACACGCGCCGCCGAAGCGTCCGCCGCGACGGGTCTCACCGGCGCCGGCGACCTGCCGGCAATCACAGGTCTCACCAGCCCCGACGACGTGGCCGAAATCCTCGGTCTCACCAGCGGCACAGCCCCCGCCGCCCAGCACCCGCGCCATGCCGATCGCCCCGGCAGGATCGATCGCCCCGGGAGGACCGGCCGCCCCTGGGCGGACCTGGCCCGTAGCTACCTGACGCTCGTCCTGACCCTGCTTCCCCGGCCCCGCCGCCCCGCGCACACCACCATCACCGTGTACATCGCGACGACAGCGCCCCTCAGCGAGCGGCCGACCGGCTCGGCTCCGCGCCATCGAGGCGGTCAGGACCGCCCGGGGCCGGGGCCGGGACCGGAGCCGGACGCCACGCCCTGACTCCCACGGCGTACAGCAGCAGCGCCGGGACGAGCCCCGCGCCCGCCCCGAAGCACACCGTCGGAATGATCTCCCACGGTTTCGCGCTCGAACCCCAGTAGGCCCACCACCGCGATGCCCGCTGCACCGCCCCCACCAGCACGAAGCCGCCGATCACCGCACCGGCCAGCCACCGGTCCCGCACCGACAGCGCCGGGACCCGCACCGGCTCGCGCACCGGCGCCCGCCGCACGGCCTGCGCCACGAACACGGCGATCACGACAGCGGCCACCGCCGAACCGCCGTACTGCAGGTACCAGTACAGCGGCGAACCCGCCACCTCCCGGCCCAGCACCGGAAACAGCCGCATCCCCCACCGGTCGAGATGCGTGAACGCGTCCCACACGACATGTGTCAGCGCGCCGAGCACCGCGGACGCGTACCACCCGAGCACCAGGGACGGCCGCACACGCGCGCGTGGCGCCCCGCCCCGCACCAGCGCGCAGACCCGTCCCTGGCGGGCCCGCGGCAGCAGCGCCACCAGCGGTTCACGCAGCAGCAGCCACAGCCCCACCAGCGCCCATGCGATGAGCACATCGACCGTGAACACACCCGGGAACGAGTGCGTGAGGTCACCGAACTCCATCGCCCCGGACACCGCACTCGCCGCGTAATAGGTCATGTCGGGCGCGAAGGAACCCGCCACGAGCACGGCGGGCACCAGCGGGCCCCGGCCGGTGCCGTCGGTGCGTATGGCGGGCAGTACGGCTGCCGCATGGCTCAGCGTGAACGGCAACTCGGCTCCTCGTGACGGTCGTTGCCCGGGCGATCGGATGGCCCAGTATGCGGGATTCCGAACACCGGCCCGCCCACCGCGCCCGCCTCATGACCAACCGGTGAAAAACGGGCACGAACGGGTGCCCGAGCAAAGGAAGTTGTCGTAGGGTCGCCAGGGTCACCGTGCCGGTGGCAGGAGACAGGCCTGTCGGAGGGCAACCGCTCGGGCCGGTCGATCGTCACAACAGGGCGAGCGCAACAGAAGTACGCGTACGCGACACAAGCGCGCGAGAGACAGAGACGGGCGCTCGGGCGTCCACGGGAGGGGTTCACTCTATGGCGGCGCAATTCGGCAGGAGGCTGTGCAAGGGGGCGGCAACCACCGCCGTGGCCGCGGTAGCGGTCGCGGCCCTGTCCGCCTCCCAGGCTCCTGGTGTGAACGACCACGGCAGACAGCCGACCGCGGACGCCACACCCTCACCCGACGCGAGTGCCTCCGACGGCAGCGCCACCGGCAACTCGCCGTACTACACGGACCTGCCGCCGCTCAACAGCCCGAGCCCGTCACCGAGCACCGGGCCGACCCCCACTCCCTCCGGTACTTCGGAGGCGGGCATCCCCGCGACCGTCCTCGACGCCTACAAGAAGGCCGAGGCCGCCCTGCGCGACTCCAAGCCCGGCTGCAACCTGCCCTGGCAACTCCTCGCGGCCATCGGCCGGGTGGAGTCGGGCCAGGCCCGTGGCGGCCGCGTCACCGCCGACGGCACCACCGTCTCGCCCATCCTCGGCCCGCAGCTCGACGGCAACGGCTTCGCCCTCATCAAGGACACCGACAACGGCGCCTACGACGGCAACAGCAGCTACGACCAGGCCGTCGGCCCCATGCAGTTCATCCCGTCGACCTGGGCCTGGGCCGGCCGCGACGGCAACGGCGACGGCAAGAAGGACCCCAACAACGTCTACGACGCCGCGCTCGCCGCCGGCCACTACCTGTGCCGCAACAACTGGGACCTGTCCGACCAGAACGACCTCGACCGCGCGATCCTCAGCTACAACAACTCGCGTGAGTACCTGAACCTGGTCATGCGGTGGCTGGAGTACTACCGCAAGGGCACGCACGAAGTCCCCGACGGCACGGGCACGCTGCCCGACAACCGCAGCGACGACGGCGCCGGGGCGAGCCCCTCACCCTCCACGCCGTCCACGCCCGGCGCGCCGGCTGCGGGCGGCTCCAAGCCCAAGCCCAGTCCCAGGCCCGAAAAGCCCGGCGGGGGCGGCACGACGACTCCGCCGAAGCCACCCACCACCCCGCCCGACTCCCCGAGCACGCCGCCCTCGACGTCTCCCACGCCCACCGACACGGTGCACCACCTGGAGGACGCCGGGACGGCGAAGCTCACCGCGATGGCGGGCGACGCGTTCACCAAGCGGATCAGCACCCGCGCCGAGACGAAGGCCGGCAAGGCCGTCGCCAAGGTCAGGATCCGCTTCACGATCGTCGGCGACACGGACACCACCTTCGCTGGCGGCGAGAGCGTGGCCACGGTCGCCACGAACAGCTCCGGAGTGGCCGTCGCCCCCGCACTCCAGGCGGGGGAGAGGGCGGGCGACGTCACCGTCCGGGCCACCGTCGTGGGCCGCATGGTCGCGGGCCTCGACTACACGGCCACCGTCACCGAGCGCGCCGCCGACAAGCTCGCGCGCACCGGCGACGCAGCAATGACCTGTGTCCCGGGCGGCGAGTTCGCCAACCGGGTCCAGGTGAAGGCGACGTACCAGGGCGCCGTCGCCGACGGTGTCGCGGCCACCGCCACCCTGATCAAGTCGGCCGACGACCCGACCGTCAATGACAAGGGCCCCTACTTCAAGGACGCCGACGGCAAGGCCGTACGCGCCCTGACGGGCCTGAAGACGGACGCGAAGGGACTGCTGACGCTGCCCAGGCTCTACGCGGACGACACCACCGGCACGTTCCTGCTCCGCGTCGACACCGAAGGCGGAGCGACCCTCACCGTCGAACTGACCGTGGCGGCTGCCGAGACGTCCTCACCGAGCCCTTCGGCCAGCCCCGGCGCGTAGCTCTCAGGTACGACGGACGACGCCCCTCTTTCACGAGGGGCGTCGTTGTGTGTGCAACGTGTTCTCATCTCCGCCGGGCGTTGCTACGGTGCCGAGAAACCTGACGGTGTATCAGCTCCGTCCGTGGGGAGGCCCCGTATGCGTGCCCTCGTCGCCGCCGCCATCGGCCTCGCCGCCGCGTTCGCCGTGGTCCTGACGCTGACCGCCCTCGCACAGCCCTCGGGTGGCACGTCCCCGAAGCCCCTGCTGACGACGGTGCCCGCACACCCCTGACCGCCCGCCCGGGAGGGAGGCCGAGATGCGCCGCAAGGCCGGCCTGGTCCTGCTCGCCCTCGCCGTGTTCTTCGCGGCGCTGTCCCCGCTGCTGCGCTGGTACGCCTTCCCGCGTCTCGCCAAGGTCCCCGCGAACCAGTACCAGGACATGGTCCTGGAGGCGGAGAACGCCACCCTCCTCGACTACGGCACGATGCGGGCCCGCACCGTCCCGAAGGTCACCATCGTGCAGACCCTCAAGGGCAACGTGGAGGCCTCCGAGCGGATCGAGGAGTCGGCGGGCCGCGACGTGGTCGTCTGGGACGGCCTGTCCTACGTCGTCGGCCCCGACGGCGCGATGGTGTCGAAGATCCCCGAGCGCTACATCTTCGACGCCCACACCCAGGACCCCGTCCACGCCACCGGCGAGATGGTCGACGGCGACCCGGTGCGCCGCGAGGGCATCGAGTTCAAATGGCCGTTCCTCACGGAGAAACGGGACTACGAGTACTTCGACGCCCAGGCCCGCGTCACCGCCCCCATCCACTACGAGGGCACCCGGGACTTCCGCGGCCTGGAGGTCTACTACTTCGAGCAGACCATCCCCTGGACCAAGGTGCGGATCCCGAAGACCCTGCCCGTGGAGGGCCTCACCCCCGAGTCCGTCGCCCAGACCGGCACGACCCGCTGGTACACCACGGTCCGCAAGTTCTGGGTCGAACCCCTCACCGGCGCCCCGGTCTACGGCGAAGAGCTCCACAAGGAGGAACTGCGCGGCGGCACCCTCCTCGGAGACCGGGACAAGGTGACCGCGTTCGCCGGGCACGTGAAGATGCGCGAGGACTACATCACGCACACCGTCGACCTGGTGAAGTCCCAGCGTCTGCTCATCCTGCTGATGACGTCCTTCCTGCCGTGGGGCTCCCTGGCCGTCGGCGTACTCCTGCTGGCCCTCGCGCTGTACCTGGAGGCCCGCGGCCGCCGCCCGTCCGGCCCGGCCCCCACGGAGGCCGAGGAGCCGTCACCGGTCAGCGCCTGAGCCGGGCGCTGGTGTACCGGGTCGGTTCCGCCCCGGCCGGGTCCTCGGGCCAGGGATGCTTCGGATAGCGCCCCCGCAGCTCCGCCCGCACGCCCCTGTAGCCCTCCTTCCAGAACGAGGCGAGGTCGGCCGTGACGGCGGCCGGACGCCCGGCCGGGGACAGCAGATGCACGAGCAACGGCACCCCGGCGACCCGGGGCGACTCCTGCAGCCCGAACATCTCCTGCAACTTCACCGCCAGTACGGGCTGCTCGGGCCGGGAGTAGTCGACGCGGATCCTCGACCCGCTCGGCACGGTGATCCGCTCCGGGGCGAGCTCGTCGAGCCGCCCGGCCTCACCGGAGGCCCAGGGCAGCAGCCGCGCAAGCGCCTGCCCGGCGGCGATCCGCGCCAGATCGGCCCGCCGCCGAGCCCGGCCCAGCTCCGGCTCCAGCCACTCCTCCACGCGCGCGTGGAGCGCGTCGTCGGACACGTCGGGCCACGGCTCACCGAGGTGCAGCCGCAGAAACGCCAGCCGCTGTCGCAGGACACCGGCCTCCGGCGACCACCGCAGCACCCCGAACCCCTCCCGCCGCAGCCCGTCGAGCAGCGCACCGCGTACCAGCCCCGGATCGGCGTCCTTCAACGGCCGCGCCGCCAACTCCACGGCCCCCAGCCGCTCCACCCGCCGCGCGACGACGTCCCCGCCGTCCCAGCGCACCTCGTCCCGCTCCTCGAGCAGCGCCCCCGCGGCGAGCCGGGCGACCCCTTCGTCGACGACGGCCCCCGACTGCACGCGCGCGTGCCCCTTGCCGACGGGCCGGTCCGCGACGGCCACGGCGACCCAGTCGGCCCCCCGCAGCCCGCTCCCCTCGCCGATCTCGGCACGTGTCCCGGACACCATCAGGCACGCCCCGCCGTCGACCCTGCCGACGCGTTCGGGAAAGGCGAGCGCGGCCACGAGCCCCACCTGCCGGTCCTCCGGGGCGTCGTCCCACTTCCCGGCCTCGACCTCTGGACGCGAGATACGGGGGTGCGGATGGGAAACCCCCGAAACGACGGCCCGCAGCCGCCGAACCTCGCTCCGCCACCGCGAGGCATAGGCGTCACCCCCACGCCGGGCACGACGCAACGCACCCGCGAGATCATCGCCGTACCCCCGAGGTGCCTCCTCGCTCAGCAGGGCGACGACTTCCGAGGCGCGCTCGGCCCCCACGAACGGAACGGAATCCACCAAAGCCCGCCCCAGCCGCGGATGAAGCCCCAGCCGAGCCAGCGCAGCGCCCCGCTCCGTGGCCCGCCCGACGGAGTCGACGGCCCCCACCGCCGCCAGAACATCCCGCGCCGCCGCCATCGCCCCACCCGGCGGCGGATCCAGCAACGCCAGCCCGGACGCGTCCGGATCCCCCCAGCACGCCACCTGAAGCGCGAACGCCGTAAGGTCGGCCACCTTGATCTCCGGTGCGGGAAAACGCGGCAGACGCGCGTCCTCGGCCTCCGCCCAGCACCGGTACACCGCCCCCGGCGCCTCACGCCCGGCCCGCCCCGCCCGCTGCCGTCCGGCCGCCTGTGACGCCCGTACGGTCGTCAGCGCGCTCAGCCCGCGCGCGTGGTCGACGCGCGGTTCCCGCGCCAGCCCGGAGTCGACGACCACGCGCACACCGGGAACCGTCAGCGACGACTCCGCCACCGACGTGGCCAGCACCACCCGGCGCCGCTCCCCGCCGGCCAGCACGGCGTCCTGGACGGCCGCGGGCGCCCGCCCGTGCACCTGGAGCACCTCGACGTCCCCGAGCCCCCCGAGCTGCCCGGCGACCCGGGCGATCTCGCCCACGCCCGGCAGGAAACACAGCACGTCCCCGTCCCGCTCGGCCAGTGCCCGCCGCACCACCGACGCCACATGCGTCAGCAGCGCCGGATCCACTCGCATCCCGTGCGGCGGCCGTACGGGCCGCACCGGCGGCGCCCACACGACCTCCACCGGATACGCCGTCCCGCGGGCCTCCACCACCGGGGCGCCGCCCAGCAGTTCGGCCCAGCCCTGCGCGTCGGTCGTCGCCGAGGCGGCCACCAGCCGCAGCTCGGGGCGGAGCGTCTGCCGTACGTCCCACAGGAAGGCCGCCGCCGTGTCCGCGTCCAGATGCCGCTCGTGGCACTCGTCGAGCACCACCACGTCCGTACGGGCCAGCTCCTGGTCCCGCTGCAGCCGCTGCACCAGCACACCGGTCGTGACGACCTCCACGCGCGTGTGCCGCCCGACGACGCGTTCCCCGCGCACGGTGTAGCCGACGCTCTCGCCGACCTTCTCGCCCAGTAGCCATGCCATCCGCCGCGCCGCCGCCCGTGCCGCGATCCGCCGCGGTTCGGCGACGATCACCCGCCGCCGGGGCGCCTCCCCGAGCAGCCCCGCCAGGACCAGCGGTACCAGGGTCGTCTTGCCGGTGCCGGGCGGCGCCACGAGCACGGCGGTGCCGTGCCCCTCCAGGGCGTCGTCCAGGGCGGGCAGGGCACCGCGTACGGGCAGGGCGTCCAGAGCGTCGTAACGGATCACGCCCTCAGTGTCGTACGGCGCGGAAGGCTCCTGTTCACGCGCGCGGGCCTCCGTCCCGCGTCCCGCCAGTCCCGTCGTCCCGTCAGTCCCGTTCGCACACGAAGATCGCCGTCCCCGGGATCAGGTTCCCGCGCAGTGGCGACCAGCCGCCCCACTCGGAGGTGTTCCAGGCCGGCCACTCCGGCTCCACCAGGTCCACCAGCCGGAAGCCCGAGGCCACCACGTCCCGGACGCGGTCGCCGAGCGTGCGGTGGTGCTCGACGTAGACCGCGCGGCCCTCCTCGTCCTGCTCGACGTAGGGCGTGCGGTCGAAGTACGACCCCGACACCGACAGCCCCTCCGGTCCCGGCTCGTCAGGGAAGGCCCAGCGGATCGGGTGCGTCACCGAGAAGACCAGACGGCCCCCGGGCCGCAGCACCCGGCGCACCTCCCGCAGCACCAGCCGCGGATCGGCGACGAAGGGCAGCGCCCCGTAGGCCGAGCAGGCCAGGTCGAACGAGCCGTCCGCGAAGGGCAGCGCGCCGGCGTCGGCGCACACCAGGGGAAACGGTCCGCCGATGCGCAGCGCGTGCTGCAACTGCCGGTGCGAGATGTCCAGGGCCACCGGGCGGGCTCCCTGGCCGGCCAGCCAGCGCGAGCACTGCGCCGCGCCCGCGCCGATCTCCAGGACGTCCTTGCCCTTCAGCTCCTCCGGCGGGCCGAGCAGCTCGGCCTCCACCTCGTCCAGCCCCTCGGGGCCCCACACGAAGCGGTCGTCGCCGAGGAAGGTGCCGTGCTCGGTCTGGTACTCGTCCGCGTTGCGGTCCCACCAGCCCCGGTTGGCCCGGGAGCTCTCGGTGACATCTGCGTCACGCCGGGTCGCCTCCGGTTCGGACGCTTCGGGCTCTTGGATGATCGGCTCCCTCGTCGTACTCTTCCGTCCAGCCGGTACCGGAGGTGTCCCGAAGGGGGCGTCACACGCCCTGCGTGGCCTCGGACGACACGACTTGTGCCGGGTATGCGGTCTTCCGCCCCGGGTGGGCGGCTTCGCGCATTGACCCTGCCCGGCTGCCCCCGTATGCTACAAGTTGCGCTGCGGGCCTGCGCACCTCAGACGTAGCAGGCTGCGCTCGCATCTGTATGTATGTCCCCTCGGTTGTCGAGGCGCCACCGATCTTGTGTGGCGCTTCCTTGGCTGTCCGGCTTCTGCAGAGCGAAACGGGCTCCCGGCGTAGCAGTACCTACGACTTCAATGTCCGTACCGGAGCCCTTTCCCACATGACGAGCAGCACCGAGACCACCGCCACCACCCCGCAGGTAGCGGTCAACGACATCGGTAACGAGGAAGCCTTCCTCGCCGCGATCGACGAGACGATCAAGTACTTCAACGACGGCGACATCGTCGACGGCGTCATCGTGAAGGTCGACCGGGACGAGGTCCTGCTCGACATCGGTTACAAGACCGAAGGTGTGATCCCGAGCCGCGAGCTCTCGATCAAGCACGACGTCGACCCCAACGAGGTCGTCGCCGTCGGTGACGAGATCGAGGCCCTTGTTCTCCAGAAGGAGGACAAGGAAGGCCGCCTGATCCTCTCGAAGAAGCGCGCCCAGTACGAGCGTGCCTGGGGCACCATCGAGAAGATCAAGGAAGAGGACGGGATCGTCACCGGTACCGTCATCGAGGTCGTCAAGGGTGGTCTCATCCTCGACATCGGCCTCCGTGGCTTCCTCCCGGCCTCCCTGGTCGAGATGCGCCGCGTCCGCGACCTCCAGCCCTACGTGGGCAAGGAGCTCGAGGCGAAGATCATCGAGCTGGACAAGAACCGCAACAACGTGGTCCTGTCCCGCCGTGCCTGGCTGGAGCAGACCCAGTCCGAGGTCCGCCAGACGTTCCTCACGACCCTCCAGAAGGGTCAGGTCCGTTCCGGCGTCGTCTCCTCGATCGTCAACTTCGGTGCCTTCGTGGACCTGGGTGGCGTCGACGGCCTGGTTCACGTCTCCGAGCTGTCCTGGAAGCACATCGACCACCCCTCCGAGGTCGTCGAGGTCGGCCAGGAGGTCACGGTCGAGGTCCTCGACGTCGACATGGACCGCGAGCGCGTCTCCCTGTCGCTGAAGGCGACCCAGGAAGACCCGTGGCAGCAGTTCGCCCGCACCCACCAGATCGGCCAGGTCGTGCCCGGCAAGGTCACGAAGCTGGTTCCGTTCGGTGCGTTCGTCCGCGTGGACGAGGGCATCGAGGGCCTGGTCCACATCTCCGAGCTGGCCGAGCGCCACGTGGAGATCCCGGAGCAGGTCGTCCAGGTCAACGACGAGATCTTCGTCAAGGTCATCGACATCGACCTCGAGCGCCGTCGCATCAGCCTCTCGCTGAAGCAGGCCAACGAGTCCTTCGGTGCCGACCCGTCCGCGGTCGAGTTCGACCCGACCCTGTACGGCATGGCCGCGTCCTACGACGACCAGGGCAACTACATCTACCCCGAGGGCTTCGACCCCGAGACCAACGACTGGCTCGAGGGCTACGAGAAGCAGCGCGAGGAGTGGGAGCGCCAGTACGCCGAGGCGCAGCAGCGCTTCGAGCAGCACCAGGCGCAGGTCATCAAGTCGCGCGAGGCGGACGCCCAGGCGGCTGCCGAGGGTGGCGAGGCCGCCGCTCCCGCCGCGTCCGGCGGTGGCGGTGGTTCGTACTCCTCCGAGGGCCCGGACAACTCCGGCGCGCTGGCCTCGGACGAGGCGCTGGCCGCCCTGCGGGAGAAGCTGGCGGGTGGGCAGAGCTGAACGCCCACTGAGCTGTAGCTCCTGACTGAGGGCCCGTACCTTTCGAGGTGCGGGCCCTCAGCGTGTGTCAGGGGCGTCGTCCCAGCCGCCAAGATCAATCTTCTCCTTCTCCGGGGAATGCCCATGCCCGCAACGGCGTTGTGGAGTATGAACACGAGGAGGAGCGGTCACTGTGCTTGATCCGCAGGGCTTGTACGCATGGGAGCCGAAGGGGCTGGCCGTCGTCGACATGGCGCTGGCCCAGGAGTCGGCCGGTCTTGTCATGCTCTACCACTTCGACGGATACATCGACGCGGGCGAGACGGGCGACCAGATCGTCGACCGGCTGCTCGACTCACTGCCCCACCAGGTCGTCGCCCGCTTCGACCACGACCGGCTCGTGGACTACCGCGCCCGCCGGCCGCTGCTGACGTTCAAGCGCGACCGCTGGAGCGACTACGAGGACCCCGCCATCGAGGTGCGGCTGGTCCAGGACGCCACGGGAGCGCCGTTCCTGCTGCTGTCCGGCCCCGAGCCGGACGTGGAGTGGGAGCGTTTCGCCGCGGCCGTGAAGCAGATCGTGGAGCGGCTCGGCGTCCGCCTGTCGGTGAACTTCCACGGCATCCCGATGGGCGTCCCGCACACGCGGCCCGTCGGCCTGACCCCGCACGGCAACCGCACCGACCTGGTCCCGGGCCACCGCAGCCCGTTCGAGGAGGCGCAGGTGCCCGGCAGCGCCGAGTCGCTCGTCGAGTACCGCCTGCTCCAGGCGGGGCACGACGTCCTGGGCGTCGCCGCCCACGTCCCGCACTACATCGCCCGCTCCCCGTACCCGGACGCGGCCCTGACGGTGCTGGAGGCCATCACGGCGGCGACCGGTCTGGTGCTGCCCGGCATCGCCCACGCACTCCGCTCGGACGCCCACCGGACCCAGACGGAGATCGACCGGCAGATCCGCGAGGGCGACGAGGACCTCATCGCGCTCGTCGAGGGCCTTGAGCACCAGTACGACGCGGTCGCGGGCGCCGAGACCCGGGGCAACATGCTCGCCGAGCCGGCGGACATCCCGTCGGCGGACGAGATCGGCCGGGAGTTCGAGAAGTTCCTGGCAGAGAGAGAAGGCGACAGCTGAGCCCGGGAGACCTGGACAGGGCCCTGCCCTCGGCAGGGCCTAAGCTCGGCTCATGCTGAAGGTGGGTCTGACCGGCGGTATCGGCGCCGGCAAGAGTGAGGTGTCACGGCTGCTCGTCGAGCGCGGTGCCGTGCTGATCGACGCGGACCGCATCGCACGGGAGGTCGTCGCGCCGGGGACGCCGGGGCTGACCGCGGTCGTGGACGCCTTCGGCGAGGAGGTGCTCGCGGCCGACGGCAGTCTGGACCGGCCCAGGCTCGGCTCCATCGTCTTCGCCGACGCGGCGAAGCTCGCCACGCTCAACGCGATCGTGCACCCGCTCGTGGGCGCCCGTTCCCGCGAGCTCGAAGAGGCCGCAGCCGACGACGCGGTCGTCGTGCACGACGTCCCGCTCCTCACGGAGAACGGCCTTGCGCCGCTGTACGACGTCGTGATCGTCGTCGAGGCGAGCCCCGAAACCCAGCTCGACCGGCTCGTCCGGCTGCGCGGCATGACCGAGGAGGACGCACGCGCGCGGATGGCCGCCCAGGCGACCCCCGAGCAGCGCCGGGAGATCGCCGACATCGTCATCGACAACGACGTCCCGCTGGAGTCCCTGGAGCGCCGCGTGAAGGACGTGTGGGCCGAGCTGGAGCGCAGGTCGCGGGCGTCCCGGCCGTCCCCGCAGGAATAGCGGCACCGCCCGGGGGCGTTGAACCCTTGCAGTGAGGGAAGGACTCTGCCGTGCCCGAGACCAGCGGTTCGACCGGACGTACACCGGAGACGCACGTCATCGACTTCCGTGCCGCCGAGCAACTGCTCGCCGCGCGGGACCCGCGGGGCGCGGTGAAGCTGCTCGACCGAGTCATCGCCGCGCACCCGGAGAACACCGCCGCGCGGCTGCTGCGCGCCCGTGCCTTCTTCGCCGCGGCGCAGCTGCGGCCCGCGGAACTCGAGTTCTCGATCGTCCTGGAGCGCGAGCCGGACAACGCGTTCGCGCACTTCGCGCTCGCCCGCACGTATGAGCGGCAGAACCGCCCCGACCAGGCCAAGCGCCACTTCCGCCTGGCCGCCGCGCTGGACCCGAACCCGCGGTTCCTCAAGGCGGCGCGCTTCGACTCGTGAGCGGCCGCCCCTGTCCGTCTCAGGGGTGATCCGGCCGCCTCAGGGATGATCTTCCGGTGGACGGTAGGGCGGGATGTCGGGGCCCGGCTGGTAGTGCGGGCCCTGGCGGATGTGCCTGAGGACGATGACGAGGTCGACCGTGACGACCAGGAGCAGCGCGCCACAGGCGATGGCCCAGCCGGTCCGCCCGGCGAGCGTGAAGGCGACCGTCCCGAAGAGCGCCCAGACCAGCCCCCACAGGCTCAGCCAGAAGCGCGCCCGCAGGGCGCTGCGCGCCGTCCTCGGTTCACTGCCTGTACGCATCACGATCTCCACTCCTGTGTGCAACGTACTCCCCACCGCGGATGCCCACCAACAGGGGGAGCCGAGGCCGACGCGCGACATCGTTCACCCGGGCGGGTGAACGCGGCCGAGACGGGAACGGGCGTGCGGGTGCGGTCCGTTGGGCGGGCATGGAGCTGAAAATGCGTGAGGGGTACGAGGGGACGGGACCCGGGGCCATCACCCCGGACGGCTGCGCGGTGGAGCTCTACTCCCGGCTGCCCGTCGGGGACGAGCCGGAGATCATCGCGGCGGCGGTGCCGGCGGGCGCGCGCATCCTGGAGCTGGGCAGCGGCGTCGGGCGCATGACCCATGCGCTGCTGGAGCGCGGGTTCGAGGTCACGGCGGTGGACGAGTCCGCCGACATGCTGGAGCGGGTACGCGGGGCGCGGACGATATGCGGCCCGATCGAGGACCTGGACCTGGGCGAGAGGTTCGACGTTGTGCTGCTCGCGTCGTTCCTCGTGCACGCCGGGGACACCGAGGTGCGGCGGGGCCTGCTGCGCACGTGTGTGCGGCATGTCGCGGAGGGCGGCTGCGTGCTGATCCAGCGGGAGGGCGAGGACTACCACGTGAACGTGCCGCGCGAGCGGGTGGACCCCAGCGGTTTCACCGTGCGGATCGTGTCGTCGGAGCCGGTCGGCGACGGGGTCAACTCGGTCCGCGCGGAGTACGAGTTCCCGGACGCGGTCTGGACCCAGACCTTCCGGGCACGACCACTGACCAGGCAACAGTTCGAGGAGGCGCTGGAGGAGACGGGCCTGAGGGTGGACCGGTACCTGACGGAGGACGGGGTCTGGGTGCGGGCGGTGCCCGACGGTCAAGGCAAGCAGGGTGCGTGAGGCACCGGACAGTGCGGGGGAGTCCGGGCTCCCCACCTTCTGCCAGTACGGCGTCGGCGGGCCCGCGGCGATGAGTTCGAGGGGGAGGGGCGGTCTACCCCTGTGACATCCTCACGGACCGCTTCCCCCAGGAGATCTCCATGTCCGAGACCAACCCTCCCGCCACCGCCATCTCCTCGGCCACGGCCGGTGTCGTCGTCGCCGAGTCCGCGACCGCCCGCGGGCGGCGTGCCCGGATCGCCCTTCGTGGTCTCCAGGTGCTGCTCGCCCTCGTCTTCGGGATCGCGAGCGCCGTGCCCAAGCTGATCGCGCACCCGTCGGCTGCCGAGTCGTTCGAGAAGCTCGGCTGGGGCAGCGCGGGAATGTACACCATCGGCGTGCTCGAACTGGCGGGAGCGGTCGCCCTGTTGATCCCGGTGCTCCAGTCGGTGGCGGCGATGGCGCTGGGCGCGCTGATGGTGGGCGCGTTCGTCGTCCAGATCGCCGTCATGGACGGGCAGTACGCGGCGACGCCGGTCATCCTGATGGTGCCGCTCGCCCTCATCGCCTGGGCGCGGCGGGGGCACAACGCGGAGCTGCTGCGCCTGCTGCGGCTCCGGGCCTGACCGTGCCAAGTGCGCTGCTCACGGCCTCGGTTGGCCGGACCCCCCGCGGGGACCGTGGCCGAAGCCGCTGCCGGGGCCCGGGCCGGGGACAGGACCCGGACCGGGGCCGGCCAGGCCGCGCAGGCGTTCCATTTCGCGGCGGTCCCGCTTCGTCGGGCGGCCCGCGCCGCGGTCGCGGATGCCGGCCGGGGCGACGGCCTCGCGGGGCGGGGGCGGCGGGGAGTTGTCGACGTAGCACTGGGCGGCCACCGGGGCGCCGACCCGCTTGCGGATGAGCCGTGTCACGACGACGACCCGCTCCCGGCCCTCGTGCCGCACGCGCACCTCGTCGCCGACGCGTACCGCGTGGGCGGGCTTCACGCGCTCGCCGTTGACGCGGACGTGTCCGCCCCGGCAGGCGGTGGCGCCCAGGGAACGGGTCTTGACGAGGCGTACGGCCCAGATCCAGCTGTCGACACGGACGGTCTGGCCGCTCTGCGGCCCGGCGGCCTCGGCAGCGGCGATGGCTGCAGCGACCTTCGGGTCCGCGGTCTTCGGCTCCGCGGTCTTCGGGCCCACGTCGTCCACGGTCTTCGGATCCACGGCCTTGGCGTCCACGGTCTTCGAACCCACGGCCTTCGTGTCGCCCGTCCCGTCGTACTCCGTGCCTTCAGAAGCCATGTCCCCGACCTTAGTCCTTCCCGTCAACTGATTTCGGGCCGTCCGGACAGGAGATCAGCCCTCGCCCGACTCTACAAAATAAGTTTTGCAAAAACTCTTTTGTTGAATGGCTGTGGCGGCCTACCCTCCCCGGCATGGACAGCGACGAGCACAAGCGCGTACTCGACCCCGAGCACGACACGGACGCCCTGAAGGCCCTCACCCACCCCCTGCGCATCCGGCTGCTCGGTCTGCTGCGTCAGGACGGGCCCGCCACGGCCAGTGAGCTCGCCGCGCGGACGGGGGAGTCCTCGGCGTCGACCAGTTACCACCTGCGGGTACTGGCGAAGTACGCGTTCATCACCGAGGCCGAGCATCGTGACGGGCGGGAGCGGCGCTGGCGGGCCCAGCACACCGTGACGTCGTGGAGCAACGAGGCGATGGAGTCCTCCGAGGCGGGCCGTGCCTTCGTCAGCCTGGCGCGGCGGCGGCAGCTGGAGCACCTGGAGATGTCCCTCGCCCGGCATGAGGCGGACATGGCCGCCGGGCGGTTCGGCCAGGAGTGGGTGGAGCCGTCCGGCATCAGCGACCTCATGCCCAGGCTGACGGCAGAGTCGCTCACCGAACTCTGGCACGCCGTGGCCCGGAAGCTGGAGGAGCTGACGGCCCGGGACGCGGACGACCCCCGCGCCGAGAACGTTCTGTTCCTGACCGCCGGGCTGCCGCTCGCCCCGCACGACCGTGGGGACACGGGCCGCCAGGAGACGGACCGCGAGGACGCCTCGTGACCGAGCTGCCCGAGCTGACCCCGCTGCGGACCGTTCGCCGCCGTTACGTCACCATCTGCGCGCTCTTATGGCTGCCGTCGGGCCTCGGCTTGGCCTCGATGGTCCTGCTGTTCAGCGAGCGGGGCATGTCCCTGGCCGCGGTCGCGGGGCTCTTCGCCGTCCACTCGCTGACGGTGGCCGCGCTGGAGCTGCCCACGGGCGGGCTCTCCGACGTCCTCGGGCGCCGGCCGGTCCTCGCCGCGGCCGGTGTACTCAACGTGGTCGCCTGCGTGCTGGTCGGCCTCGGCACCACCGCGTGGGTGCTCACCGCCGGCATGGTGCTCATGGGGGCGGCCCGTGCCCTGTCCAGCGGTACCGCCGAGGCGTGGTACGTCGACACCGTCCAGGAGCGCTCCGGCCCGGACGCCGAGCTGCGCACGGGCCTGGCCCGGGGCGGCTCCGCGACCTCCGCCGCGCTCGCGGCCGGCCTGCTGCTCGGCGGTGCCCTGCCCTGGCTGCTCGGTCTGGGGCCCGACCTCGGCGCCCGGCTGAGCGAGGCGACGGCCGGGGCGGTGCTGCCCTTGTCCGTCCCCATGCTGCTGGGAGCCGCCGTCAGGGTCGTCCTCGTCTGCTACGTGCTGGCCGTGCTGCGGGAGCCGCCGCGACCGCCGGCCACCCTGCGTTCGGTGCTGCGGGGCGTCCCGGTCACCGTCCTGGACGGGCTGCGGCTGGGCGGCCGGGACGTGCTGGTCCGCCGGGTCCTGCTCACCGCCGCGGCCGTCGGCGGCGCCCTGGCCGCCATCGAACTGCTCATCCCGGGCCGCACCGTCGAGCTGACCGGAGCGCCCGGCTCCGGAGCGATGGTGTACGCCGCGCTCGCCTGCGCGGGCTTCGTCTGCAACGGTGCCGGCAGCCACCTCGCGCCGCTCGCCGCCCGGTTCGCGGGCAGTGGCGAGCGGGCCGTGCTGGTCTGTCTCGTGGCGGGCGCGGGCGGCATGCTGCTGCTCGGTGTCACCGCGACCAGCACGCACCCGCTCGCCACGACCCTCGCGGTCGCCGGCTTCTGCTTGCTCTACCTCGGCGTCGGTGCCGCGTCCCCGAACCAGAACGACCTGCTGCACCGCCGCGTCACCAGCGCCGGCCGCGCCACCGCCCTGTCCGTCCAGTCCCTCGCCCTGCAACTGGTCGGCGCGCTCGCCGGCCTCGTCGTCGGCGCGTTGCGGCCGGGCCCGCTGCCGTGGCTGCTGACCGGTGCGGTGCTGTTGTCCGGGGCCCTGCTCTGGCTACGCCGCGTCGAGACCCGGTCCGCGCCGGGCGCGACCGTCACCCCGGGCTCACGTGCCGGCATGCCCTGAGCCTTCTGCTTCCCGGTGAGGGGGGGCCGTCCCACCGCCGCCTACGGTGGAGTCATGGACGCCAGCGGTCTTCCTCTCCTGGACCAGCGCATCACGGACTGCCGGGCCTGCCCGCGGCTGGTCTCCTGGCGTGAGGAGGTGGCCCGGACCAAGCGAGCCGCCTACGCGGACTGGACGTACTGGGGGCGGCCGGTGCCCGGGTTCGGGCCGGCGGACGCCCGGCTGCTGATCGTCGGACTCGCCCCCGCCGCGCACGGCGGCAACCGAACCGGCCGGATGTTCACCGGCGACCGCTCGGGAGACGTCCTGTACGAGGCGCTGTACGACGTCGGCCTCGCCTCCCGGCCCACCGCCGAGCACGCCCACGACGGCCTGGAGCTGTACGGCGTACGCGTGACCTCGCCCGTGCACTGCGCCCCGCCCGCGAACAAGCCGACCCCTCAGGAACGGGACACCTGCCGCCCCTGGCTCGTGCAGGAGCTGCGGCTGCTGCGCCCGACGCTGCGGGCCGTGGTCGTGCTTGGCGCCTTCGGCTGGCAGGCCGCGCTCCCCGCGTTCGCGGAGGCGGGCTGGTCCGTGCCCCGGCCCCGGCCCGCCTTCGGCCACGGCGCCCGGGTCCACCTGGACGGCCTGGAGCTCTTCGGCTGCTTCCACGTCAGCCAGCGCAACACCTTCACCGGCCGGCTCACCCCTGCGATGCTGCGCGACGTGTTGCGGACGGCCGCGCGGGCGGCGGAACTTCCCACCGAAAGCGGCTAAGGAACCTCCTCCCCGAAAGCCTCCTCCCCGAACAGGTGCCGCACCGTGGAGCGGTAGTTGGTGCGTACGTGCGTGAGCGCGTGCGCGCGGGCCCGCTCCGGGTCGCCCGAGGCGATCGCCTCGTACAGCTCGCGGTGCTCCACGAGGAGTTGCGGCCACTCCTCGTTGCGCCGGGTCATCCAGCGCAGCCGGCCGGCGACCGGTTCCAGGGCCTCGGTCAGCAGGCTGTTGCCGGCCATCGCCACGATGCGGTCGTGCAGGCGGCTGTTGAGATCCGTGATCAACTCGGCGTCACCGGCCCCGGTGGCGGCGGCCGCGCGGTCGAGGAGCTCCTGGACCTCGGCCAGGTCCCGCGGTGTCGCGCGGGACGCGGCGAGTCCGGCGGCGTAGACCTCCAGGGCCTCGCGCAGTTCGAACAGTTCCTTGACGTCGGTCGGGGTGAGACGGCGTACCACCGTGCGCCGGGGTGTCTCGAAGTGGACGAAGCCCTCGGCGACGAGCGCCCGGATCGCCTCCCGGACCGGAACGCGCGAGACGCCGAAGCGCTCCGCCAGCTCGCGTTCGACCAGGCGGTCGCCGGGGCGGAGGCTGCCCGCGATGATCTCCTGCCGCAGGTCGGCCGTGACACGTTCGCGCACCGCTCCGAGGGGTTCGATCTTCGTCATGGCCCCCATCTTCGCCGACGCGGAGTCACTTTTACGGAGCGTTAACAAGAGCGACATCGGTCAGAACGGTTGACGGCGAGACCATGTGCGCAGTTTGGTATACCAAACCCCTCGCAGAGCAGTCCTCCTTTGTCCCCTTGCTCATGGAGGCCCCGTGTCCCTCGCCGACCGTGCCGCAACCACCGACACCCCAGCGTTCGTCCCCGATCCACGGCTCACCAACGAAGACCTCGCGCCCACCAAGAAGCGCAACTGGAAGGTCTTCGACCTCTTCGCCATGTGGATGTCCGACGTCCACAACCTCGGCAACTACACCTTCGCCGCCGGACTGCTCTTCCTCGGCATGAACGTCTGGCAGATCTTCACGTCCCTGCTCGTCGGCTTCGTGATCATCTACATCGGCATGAACTGGATGGGGAAGATCGGGCAGCGCCACGGCGTCCCCTTCCCGGTCGTCAGCCGGATCGCCTTCGGCGTCTGGGGCGCCAACATCCCGGCGCTGATCAGGGCCGTGATCGCCATCATGTGGTACGGGATCCAGACCTACCTGGCCTCCGTCGCCGTCAATGTGATGCTGCTCGCGGCCTGGCCGGGCCTGGAGTCGTGGACGCACAACTCCTTCCTCGGGCTGGACGCGCTCGGCTGGGTCTCCTTCGTCGCGCTGTGGCTGGTCCAGGCGGCGATCATCAGCCGGGGCATGGAATCGGTCCGCAAGTTCCAGGACTTCTGCGGTCCGGCGATCTGGCTCGTGATGATCGCGCTGGCCGTGTGGATCCTCGCCAAGGCCGGCTGGACGATCTCGCTCACCTCCACCCCGCACCCGGTGTCCGTCGGGGAGCAGTGGCGCCAGTGGTTCGGCGCGATCGGCCTGGTCCTCGCCACGTACGGCACCCTGATGCTCAACTTCTGCGACTTCTCCCGCTTCGCACCCGACTACAAGTCCGTCAGGCGCGGCAACTTCTGGGGCCTGCCCGTCAACTCCACGGCCTTCGTGATCGTGTCGGTCATCGTCACGGCGGGCGCCTTCGAGGTCTTCGGCAAGGAGATCACCGACCCGGCCTACCTCGTCGCCGAGATCGGCAACACCTGGGTGCTGGTGCTGGGCGCGCTGACCTTCGCCATCGCCACCATGGGCGTCAACATCGTCGCCAACTTCGTCTCACCGGCGTACGACCTTGCCAACGTCTGGCCGCAGAAGATCACCTTCAAGGTCGGCGGCATGATCAGCACGGTCGCGGCCCTGCTCGTCACGCCCTGGAACCTCTTCTCCAACCCGACCGTCGTGAACTACTTCCTCGGCGGCCTCGGCGCCTTCCTCGGCCCGCTGTTCGGCGTGATCATGGTCGACTACTACTGGGTCAAGCGCGGCCGGGTGAACGTCGACGAACTGTTCGACGCCACGCCCGGCTCCCGCTACCACTACCGCAAGGGCTTCAACCCGAAGGCGCTGTGGGCGTTCCTGCTGGCGGCCGGCGTCGCGGCGGTCCTCGCGCTGGTGAAGACCTTCAGCGACGTCGCGCCGTACTCCTGGTTCATCGGCACGGCGCTCGCTGCCGGACTGTACGCGGCGCTGTGCCGCCCCGAGCGCGCCACCGCGGAGGTCTGAGAGACGTGCGGATCGTCGTCACCAACTGCAACACCACGCAGGAGATGACCGAAGAGATCGTACGAGGTGCCCGGGCCGCCGCAGGCCCGGGCACCGCCGTGACCGGGCTGACCCCCGCCTGGGGGCCGGAGTCCGCGGAGGGCTGGCTCGACAGCTACCTGTCCGCCGCGGCCGTCCTGGACACGCTGCGCACGTACGACGGACCGCCGTACGACGCCGTCGTCCTGGCCGGCTTCGGGGAGCACGGGCGCGAGGGCGTCCGGGAACTGGTGGACGTACCGGTCGTCGACATCACCGAGGCGGCCGCGCATCTGGCCTGTCTGCTGGGCCGCCGCTACGGCGTCGTCACCACGCTGGAGAGGTCCGTCGGCCAGATCGAGGACAGTCTGGAGACGGCGGGCGTGGCCCGGAACTGCGCCGCGATCGTCGGTACGGGCCTGAACGTGCTCGACCTCGGCGACGACGAGCGCACCGAGACGGCGTTCCTGGCCGCCGCCGAGCGGGCGTGCGCGGCAGGGGCCGAGGTACTGGTGCTGGGCTGCGCAGGGATGACGGGGTTGCAGCGGGTGGTGGGGGAGAAGCTGGGCCTGCCGGTCGTGGACGGGGTCGCCGCGGCGGTCAAACTGGCGGAGTCGCTGGTGGCGCTGGGGCTGACGACGAGCAGGGTGGGGAGTTACGCCGAGCCGCTGGCGAAGCGGAGGGTGTGGGGACGCCCGAACGGCACTGGCTCATGACGGGCCGTCGAGTGTGAGGTCGTCGCGATGGGCCCCGTAGAACCGCACCTGCCGGGCCATCACCTCCCGCATCGAGGTGCCGCGCGGGATGCCGTACACCGTGCCGGGGAAGTCCAGCGCCTCCTGCACCTGCCACAGCTCGTCGTGCTCGCCGGGGGCGAAGAGCCGGGCCCGGGGCGCTCCCGCCGCGATCCAGCCGATGGGCAGGACGGTGCCGGGCGGCAGCACGGAGTTGACGTGCAGCACGCTGTGGATCCGCAGCTCGGATCCGGCGCTCGCGACGGCGCCCGGGAAGACGCAGGCGCCGGTGGCCACGAAGACCTCGTCCTCCAGGGTTGCCCCGTTGACATGGGCGTGCGGGCCGACGAGCACGGCGTCACCGATCACCGCGGGGTGCCTGGCCCGCCCCCGCACCAGCGCGTTCTCCATGACGACGACGTCCGAGCCCACCCGCACCTCCCCGTCCTCGGCGGTGAGCACGGCCCCGTGCAGCACCCGGCTGCGCTCACCGAGGACGACGGCCCCGCACAGGACGGCCGTCGGGGCGACGTACGCGGACTCGGGGACGACGGGGCGCCGCCCGCGGTGCTCGATCAACATGGCGCTCTCCTCAGGCCTCAGGCCGGCGGCTCGCCGGGAACCACGGCTGTCGCCGTAATCTCCACCAGCTGTCCCGTGTATCCGAGGCACGCCACGCCGATGAGCGTCGACGAGTGCGGACCGGCACTGAGCCCGGACGCCTCGACGACGTCCCAGACGGCCGACAGCACGGCCGGTTCACTGCCCACGACGTACACGTCGGTTGCCACGACGTGCGCCAGGTCGCTGCCGACGGCGCGCAGTTGCTCGCGCAGGTTGTCGATCACCTGCTCGGCCTGCCGCACCGGATCTCCGGGACCGACGAGCTCGCCATCGGCGTCCAGCGGAACGGACCCGGCGAGGAACGCGAGTTTCGTGCCGGCCTCCACGACGGAGGCGTGGGAGTAAGTGGGCGGCGGAAACAGGCTCGGGACAGTGACTCGCTGGATCACGGGGGTCTCCGATCTACCGGTGACGGTCGAGGGCAACCCACCGATCATGCGAGGTTCCGCCATACCGCTGCACCCGATATTTCGGTTGCGCCCCCACCCGAGCGCTCCCCTACGCTTCCCGGGCATCACCCGCCGGCCCAGGAGCGACGCCCGTGCCCACCCGCCCGGACCAGACCTTCCTCGACACCACCGCCGACCGCCTCGCCGCCCTCCCCACCATCCGGGCCGTCACCCTCGGCGGCTCCCGGGCCCAGGGCACCGAACGCCCGGACAGCGACTGGGATATGGCGATCTACTACCGGGGCGCCTTCGATCCGGGGGACCTGCGGGCTGTCGGCTGGGAGGGCGAGGTCTCCGAACTCGGTGCGTGGGGCGGCGGCGTCTTCAACGGCGGCGCCTGGCTGACCGTCGACGGCCGGCGTGTGGACGTGCACTACCGCGATCTCGACGTCGTCGAACACGAGGTGGCGGAAGCGGAAGAGGGCCGCTTCCGGGTCGAGCCGCTGATGTTCCACCTTGCGGGCATCCCGACGTACCTGCTCGTCGCCGAACTCGCCATCAACAAGGTGCTGCGGGGCGAACTGCCGCGCCCCTCGGCCTACCCGCCTGCCCTGCGGGAGACCGCCCCGGCCCACTGGCACGGCATGGCCACGGCCACCCTCGCGTACGCGAAGGCGGGCCACGCGCCCAGGGGCGCGGTCACCCAGGTCGCGGGCGCGATCGCCCTCGCGGCGACCCAGACGGCGCACGCGGTGCTGGCGGCACGGGGGGAGTGGGTGACCAACGAGAAGGGGCTCGTCGCGCGGGCGGGTCTGCGGGAAGTGGACGCGCTCCTGGGCAGCACCCTCACCGGCGCTCCGGACGAACTCGTGAAGAGGATCACCGACGTGGAGACGCTGCTGAGCCGGGCCGGGGCGGCGGCGCGGAGCTGACCGGGTACGGCCGTCGCCGCTTGCGTTCCTGCCGCTTGTCTTCATGTCGTTCGCGTTCATGCCGCTCGCGTTCATGCCGATTGCGTTCATAAAGAACGCGGCTTTCCCGGACTCCGTCACGTTCCGGAAACCTTTCCTCCAGGAACCCGGCCTACTGTGGGCACCCATACCCCCGCCCCGGCCACCGTCGCCCGAAGGCCCATCCCTGCCCTCGACGAGTCGACAGGAGCCCCGTGTCCCGGTCCCGCCGTGCCTACCTCGCGTTGCCGCCCTGGCTCGCGCACGCCCTGCGCGCCCAGCGGGGGCCGGTGCCCTGGAGCGCGGTGACGCGGGGGGCCCTGTCGGCGGGGCCGCTGCTGCTGGTGGCCGTGCAGGTCGGGCGCACCTCGCTCGGGGTCGTCGCCGCGATCGCCGCCATGCTCGCCGGGATCAACGACCGGCCCGGGAGCCGGCGGGCCTCGGTCAAGCGGATCGGGGTGCCCGCACTGGGCGGCGCCCTGGGGCTGGTGGCCGGGACGTACGCCGGGCAGCAGACCGGCGCGGTCGTGCTGACGGTGATCCTCACGTTCGTCGGGCTCGTCGCCGGGAGCATCAGCGCGATCGGGCCGGTCGCCTCCGCCGTGGGGACGCAGTTGCTCGTCGCCTCGGCGATCGGGGCCGGGATGCCCCTGCCGGAGGAGGGGTGGGAACGTGCGCTCGCCTACGTCGCCGGCGCCGGGTGGCTGCTCGTGCTCCGGCTCGTGCTGCCCACGCCCGGCTCCCTCGCCGGTGACTTCCGGTTCGACGGGGAGCGGAAGGCCGTCGCCGCCGTGTACGACGCCGTCGCCGAACTGCTCGACGCCGTCGGCGGGCCCGAGGCCATGCGCCGCCGGGCCGCGCTCACCGCCGCCCTCGACCACGCGCAGGACGCCCTCGCCGGGCCCCGGCTGCGGCGGTACGCCTCCTCCTCCGCCGAGCGGCGGCTGCACGCGCAGTACGCCGCCGCCCTCCCCCTCGCCGAGGCCGCCACCGCGCTGGCGTGGGCCGGAGAGGCCGTCGCCGAGCGGGCCTCCGAAGGACCCCGGCGGCTCGCCGCCGCCGTACGCGGCAACAGCCACACCGGGCCGCTGCCCGCACCCTCCCGCTCGGCGCCCGCCCTGCGCGCCCTCGATGACGCCCTCCTGCACGCCGCCGAGGTGTTCGACCAGGGCAGGGGCGGCGATCTGCACACCCGGCCCCGTACGCCCAGGGACCGGATGCGCGCCGCCTTCGGCAGCGCCGGACGCGAGTACGGGCTGCGGGTCGCCCTCTGCTTCGGGGCCAGTTCGGCCGTCGCCCAGGCTCTGCACCAGGGCCAGTGGTACGGGCAGCACGAGCACTGGTACTGGCTGCCGGCCACCGCCGTCTTCCTCGTCAAGCCCGACCTGGGGCCGCTCGCCTCGCGCGTACTGAACCGGGCCGCCGGGACCGTGCTCGGCGCCGTCGTCTTCGCCGGATTCGCCGCCGTCCTGCCCCGGCCCGAAGGGCTCATCGCGCTCGTCGCCCTCAGCGGAGCGCTCATCCCCGTCGCCACCCGGCACTTCGCCGCCCAGACCGCCGTCGTCACCGTCCTCGTCCTCGCCCTGGTCATGGTCGGCGGCGAGCCGCAGGCCTCCATGGGGCGGATCGGCGAGACGCTGCTGGCCTGCGCGATCGTGCTGATCACCGGGCACCTGCCGATGCCCGGACAGCGGGGCGGGGGAGTGCGCGCCCGGCTCGCCGCGGCGAGCGACGCCGCGTACGCCTACCTCACCCACGTTCTCGACGAGGCCGACACCCCGCGCATCGGCCCGCCCGGCACGACCTCGAAGCGCCCCAGCACCTCCTCCGAGCGCTCCGGCGCGCCCGCTGAGCGCTTCGGCACCTCCTCCGAGCGCTCTCGCACTCCCTCCGAGCGCTCCCGGACTTCCGCCGAGCTCCCCCGCGCCACCCCGTCCGACCACCGCGCCACCCCGTCCGACCACCGCGCCACCCCGTCCGACCACCGCGCCACCCGATGGACCCTGCGTCGCGAGGCCTACCGCACGCTCGCCGAGGCCCGGACGGCCATCTCCCTGTCCGCGCACGAACTGCCCGCCCTCGCCCGGCACACCGAGGGCGCGGACGAGGTGGCCGACCTCCTCGAACGCCTCGTCGACACCACCACCGCCTGTGCCGTCCACCTCGACGACACCGGACGGATCGGTCCCGAGCACACCGAGCGCCTCACCGCCCTCCTCGGTGAACTCGCCGGACCAGGAGACCGGTTGGGGCTGCGGCTGCCCGGGACGCGCCGCGCCGGATGACCCCTCAGCCGGCCCTCGGCCGGCCCACAACCGGCCCACAACCGGTCCTCAGCCGGGCCCCCAGCCGACCCCTCAACGGGCCCTTCAGCCGACCCGTATCCATACCGGCGCGTGGTCCGACCCGGGCGCCTCCCGTCGCTCCGAGGGGTCGGGGCCGACCGACGGCAGACCGGGCGGGCCGTCGCCGGGCAGGCCCGTGCCCGCCGCCGCCACCCGGTGCACCAGGCGGTGGCTCACCAGCACATGGTCGATCAGTTCGCGCCGCCCGGAGTTGACGCGGGAGTAGCGCTGCCCGGGCGGGATGAGCGGGGCCACGTCCCACAGCCGGGTCGCGTCGCCCCGGTCGGCGTGCTCGTGGCCCGGCGTGCCGATCTCGGAGCCGGGCGGGCCGAGCAGGATCTGGGTGGTCGCGGCCTGCACCTCGTCGTTGAGGTCGCCCAGTACCGCCACCTCCCTGCCCTGCCCGTCGCCGTCCAGGAGTTCGTCCGCGAGGGCGCGCAGGGCCGTCGCCTCGGCGGCCCGCCGGTACAGGGCGTAGGCGCCGTAGCGGGCCCGTTCGCCCTCGTCGCGCGGCTGGAAGCGGCCGTTCGGGTACGACAGCAGCTTCGACTTCAGATGACAGACGGCCACCCGCAGCGGCCCGCCCTCGACCTCCTCGACCTCCACGGCAAGCAAGCCCCGCCCCGCCCGCGTCACCGTCACCCCGGAGTCGTCCACCTGCACGGGCCGCAGCTCCGCCGGGAAGGCCGTCGTGTCGGCCAGCACCGTCATGGCCGTACGGCTCAGGAACCCGACCCGAATGCCCCGGCTGTCCGGATGCTCGGACAGGGCGAGCTGCCAGTCGTCGTCGAGCATCCCGGCGAGGTCCTCCAGGGCCTCGGGGTCACCGACCTCCTGCACGCCGAGCAGCGTCGGGTCGAGTTCCGTGATCACGGCGGCGAGCGCGGCGAGCTTGGTCCGGTACGCGGCCTCGTCCTTCGGGCCGTACGGGCCGCCGGGCCGGTAGAGGTTCTCCAGGTTCCAGGTGCCGAGGAGCATGCCGGGCTCCTTTCAGAAGCCGACAGGTCGTACGTTGGCGCGATGACGCCTTCCGCCGCGGGCAGTCCCGCCGACCTCATCATCAGCGCATGTACCGTCCTCGTGCACGACGATCAAGAGCGCATCGCGTTCGAGGAGGACGCCGCGATCGTCGTACGGAACGGCGTCGTCGAGGCCGTGACGAGCACCGCAGCGGTCGCGGACCTGCCCGCCGCCGAGCGCCTGGACGCCCGGGGCCAGGTCGCGCTGCCCGGTCTGATCAACTGTCACACGCACGCGCCGATGGTCGCCCTGCGCGGTCTCGCCGAGGACCTGCCGACACAGGAGTGGTTCAACGACGTCGTCTGGCCCGTGGAGTCCAACCTCACGCGCGAGGACGTCGAGTTGGGGGCGCGGCTCGCCTGCGCCGAGATGATCCGGGCCGGCGTCACCTGCTTCGCCGACCACTACTTCGCCGTGGACGCGGTGGCGGACGTGGTCGCGGACTGCGGCATGCGGGCGTTGCTGGGGGAGGCCTACTTCTCCTCGCAGGGCCCCGAAGGCCGGGAGCGGTCATTGGAGTTCGCGCTGCGGCACCGCGGCTCCGCCGACGGCCGCGTCACCACCGCCCTCGCCCCGCACTCCCCTTACACGGTCGACGACACCGACCTCGCCGCCACGGCCCGGCTCGCCGGCGAACACGGCCTGTCCGTGCACCTCCACGCCGCCGAGAACCGGGACCAGACCGAGACCAGCCTCGCCCGCCACGGCGTCACCCCGATCGAGGTCCTGGAACGCACCGGCATCCTCGACACGGAGGTGCTCCTCGCCCACGGCACCGGCATCGTCGACCGCGACCTGCCCGTCCTGGAGCGGGCGGCGGGTCGTACGGCCGTGGCCACCGCGCCCCGCGGCTACCTCAAGTTCGCCTGGCCCGACACCACACCGGTCCGCGCCCTGCGGGACATCGGCGTCGACGTCGGACTCGCCACCGACGGCGCCGCCTCCAACAACTCCCTCGACGTATGGGAGTCGATGGCCCTCACCTCCCTGGTCCAGAAGTCCGCCGAGGGCGACCCCCGCTGGCTGACGTCCCGCCAGGCTCTGCACCACGCCACCCTCCAGAGCGCGCGTGCCGTGGGACTGGGTGACAGTGTCGGCAGCATCGCGCCGGGGCGGCGGGCGGACATCGTCCTGGTCGACCTCGCCGGACCGCACACCCAGCCGGTCCACGACCTCGCCGCCACCCTCGTGCACAGCGCCCGCTCCGCCGACGTCCGCACCACGATCGTCGACGGACGGATCCTGATGCGCGACCGGACGCTGCTGACGATCGACGTGCCGGCGGTGGTACGGGAACTGGAGGAGCGCCTGCCCGCCCTCGTCGACCGCAGCCACGGCCGGCGCATCCAGGACTACGACACCTGACCTTCGAAAGGACCCTGACGAGAGTCCGTCCCTCCGGAATTCCTACTCTCGGGCCTTTGGGGCGCCTGCGGGAAGTGAGCGCGTCCGCTATCACGGTGAGTGCGACGACTGATACGGAAAGTGAAAAGATAGACCAATCAGCTGAGAGCTTGGTCACACTTGGCAGTGAACGAGTGTCAACTACGTCTCAGAACCGTCACTTCGCGAGCCGTTCACCCCATGGTTGGCGTTTAACTCTACGAGTACAGCGCGACATGGAGGTGCAGGGTGAACGGGCGAACGGTGCTCGAGCGCTTTCCCGCCGGTGGGCCGCGTGGCTCCTGGCCGGCGGAGGAGTTCGCGCAGGCGCGGCGTCTGGAGGGCCTGCCTGCCGAGGTCGTCATGGATCTCGCCACGGACATGTTCCTGGTGATCGTGCGCAGCGGGGACGGTGCCGACGCCGCGGCCTGACGCGTGCCCCGAGGGGGGTGTGGCTCAGCCCGCCTTCGGCGACGGCACCTCCGGGACCGGCGCGACCGGCTGCACCGTCGCGGGTGACCTGGCGAACTGCTCCGCCTGGAGCGCGTACAGCTCGGCGTAGAGACCGCCGGTCGCCAGCAGCTCGTCCGGAGTCCCGGACTCCACGAGCCGGCCCTGGTCCAGGACGTGCACCAGGTCCGCGTGCCGTACGGACGCCAGCCGGTGCGTGATCAGGACGACCGTCTGGCCGCTGTCGGCCAGGGCGCGGATCCGCTCGAAGACCTCCAGCTCGGCCCGGGCGTCCAGGGCCGCCGTCGGCTCGTCCACGATCAGGATGCGGCCCCTGCGGTAGGCCGCCCGGGCGATGCCCAGCCGCTGCCACTGGCCGCCCGACAGTTCGTGCCCGCCGCTGAAGTTGCGGGCGAGCAGGGTGTCCAGCCCGCGCGGCAGGTCCGCGATCACCGTCTCGGCTCCGGCCTCGGCGATCGACGCGGCCAGCCGCTGCTCGCACACCGGCACCGACGTGCGCCCCAGGGCGACGTTCACCCGGGCCGTGAACGGCCACCGCTTGAAGTCCTGCGCCACCATCGCGATCCGCTCGGCCAGCCGGTGCCGGTCGGCGGTCGCCGCGTCCACGCCGTCCCACAGGATCCGCCCCTTGTCCGGGGTGTAGAGCCCGGCGAGCAGCTTGACCAGGGTCGTCTTGCCCGAGCCGTTCTCGCCGACCAGCGCCACGATCCGGCCCAGCGGGAGCGTGAGCGACACGTCGTCGAGGGCGGGGCGGGCGGAGTCGCCCGGATAACGGAACGTGACGTTCTCAAAACGGATCTCGCGCGGGTTCTCCGGCAGCGGCAGACCACCCACCGGGATGGCCCGCTGGGCCGCCTCCGTGTACAGCCGTTGCAGGTCGCCGACGAAGAGGGCCTCCTCGTGCAGCGCGTTGACCTCCACCACGAGCGTGTCGAGGCTCTGCGAGCCGGTCCGGATCGCGATCACGGCCGTACCCGCCACCGACAGGGCCATCGCGCCCGCCAGCAGCAGCCCGCCGAGCGTCGCGTACGTCGCCACCGTCGCCAGGCCCGTCCACGCCGCCGCGATCAGGCCGGTACGGGCGGCGAGCCGGGCGAGCCGGGCCTGCTCGGCCTCAGCCGTCTCCGACATCGCGCGGAAGTGCCGCAGCAGGAACGCGCCCACCCCGTGCACCCGGATCTCGGGGGCCGCCTCGGGCTCGATCAGCAGATTGCCGAGCAACCGGCCCGCCCGGGCGTGCTGCACCCAGGCGTGGAAGGACTCGTAGCGCCGCCGGGCCACGGTCAGCGCGCTCCAGGCGCTCGGCAGGGTCATCGTGACCAGCAGCGGCAGCAGCGCAGGATGCAGCACCGTCAGCACGCCCGCCGCCGCGACCAGCGAGATCATCGCGTTGATCACGCGCGTTCCGTAGGAGATCATCCGGCGCGCGGAGGCGGCGCCGTACTGCGCGGTGTCCAGCAGCTTGTGGAAGGCGTGGTCCTCGATCGCGGCCAGTTCGACGGCCGCGGCCCGCTCCAGGTACTGCTCGGTCGCCACCCGCTCCACCTTGGGCTCCAGCCGCCCGGTGGCGTAGGTGCTCGCGGCCCGCAGCAGCGCCGCGAGCAGCATCACGACGGCCACGGTGACCAGCGCGGGGACGGCGCCGCGCAGCCGGTCGTCGATGGTGCCGCCGCCCATCAGCCGGGCCAGCACGCTGTTGACCGCGAGCAGCGCCACCGCCTGCGCCACGCCCCGGCCCGCCTCGGCGGCCAGCACGATCCGCGCGGCGCCCCGGTCGGCCTGACGGGCGAGCCGCAGACTGGACGCCAGCAGGGACGGCAGCCGGGTGATCATGGCGCGGAAGTTCAGTTCCAGGAACGCGTCGGCGTGCTGGTTCCAGCCCATGTCGTAGCGCAGCGGCCCGCCGAAGAGCAGCCGCTCCGACTCGGACACCTCCGGCGCGGTCCGCTTCTTCGCCACCGTCGACCGACCTCCCCGCTCATGCCCCGCTCGTGGACGAACGGTCACTATGGCGGGGGCGGAGCCCGCCCGGGCAGGGCGCAGCCCGGGGCGCCGGAGGCGCGCGGGCGCACGAATCGGGCGGGGGAGGCGTGCGGCGGCGCGGGGGTGCTACGACCCAGCCGGGCCGTGTCCGGCGCGCTCGACCAGTTCTAAGCGGTGACCGGCCGCGACCAGGACGGGGCGGTCCCCGTCACCCGGCACAAGGCCAGATAGAGCGGTATCGGCGGGGTGTACGGCAGCGTGCCGTCCGGGCGGTGGATCAGTTCGGGCAGCTCGGCGTCCGGGACGACCGCGCCGGTGGCGTACTGCGCCGGGGCCGGCCATTCCAGGGCGTGGTCGGAGTCGGACGGCACCAGCCACCACCAGTGCGTCGCGTCGGCGTAGACGCAGCCCGTGCGGGGCAGCCGGGGCGTGACCAGCGGGCCGAGACGGGCGGGTACCGAGACCGCGTCGCAGCCGAGCGGGGCGGTCATGCCGTCGGGCACGGGCAGCCGCAGAGCCGGGCCCGTCGTCCGCAGCTCGCGCCGGAGCCGGGCCAGGGTGTCGAGGTTGAGGACGCGGCCACCGCGCCCGGGGCTCATGCAGGCCCCCGCTCTCGGCGTCGCTCCTGCGCGGGGACTTCATGAGCGGGGACTTCCTGAGCACCCTTCGCACGGCGCGCCCGGTGTGCTCCGTCCCCGTCACCCGAGTCGTCGGACGGCCCCGGCTTCGGGCGGGTGCCCCAACCCAGGTCGTTCCGGGGCTCCGCCGGGCCGAGCGGGGTGTCGGCCTCGCGCGGCAGCTCGGCCCAGACCAGTAGCCCGGGGCCGTGCTCATGGGCACCCCAGGCGTCGCAGAGGGCGTCGACGAGAAGCAGTCCCCTCCCGTGCTCCTCCTCGGGCCGGGTGCGGCCGGCCGCGTGGGGCTGCCCCGGGGCGCAGCCCTCGTCACGCACGGCTATCCGCACCAGGTCGTGGCCGTCGTGCAGCTCGCACACTATGTGGGTGCTCGCCGTGTGCACGATGGCGTTGGTGACCAGTTCGGACACCACCAGGGCCGCGCTGTCACACGTGTCCTCGCACACCGACCAGCCGGTCAGCCGGGCCCGCGTCAGGCGCCTGGCCTGTGCCGGAGACCCCGGGTGTGCGGCCAGCTCGAAACGGAACCGGCGCTCGGCAGCGGCCCCGACGGGGCTTGCCTCCGGGCTGGCACCCAAGCCGTAAGGGCCTGCGGCGGCTTCTGCTCCTAAGGGCGCGGACGGAATCACGCTTGCCACTATCGCCCCGCCGTGAACACTTGGCAAGTGTCACTCTGAAAATTGCAGAGTGCTGTGTGACGGTCTGGAAGGCCGTGGCACACTGCTCGCAACAGCACCCCGCGCGGCGACAGTTGAGACTTCGAAGTTCTGTTCGGAACACCTGTTCGGATGGCCGTCTCTTCGAATCGTCCTTCGCATGACGCCGCCGGGCTGTCAGCTTCTTCTGTGGCCGGCTCGTCAGAACTCTTGGTGGAGGTGGAGCGTGAGCGAACCGCGGTCCGCGCCGACGGTGGGCCAGGTCGTCCTCGGCCGACGCCTGCTGGACCTGCGGGAACGCGCCGGGATGAAGCGCGAGGAAGCCGCCCGCATCCTCCGCGTCGCCCCCGCCACGGTCCGCCGTATGGAGATGGCCGAGGTCGCGCTCAAGATCCCCTATCTCCAACTCCTCCTGAAGGCCTACGGAATCTCCGACGAGGAGGCGGACGCCTTCGTCCTGCTGGCCGAGGAAGCGAACAAACCCGGCTGGTGGCAGCGTTTCCACGACATCCTGCCCGGCTGGTTCTCGATGTACGTGAGCCTGGAGGGCGCGGCCGCCGTCATCCGCAGTTACGAGCCCCATTTCGTCCCCGGGCTGCTGCAGACCGAGGACTACGCGCGCGGAGTGCTCCGCTCGGGCGCCATCGGCCAGACCCGGCCCGACGACATCGAGCGCCATGTCGCCCTGCGGATGCAGCGTCAGGAACTGCTCACCCGCAAGGACGCGCCCCGGCTGTGGGTCGTGATGGACGAGACCGTGCTGCGGCGCCCGGTCGGCGGCCCGGAGGTGATGCGCGCCCAGATCGACCGGCTGCTCGAGGCCACGGAGCTGCCCCATGTGACGTTGCAGGTCGCCCCCTTCGCGACCGGGCCGCACCCGGGCACGTACGGGCCGTTCGTGCTGTTCCGATTTGCCATGCCCGAACTGCCGGACATGGTCTACAGCGAGTACCTGACCGGCGCGGTCTACCTCGACGCGCGCGCCGAGGTGGCGACCCACCTCGAGGTCATGGACCGCATGGCGGCGCAGGCCGCTACGGCACAACGCACGAAGGAGATCCTCAGGGATCTCCGCAAGGAGCTGTGAATGGATCGCATCAAGCCGCGCAAACACGTCTACAACGGCATGCCCGCGCGCGACTTGGGCAGTGAAGGCTGGCACAAGCCGTGGAGCGGTGGGAACGGCGGGAACTGCCTGGAGGCGATGAAGCTCGCCGACGGCCGGATCGCCGTCCGGCAGTCCACCGACCCGGACGGCCCCGCGCTGATCTACACCACCGACGAGATGACGGCCTTCATCGAAGGGGCGAAGGCGGGGGAGGCGGACTTCCTGCTGTCCTGACGTGATTGCCTTTTCTGAGGCTCGATATTTTCTGACGCTCGACTTTCTGACTCTGGTGCTGAATTGACCACCCTTTGTGCCTTACGGAGTGCCTCATGACCGGGCAGGACCCCATACCGGCCGTCCAGATCGACACGACCAGACCCCACCCCGCGCGGATGTACGACTGGTACCTCGGCGGCAAGGACAACTACCCGGTCGACGAGGAGATGGGCCGGCAGATGCTCGCCCTCGACCCGAGGGTGCCGGTCATGGCGCGGGTCAACCGCGCGTTCATGCACCGAGCCACCCGCTGGCTGGCCGCGAACGGCGTACGGCAGTTCCTGGACATCGGCACCGGCATCCCGACCGAGCCGAACCTCCACCAGGTCGCCCAGCAGATCGCCCCCGACGCCCGGGTCGTCTACTGCGACAACGACCCCATCGTGCTCGCCCACGCGGCGGCCCTGCTGCGCGGCACGGACGAGGGGGTGACCGAGTACCTCCAGGCCGATGTGCGCGACCCGGACGCCATCCTGGAGGGCGCGAGGAAGGTCCTGGACTTCACCCGGCCCGTCGCGCTGTCGCTCATCGCGCTGCTGCACTTCGTCTCCGACGACGACGGCGCGCACGACCTGGTCCGCCGGCTGCTCGCCGAACTGCCCTCCGGCAGCCACCTGGTCATCACCCATGCCACGGCCGACTTCACGCCTGAGGAGTCGAAGGCGGCCACGGAGAAGCTCCGTGCCGCCGGTGTCACCCTGGCCCTGCGCTCCCGCGGGGAGTTCACCCGCTTCTTCGACGGCCTCGACCTCGTCGAGCCCGGCGTCGAGGTGCCCCACCGCTGGCACCCCGAACTGGGCGAGCCCGTACCGGGGCAGGACGACGGGGTGATTCCGGGATACGGGGCGGTCGCGCGCAAGCCGTAGCCCGACGCGCTTCACGGGCCGGTCACGGCGGCGGCAGTGCACGGCACAGCGCCTCCAGGGCCGGCCCGTACGCATGCTCGGAGGGCGTCGCGTACCCGACGACGAGGCCGTCGCCCGCCGCCATGTCCGTGTCCGGGTGCCGGAACGCGGCGAGGCCGTCCAGGGCGATGCCCTGCCAGGAGGCGGCCTTGACCGTGGACGCCTCGGTGCCGGGCGGCAGCCGCAGCACCGCGTGCAGCCCGGCCGCGATACCGGTGGCCTCGATGTGCGGCGCGTGCTCGGCGAGCGCCGCGACGAGCCGGTCCCGCCGGCCGCGGTAGCGCTGCCGCATACGCCGTACGTGACGGTCGTACGCCCCGGAGACGACGAAGTCCGCGAGGCTCAGCTGGTCGAGGACGCTCGCCCACGCCTCCCGGTCCCCCTTGGCGGCCAGGACGGCGTCGACGTACCGCTCCGGGAGCACCATCCAGCCCAGCCGCACCGCCGGCGACAGGCTCTTGCTGACCGAGCCGATGTGGATCACGCGCTCGGGGTCGAGGCCCTGGACCGCGCCGACCGGCTTGCGGTCGTAGCGGAACTCCCCGTCGTAGTCGTCCTCCAGGAGCAGCCCGCCACGCGCGCGTGCCCAGTCGATCACGGCGGACCGGCGCGCGGGGTGCAGCGGCCCTCCGGTCGGGAACTGGTGTGCCGGCGTGAGCAGCACGGCCCGCTCGCGCCCCAACCGGTCGACCCGGGCGCCGTCTTCGTCGAGGGGGAGTGGCACGGTCCGCACCCCTGCCGCCGCGAGGACCTCCCGGTGGAATCCGAGCCCGTACGCCTCCACCGCCAGGGGCCCGCGCAGCACGCCCCCTCCGAACAGCAGCCGCAGCGCGTGCGCGAAGCCGGAGCAGATCACGATCCTGCCCGGCTCGGTGCGTACCCCACGCGCGCGTGCCAGGTACTCCGTGAGCGCCTCCCGCAGTTCGATCCGGCCGGCCGGATCACCCGGGCCGAACACCTCGTTGGGCGCCTGCTGGAGAGCCCTCCGGTAGGAGGCCAGCCACGCGGTGCGCGGGAACGACGAGGTGTCCGGCGTGCCCTGCGTCAGGTCGTGCCGGGGTCCACGCGCGCGTGGAGGTGCCTTTCGGGGCACGCGGGCCGGTGGCCGCAGCAGCCCGGCACGCTCCGCGACCCGCGTGCCTGAGCCTTGCCGGGCGGTGAGCCAGCCCTCCGCGACGAGTTCCGCGTAGGCGTCGGCCACCGTGTTGCGGGCGACGCCGAGATCGGCCGCGAGTGAGCGGTACGGCGGCAGCCGCGTGCCCGGAGCGAGCCGCCCGCTGCGTACGGCGTCCCGCAGGGCCCGGATCAGCGCCGCGCGCCGCCCGCCCGGCCCGGTCAGCTCCAGATGCAGGTCGGACCCGATCCGTTCCGCCGAATTGACCCACGAATCCACCATGAAAATGCACCCTACAGCGGGTCTTTGCAGCCCCTAGGTTGAAGGACATGACGACGCACCCGAGCACGAACAGCACGCAGGTGAAGGCGCCCCGGCTGGAGTTCGCCAAGTCCGCCCCGAAGGCATTCCGGGCCCTCGTCGCCTTCGACGCCGCCGCCCGCGAGGGCCTCGACCCGGCCCTAGTCGAACTGATCCAGATCCGCGCCTCGCACCTCAACCGCTGCGCGTACTGCCTGCACATGCACACCAACGACGCCCGCAAGGCCGGCGAGAGCGAGGACCGGCTGCACATGGTCGCCGTGTGGCGTGAGGCCCGGCACTTCTTCACCGAGCGGGAACAGGCGGCCCTCGCCCTCACGGAGGCGGTGACGCTCGTCGCCGGCACGGGCGTCCCGGACGAGGTCTACGCGCAGGCCGCCGCGTTGTTCGACGAGCGCGAACTGGCCCAGGTCCTCGCCCTCATCTGCACGATCAACACCTGGAACCGGGTGGCGCTGTCGACGCGGAAGGTGGCGGGGACGGACGAGCGGTGATCGCACCCGGACCGGACCGGCCGTGTGCCTAGACCGCCATGGGCCGGTCGTACGGTCCGATCGGCGCCGGGAGCCTCGAACTGCCCGTCAGATAGCGGTCGACCGCCGCCGCCACGGCCCGCCCCTCGGCGATCGCCCAGACGATGAGCGACTGGCCGCGGGCGGCGTCTCCGGCGGCGAACACGCCGGGCACGTTCGTGGCGAAACCAGCGTCACGCGCGATCGTGCCGCGGGGCTCCATGGCCAGCCCCAGCTGGTCGACGAGCCCGTCGTCGCGGTCGGGCCCGGAGAAGCCCAGGGCGAGCAGCACGAGGTCGGCGGGGAGCGTCCGCCCGGTGCCGTCCACCGGGCGGCGCCGCGCGTCCACCTCGACCAGGTGTAGTGACCGCACACGGCCTTCCGCGTCACCGTCGAAGCGCAGTGTGGACGCCGCGAACAGCCGCGCGTCCGCGTCGGCCACCGGGGCCGTCCGCAGGTCACGGGCCTCCTCGTGCGCGGCCGACAGCCGGTAGACCCGCACCGGGTACGTCGGCCAGGGCTCCCTGTCCTCGTCGCGCTCGGTGTCCGGCAGCGCGTAGATGTCCAGCTGCGTCACGGACGCGGCACCCTCCCGGACCGCCGTGCCCAGACAGTCGGCCCCGGTGTCGCCGCCGCCGACGATGACGACGTGCTTCCCGGCGGCCGACAGCGGGGACGTCTCCAGATCGCCCTCGCACACCCGGTTGGCCAGCGGGAGGTACTCCATCGCCTGGTGAATGCCCGTCAGCGCCCGCCCCGGCAGGTCGAGTTCGCGCCACGCGGTCGCCCCCGTGGCGAGCACCACGGCGTCGTAGCGAGTCCGCAGGTCGTCGGCCCCGATGTCCCGCCCGACCGCCGTCGACGTACGGAACTTGGTCCCCTCGGCCCGCATCTGCTCCAGCCGTCGCTCCAGATGGTGCTTCTCCATCTTGAACGAGGGGATGCCGTACCGCATCAGCCCGCCGAGCCGGTCGTCCCGCTCGTACACGGCGACCGTGTGCCCCGCCCGGGTCAGCTGCTGGGCCGCCGCCAGCCCGGTGGGTCCCGAACCGATCACCGCGACCGTCTTGCCGGACAGCCGCTCCGGCGGCCTCGCCGGTGTGAAGCCCTCCTCCCACGCCCGGTCGGCGATCGCACACTCGACGTTCTTGATGGTGACGGCCGGCTGGTTGATCGCCAGCACACACCCCGTCTCGCAGGGAGCCGGGCACAACCGGCCGGTGAACTCCGGGAAGTTGTTCGTGGCGTGCAGCCGGTCGGCGGCCGCCCGCCAGTCCTCCCTCGACACCAGGTCGTTCCACTCGGGGATCAGGTTGCCCAGCGGGCAGGCCTCGTGGCAGAAGGGGATGCCGCAGTCCATGCAGCGGTCGGCCTGCTGGCTGATGATCGGCAGCAGCGCCCCGGGGACGTACACCTCGTCCCAGTCCCGGACCCGCTCGTCGACGGGCCTGCGCGGCCAGTCCTGGCGGGGGGTGGTCATGAAACCCTTGGGGTCGGCCATGGCCGTCTTCCTTGCGTGCGCGTGTGACAGGCCGTGCGTCGTCGGTCGGCGCTCCTTCCGGCCACGATACGTCCGCGGCGGCACCCCCGCAGAGGGGCGGTCACGCACGCAGGAGGGCGGGACACGGGGCGCGGCCGAGCGCGTCTGACTGCGCGCTCAGGTGAGTGCCAGCACGTACGCCACCGCCGCACCGGCCGAGGCGGCCGCGCGGACGGTGTTCCACATCGTCCACTCGCGCACGTACACCGGCCAGTACGCGGCCGCCTCAGAGGTGTCCGGTGCAAGCTTCAGCAGCGCGTCGTTGCGCGGCACGTTCGCGACCAGGGTGACCCCGAACGAGCCGAACAGGTACAGAGCACTGCCCACCAGCAGCTCCACCGTCCCCTCGTCCGGCCACAGCACGAACGTCACCACGGCGATCACCGCGCACAGCACGGCCGACCCGAGGAACACCGCCATGAAGGGCGGTGTCACCGCGGCCACGTTGATCGCGTTCATCGCGGCGACCCCCCGCGCGGGCGGCAGCGTGGCGAGGCCGCGCATGACGAAGGTGGAGAAGCCGCAGAACACCCCGGCCACCAGGCCGGTCCCGAGCACACCCAGCACCGTCAGCACGAAGTACGGTCCGTCGATCATGTCAGCCTCTCCCGCCGTCGAGCCGGGATCTTGCCCCGTCACCCGTCCTCACCACAAGTGAAATCCCGTGCGAGAACAGTGACCATGGCCGATCGGCGCGGGGCCATACGTGTACGTCCACGGCCCACCGGTGGGCCGGACCAGCCGAGCGTCACCGACCGGCCGACCGATCGGCCGACCGGCCCGGCTCACCCGGTGGAACCGAGGCGCACCTCGGTCCACCCCCTCAGCACCGTCTCCACCGCCGCCGCGATCCGCCGTCGCGCCTCGTGCCGCGGCACCCCGCTCATCAGCAGCCGGTCGTACGGCGTGTCCAGATGCCGTACGGACGCCACGACCGCCGAGGTCACCGCCCCCTCCGTCAGCGCCCGCCCGGCCGCACTGCGGCCCACCCGCCCGCTGCCCCGCTCCGAGGCGTGCGCGGCGATGTCCCGCGCCCGATCGGCCGGACAGCCGGGAAACAGCCGCCGTATCTCCACCGCGAACGCCTCGGCGAACAGGGCGTCCTGGGCCGCCCGCCGCCGCGCGTCCCGCACCCGGCGCCGCCGCCGCGCCTCGGCGTCCGCCAGACACCGCTGCTCGGCCCTGGTGAGCGCCGCCTCCTCGACCAGTACGCCCTGCCGCTCGTAGCGGCTCTTGCGCCGGTTGAACCGCAAGACCACCGCCGACAGCGCGCTCTCCTCCCGCGCTCTGCGCGTCAGCGCGACGTCGCCGCGCGGCAGGAACACCAGATGTGCGAGGTCGGCACAGTCGAGGCAGCGCGGGGCGGCGTCCTCCAGGACGAGCAGCGGCAGCGGCCCTCGCCGGCAGTCGGCGCAGTGCCGCCGCTTGAGGGGCTGGAAGACGAGAAGTCCGGTGGGGGCGCGGGGCTGGAGTGTCGCGTGCGGGGCCATACGGCGGTCCGGGACCATGGGGGGTTCCTTCCCTCCGACGGCGGCGCGCACCGCATCCGCCGGGGGAGACCTCGGCGGTCTCGGCGTCTCTGCCTCTGCCGCGTCCCTCCCGGTGTCCGTGGCGTTCGCCGGTCTGACACGTCCTGCCGCGGTCTGACGCATCATGGGCCGTGTGCGACTCGAAGCGATCACCTGGGACCGGCTCGGCGACACGCTCGCCGAGCGTCTGCTCGACCTGAAGCCCGCCGACGGCAGTCCCTGGCCGCGCATCGCCTTCGACGGTGCCCCGGCCGCCCGCCCGGGAGACCTCGCCCGGCGGGTCTCCGAGGCGCTGCGCATACGCGGCCGCTCCTCGCTCGTCGTGGGCGCAGAGGGTTTTCTGCGCCCCGCCTCCGTGCGACTGGAGTACGGCCACCGGGACGTGGAGTCCTACTACAGCGGCTGGTACGACACCAGCGCCCTGTGGCGCGAGGTGTTCGGCCCCCTCGAGGCGGGGGGTGACGGCCGCGTCCTGCCCGATCTGTGGGACCCGGAAGCCGACCGGGCCACCCGCAGCGACTACGTCCGACTCCCGCCCGGCGGCGTGCTGTTGCTGCACGGTCCCTTCCTCCTTAGGCACTGGTTCCCCTTCGATCTGAGCGTCCATGTCCTGCTCTCCCCGGGCGCCCTGCGCCGCCGCACGCCCGAGGCCGAGCACTGGACCCTGCCGGCCTTCGAGCGCTACGAGCAGGAGACCGATCCGGCGGGCACGGCCGACGTCCTGGTACGGGCCGACGATCCGCGCCATCCGGCATGGGGCGGCTGAGCCGAAGCCCTGTCTGCCGGGGGAGCTCTTCCGTGTGCGAGCGCCGGGTGACGCGGCGAGAATGAAGGGCGCCGGGACTCGCGGTGCCTCCCGCGCCGCGCCGGCCGTCCGGCACCGGGAGGTACTCCATGACCACCGCCGGAGACATCATGCACCGCGGCGCCCAGTGGATCCCCGCCCACGAAACCCTCGACCGCGCGGCCCAGCTCATGCGCGAACTGAACGTCGGCGCCCTGCCCATCAGCGACGAGAACGAGCGGCTCTGCGGCATCCTCACCGACCGCGACATCGTCGTCGGCTGCGTCGCCATGGGCCATGACCCAGCCGAGGTCACCGCGGGCGAGATGGCCAAGGGCACGCCTCGCTGGGTCGACGCGGACGCCGACGTCGGCGAGGTGCTCCACGAGATGCAGGAGCACCAGATCCGCCGGCTGCCCGTCATCCAGGACAAGCGCCTGGTCGGCATGATCAGCGAGTCCGACCTGGCCCGGCATCTGGCGGGCGACCAGATCGCCTCCTGGGCCGAGAGCGTCTACGCCAGGACCACCCCGCGCTGACCACGCCTCACGCCACCACGACCCGGCAGGTCACGACCTTCGTCAGAGCCAGCCGCTGCGCCGGAACCCCCGGTACAGCGCCAGGCACGCGATGGATATGACGCCGATGACCATCGGATAGCCGTATCGCCAGTGCAGCTCCGGCATGTGGTCGAAGTTCATGCCGTACACCCCGCAGACCATCGTCGGTACGGCCACGATCGCGGCCCACGCCGTGATCTTCCGCATGTCCTCGTTCTGCGCGACCGTGACCTGCGCGAGGTGCGCCTGGAGGATGGAGTTGAGCAGTTCGTCGAAAGAGGCGATCTGCTCCTTCGCCCGCAGCAGGTGGTCCGAGACATCGCGGAAGTACGCCTGTATCTCCGGGTCGACCGCCCGGATCGGACGGGTGGCGAGATCCTCCAGCGGGCGGCTGAGCGGCACCACCGCCCGCTTCAGCTCCAGCAGTTCACGCTTGAGCTGGTAGATGCGCCCCGGGTCGGCCCGCGCGCCGGTCTCCGCGAACACGTCCGCCTCGACCTGGTCGATGTCCTCGTGCACCGAGTCCGTGACGGTCAGGTAGTCGTCCACCACGTGGTCCGCGATCGCGTGCAGCACCGCGGACGGGCCCTTGGCCAGCTGGTCGGGGTAGGACTCCAGCTCCTCGCGCAGCGGACCCAGCGAGCCGTGCCGGCCGTGCCGCACCGTGATCACGAAGTCCTTGCCGACGAAGACCATGATCTCGCCGGTGTTCACCACCTCGCTGGTGGCCGTGAGTTCCTCGTGCTCGACGTAGCAGACCGTCTTGAACACCGCGAAGAGCGTCTCGCCGTAGCGCTCCAGTTTGGGGCGCTGGTGGGCCTCGACGGCGTCCTCCACGGCCAGGGGGTGCAGGTCGAAGAGCTCGGCGATGCCCGCGAACTCCTGGTCGGTCGGCTCGTGCAGGCCGAGCCAGACGAAGCCCTCGCCCTTCTTGCGCACCCACTCCATGGTGTCCTCGAGATCGCCGCGCGCGTCGGTGCGGACGCCGTCCCGGTACGTCACGCAGTTCACCACCGAGGAGCCGAGCGGGGAGCGGGCCGGGTGACTCAGGTCGACGCGCGGGCGCCGCCGGGCCAGCCGAGCCATCTTGCGGAGGCCGCCGACCCCGCCGAGGCCCGTGACCTTGCGCAGATTCCCTGCCATGGACATCTGCATCTCCTTGCGTGGAGCTCCTCGCGCCGTTCCCGCGCCTTGCCGCGTCAGTCTGCCAGGCGGACGTGAGCTGCGGGTAAGCCTGTGGAAACGGCTCGTTCCGCTTCGTTCCCGGCTGTGGATGACCGACTCCGGGTGCCCTCGCCCGCCAGACGTTCGGGGTGCCCTCGCCCCCGAGACTCGACGCGCGCCGGCGCCGTACGGTTCTCCGTATCGGAGCGTCGACCATCACGGACAAGTCGGATAAATGGGATGATCGCGGCATGACGCGAACCGACGGGTACCTCCTCGACAACCGGCAGACCGAGGCGGCAGAGCACTTCAGCGCCTTCGCCGCTCTCTTCGACCCCACGACGTTCCGGCATCTCGAAGAGCTCGGCATCGGATCCGGCTGGCGTTGCTGGGAGGTCGCAGCGGGTGGCACCTCCGTGGTGTCCTGGCTGGCGAAGAAGGTCGGCCCGACCGGACGCGTCGTCGCGACCGGCACCGACACCTCATGGCTCGCCCCCGCTGCCCGGCCGCCCGTGGAGGTGCGCGTGCACGACCTCGGCGCCGAAGAGCCGCCGGGGGAGGGCTTCGACCTGGTGCACGCCCGTCTCGCCCTCGTCCACGTGGGCGACCGGGCACGGGCCATGCGGTCCATGGTCCAGGCACTGCGCCCCGGCGGGCGCATCCTCGTCGAGGACGCCGACCCCGCCCTCCAGCCGCTGCTCTGCCCCGACGAGCACGGACCCGAGCAGCAGCTCGCGAACCGGCTGCGGCACGGCTTGCGCAGACTGCTCGCCGATCGCGGAACCGAACTCCCCTGCGGCCGCGTCCTCCCGCGGCTGCTCCGGGAGGCAGGCGTGACCCGGGTGCAGGCCGACGCCTACTTCCCCGTCGCCTCACCGGCCTGCGCCGCCCTGGAGTCCGTGACGATCCACCAGATCCGCGACCAGCTCGTCACCGCGGGCCTCGCCACGGACCAGGACATCGACCGGCATCTCGCGAACGTCACGTCCGGCGCCCTCGATCTGACGACCGCTCCGATGATCTCGGCGTGGGGGCGCAAGCAGTAGTCGGAGATGGCGCGGGGCGCCGGGCATCAGCCGGGCCGGGGCGGTCGGCCGCCCACCCGTTCCACCGCACTCGCACCCGCCCGGCAGCCCTCTTCCGCCGCCTCCACGGGCCCGGCACCCGCGAGCAGGGCGGCGAGGAACGCGCCGGTGAAGGCGTCACCGGCGCCCGTGGTGTCCCGTGGCGTCACCGGTACGGCGGGGATGCGGGCGCACACCTTCCCCGAGCGGGCGACGAGTGCTCCCTCGTGCCCCTGCTTGGCCACCACCAGCGGAACACGCAGGCTCAGCTCGGCCGCCGCGTCGGCCGCGTCGGTCAGCCCCGTCAGCAGGCACGCCTCGTCCCGGCTGGGCAGCAGCACGTCCACGCCCTCGACGAGCCCGAGGAACCGCCCGGCGCCCAGCTCCCCGAGGAAACCGGCCGACGCGGGGTCCAGACTCACCGGCACGCCACGCGCCCGTGCGGCCCGCAGAGCCACCGTCACCAGGGCGCGACTCGGCTCCGAGAACAACAGGTAGCCCGACAGGTGCAGCCGGGCCACGCCGTCGAGCAGCGCGTCCGACCAGTCGGCGGGTTCGAGCAGCAACGACGCACCGCTGTCGGTGAGGAACGTCCGCTCCGCCGAAGCGCCCCCGTCCACCAGGCAGATCACCGTGCCGGTCGGCGCCCGCGGGTCGACGACGAGCCGCGGGCGTACGCCATGGGCCACCAGCTCACGCTCGTGCCAGGCAGCGGCATCCGCCCCCACGCGCCCCAGCAGGCGCACCTCCGCCGCGCCCCGGTGCGCGGCCCAGCACGCCACGTTCGCGCCCGCTCCGCCCGGCACCGTCCGGATCGAGGCAGCCGTGTCCGTACCGGCGGCGAGCGGCCCCGCATGCCGCGCGACGACGTCCGTGATGACGTCCCCGACGACCAGCAGCGCCCCGCCCGCTGCCGAGGTCCCCTCCGGGCCGGCTCCGCCTGCCGTGCCGCGGCCGGCCTCGGCCCCGGTCATCCCCGCGCCCAGGCCGCCGCGATCCGCGCCGCCAGGCGTACGTTGCCGCGGACCGCCGCCAGGTTGGCGCTCAGGGAGGCGCCGTCGGTGTGCCGTACGAGGTAGTCGAGCAGGAACGGCGTGACGGCCTGACCGCTGATCCCCCCCTCCTCGCAGGCGTGCAGCGCGTCCGTGAGCACGCGTGCGTGTAGCTCCGGATCGAGCTGCTCCTCCTCGGGGACGGGGTTGGCGACGATCAGCGCCGACTCCGGCCCGGCGAGCGCGTCCTGGGCACGCATGACGCCCGCCACCTCCTCCGGCGTCCGCAGCGTCCAGTCCACGGGATGCCCCGAGTCGGACAGATAGAAGCCGGGGAACCGGTCGGTCCCGTAACCGGCCACCGCGACCCCCAGCGTCTCCAGCCGCTGCAAGGTCGCCGGCACATCCAGGATCGACTTCACTCCGGCGCACACCACGGTGATCCGCGCCCGCGCCAGCAGCCCCAGGTCGGCCGACTCGTCCTGCGTCACCGTCCACTCCCGGTGCACGCCGCCGAGCCCGCCCGTCGCGAACACACGCACGCCCGCCAGCGACGCCAGCAGCGTCGTCGCCGACACCGTGGTAGCCCCGCTCACCCCGGAGGACATCGCGAGCGGCAGGTCGCGGTGGCCCAGCTTGCGGATGCCGTCCTCGTTCGCGACCCGCTCCAGCTGCTCCTTGTCCAGGCCGACATGGGGCCGCCCGTCCAGCACGGCGATCGTCGCGGGCACCGCGCCCTCCCGCCGCACGGCCGTCTCCAGCTCCAGCGCCACCTGGAGGTTGCGCGGCCGCGGCAGCCCGTGCGCGATGATCGTGGACTCCAGGGCCACCACGGGCCGACGCGCGTCGATCGCCGCCCGCACTTCTTCTGACACCACCAGCACCACGCGCCTGCCTCCTGTCGGTCGGTCTTCCCTCATCTCTGGCGGGCGGCGCGCCAGGCCAAACCCTTGCGGGCTGTCGCCGACGTCACGAGCCTGGGGTGCATGACGGACAACACACCGCGACTCGACCACGTCGTCCTCTGGGTGCGCGACCCGCTCGCCGCCGCGGACTTCTACGAGAAGGCCGTCGGCCTGGAAACGCTCAGGCTCACCGAGTTCGCCGCCGGAGAGGTGCCGTTCCCCTCCGTACGCGTCAACGACGAGACCATCCTCGACCTCATGCCGCTGACCTTCGCGGAACGGATGACGATGCTGCCCGGCGCCGCCGACAGCGCGGGGCACCCCGTCAACCACGTCTGTCTGTCCCTGCCCCGGGGCGACTTCGACGCCCTTCTCAGCCGTCTGGAGGAACGCTCCGTACCGGTGTCGGACCTCTCGTACGACTCCTTCGGGGCCCGGGGCAAAGCCACACGCAGCTTCTACTTCCGCGACCCGGACGGCAACGTCTTCGAGGCGCGGCACTACGACTGACCAGGGCGCGCGGCCTCAGAACAGCGGCTCGGGCAGCACCCCTTCGAGGGCCAGCAGCTTTCGCTTGGTCTCCAGGCCGCCCCCGAAGCCCCCGATGCCTCCGCCGCTCTCGACGACCCGGTGGCAGGGCACCACCACCGGCAGCGGGTTGGCGCCCATCGCCGTGCCCACGGCCTGGGCGGCACCCGGCTGGCCGACCCGCCCGGCCAGATCGCCGTACCCGACGACCGTGCCGTACGGCACTGAGGATGCCAGCTCGCGCAGGACCTCGCGGTTGAAGCCGGAGATCAGCGACCAGTCCAGCGGCAGGTCGAAGGCGCGGCGCTCACCCGCGAAGTACGCCTCGACCTGACGTATCGCCTCGGCCAGCAGCGGGGAGCCTGGCGCCTCGGCGGGCTCGGTGCCGAGCCGTGACGCCAGCCGCTCCACCGCCCGGTCCCGCACCGCGTCCGTGGCATGGAACACGACGTTCACCAGGCCCTCGCGGGTCGCCGCCAGCAGCAGCGGGCCGATGGCGCTGTCGACAACGCCCCACACGATCCGCTGCTCGACCTGCCCATGGCTGTCCATGCGCCCACCGTACGACCCGCCACTGACAACGCCGCCCCGGCCGGACGCACCGCCCACCGGCGGCCGGCCTGCCTCACCCGCCCATGGCCTCCCGCACCACGTCCGGCTTGTTCGTGATGATCCCGTCGACCCCGTACCCGGCCGCCCGCCGGGCCCTCGCCGCGTCGTCGACGGTCCACGTGAGGACCTGCAGCGGCCTGCCGTGCGGCCCGGTGAACGCCTTGACGGAAGAGACGTACGCCCTGGAGAGCGACCCGTACGACGGGTTGATCTGGTCGGCGAAACGGGCGTAGAGCGGCAGGGCCGACACGGATGGCGTGCCCAGCAGTCCGGTCTTCACGGCGGGCTTCAGCTCGTGCACCCGCCGCACGCTGTCCGCGCTGAAGCTCTGCACGATCAGCCGTCCCGCCACGTGCGACCGGTCCAGCCAGCCCTCGTTGCCGAGGACCTTGAGCGTCTGCCGCTCGATGCCCGGATACAGCTCCGGGTTCTTGATCTCCAGAAGAAGCTTCTGGTGATGACGCTCGACGCGGTTCACGAACTGCTCCAGCGTCGGCACGCGCGCGTGCGCGTAAGCGGGGCCGAACCAGCTGCCCGCGTCGAGACGGGCGATCTCGGCGGCGGTGAAGTCCTTCACTTTCCACGGAGCCCGGCCGGGATAGACCTCCTCGACGTCGGTGGTACGCCGCAGGTTGTCGTCGTGGAGGACGACGAGCTCACCGTCCCTGGTCCGCTGCACGTCGTTCTCCACCCAGCGGATGCCCAGCTCGGCCGCCTTGTCCACGGCGGCCAGCGTGTTCTCGGGCGCGTACGCGGAAGCTCCCCGGTGTGCGATGACCAGCGGCCAGCCGCCGCCGACTGCGGCCCGCGCCGGGGAGACGGGGAACAGGAGGGCGGCGGTCCCCAGGAGCGCGGTGGTCGAGGCGGCAACGGCGCGCGCGTGCATATGTACTCCTCGCGTCGAGCGATCACGGCATCACAGACAGCTCAACTGTGACAGCAGAGAGTCAACGAAAGAGGGGTACAGGATGGCCACAGGTTGAATGAAGAGGACCCAACTCCGCACACCGGTAGCGCACAACTGGGGCAAGGGCGTGTTTCTTTGCCGGAAAGTCGTTCGACCATTCCGGTGGGGGTCATACTCTCTGCGTCACCCTGACCGCTGCCGCGGTCCTGAGAGGGGGCGCACATCGGGAATTCCGGGTCGCAAAGGGCGGGAAAGGCAGCCGCGCATGCAGGGCACGGTCGACGGATTCAGCTACGGCCTGGTCACACCCCTGGTGGCCTACCTCATGGCCTGCCTCGGAGGCGCCTTGGGCCTGCGCTGCACCACCAGATCCATGCTCGTCGCCCACTCCTGGCGCCCCGGCTGGCTCGCCCTCGGCTCGGCCGCCATCGGCTCCGGCATATGGACCATGCACTTCATCGCGATGATGGGGTTCACGGTCCGGGGGGCCACGATCCACTACGACAAGCCGATGACCTTCGCGAGCCTGGCCGTCGCGATCGTGATGGTGGGTGTCGGGATCTTCATCGTCGGTTACAAGGGAGCCCGCGGAACGGCTCTGTTCACCGGCGGCACCATCACCGGCCTGGGCATCGCGTCGATGCACTACCTCGGCATGGCCAGCATGCACCTGGACGGGAAACTCGAGTACGACACGCTCACCGTCGGCATCTCCGTCGCGATCGCCATGGCCGCCGCCACCGCCGCCCTGTGGGCGGCCGGCCAGGTCAGGGGCCTGATGTGGAGCGTGGGCGCCAGCCTCGTCATGGGACTCGCCGTCAGCGGCATGCACTACACCGGCATGGCCGGCCTCAGCGTCCACCTGCACGGCACGGCCGAACCCACCGCGGGAGAGTCACCCGCCGCCCTGCTCGCCCCCATGCTGATCGGCCCGCTCGCCTTCCTCCTCCTCGCCGGCGTCGTGGTGATGTTCGACCCGCTGATGGTCATGGGGAAGCCCGCGGTCGTCCCCGTCGAGCGCAGGCCCGGCATTCCCGCCCACGTCCACACGCCCCACAACCCACAGCGCCTGCGATTCCGCCCCCGCCGCACCCTGGAGCACCGGGGCTCCCGAACCCCGCAGAACCGCTGACCGGAGCCCATTGTCAGTGCGGGGTCGTACGGTGGATCCCATGCGGCCCGTTTCCCAGATCGAACGCACGGTGGCGCCCTTCGAGGTCGTCAGCCCCTACCAGCCGAGCGGCGACCAGCCGACGGCCATCGCCGAGCTCGCCCAGCGCATCCAGGCGGGCGAGAAGGACGTCGTCCTCCTGGGCGCGACCGGCACCGGCAAGTCCGCCACCACCGCGTGGATGATCGAGAAGCTCCAGCGCCCCACGCTCGTGATGGCGCCGAACAAGACGCTGGCGGCCCAGCTGGCGAACGAGTTCCGGGAGCTTCTTCCGAACAACGCCGTCGAGTACTTCGTCTCGTACTACGACTACTACCAGCCCGAGGCCTACGTCCCGCAGTCGGACACCTACATCGAGAAGGACTCCTCGATCAACGAGGAGGTCGAGCGCCTGCGCCACTCCGCGACCAACTCGCTGCTCACCCGGCGTGACGTCGTCGTGGTCGCCTCGGTCTCCTGCATCTACGGCCTCGGTACGCCGCAGGAGTACGTGGACCGCATGGTCCCCCTCCGCGTCGGCGAGGAGCACGACCGCGACGAGCTGCTGCGCCGCTTCGTGGACATCCAGTACACGCGCAACGACATGGCCTTCACCCGCGGCACCTTCCGCGTCCGCGGCGACACCATCGAGATCTTCCCGGTCTACGAGGAGCTGGCCGTCCGCATCGAGATGTTCGGCGACGAGATCGAGGCACTGTCCACGCTGCACCCGGTCACCGGCGAGATCATCAGCGACGACCAGCAGCTCTACGTCTTCCCGGCCTCCCACTACGTCGCAGGGCCCGAGCGCCTGGAGCGGGCCATCAACGACATCGAGAAGGAACTGGGCGAGCGCCTCGCCGAGCTGGAGAAGCAGGGCAAGCTCCTGGAGGCCCAGCGCCTGAGGATGCGCACGACCTACGACATCGAGATGCTCCGCCAGATCGGCTCCTGCTCCGGCGTGGAGAACTACTCGATGCACTTCGACGGCCGCCTGCCCGGCTCCCCGCCCAACACCCTGCTGGACTACTTCCCGGACGACTTCCTCCTCGTCATCGACGAGTCGCACGTCACGGTCCCGCAGATCGGCGCGATGTACGAGGGCGACGCCTCCCGCAAGCGCACCCTCGTCGACCACGGCTTCCGGCTGCCCTCCGCCCTGGACAACCGCCCGCTGAAGTGGGAGGAGTTCCAGGAGCGCATCGGCCAGACGGTCTACCTGTCGGCGACCCCGGGCGCCTACGAGCTCTCCCGCTCGGACGGGGTCGTCGAGCAGATCATCCGCCCCACCGGCCTCGTCGACCCGGAAGTCGTCGTCAAGCCCACCGAGGGCCAGATCGACGATCTGGTGCACGAGATCCGGCAGCGCACCGAGAAGGACGAGCGCGTCCTGGTCACCACGCTCACCAAGAAGATGGCCGAGGACCTCACGGACTACTTCCTGGAGCTGGGCATCCAGGTGCGCTATCTGCACAGCGACGTCGACACCCTGCGCCGTGTCGAACTCCTGCGTGAGCTGCGCGCCGGTGAGTACGACGTGCTGGTAGGCATCAACCTCCTGCGGGAGGGCCTCGACCTGCCCGAGGTGTCCCTGGTGGCGATCCTGGACGCCGACAAGGAGGGCTTCCTGCGCTCCGGGACCTCCCTGATCCAGACCATCGGCCGCGCCGCGCGCAACGTCTCCGGTCAGGTCCACATGTACGCGGACAAGATCACCCCGGCGATGGCGAAGGCCATCGACGAGACCAACCGGCGCCGGGAGAAGCAGGTCGCGTACAACAAGGAGCGGGGCATCGACCCCCAGCCCCTCCGCAAGAAGATCAACGACATCGTCGCCCAGATCGCCCGCGAGGACATCGACACCGAGCAGCTGCTCGGCTCGGGCTACCGCAAGGCGAAGAAGGACGGCGGGGGCACCAAGGCGCCCGTGCCGTCCCTGGGCAGGGGCGCCGAGGGCACCAAGCCGGCCAAGGGCAAGGGCAAGGCCAAGGAGACGGTGCCGACCGACCGCCCCGCGGCCGAACTCAGCGAGCAGATCGAGGAACTCACCGCACGCATGCGGGCCGCCGCCGCGGACCTCCAGTTCGAGATCGCGGCCCGGCTGCGCGACGAGGTCTCCGAGATGAAGAAGGAACTGCGCCAGATGAAGGAGGCGGGCCTGGCCTGACGGCGGACCGCGTACGCGCAGTGTTGCAAGACCGACACAAAGTGCGGACCGGGGTACGGCACTGTCAGTGCCCCTGCGTAGGGTTCTGATCAACCGCGACTGCGCGGCAACAGGGGACGTCCGAGAGGGGATCAGCGCGTGACCGTCAACATGACCAAGGGTCAGGCCATCAGTCTGCAGAAGAACGACGGTGGCAGCCTGACCGCGGTACGCATGGGTCTCGGCTGGCAGGCGGCTCCCCGGCGCGGCCTGTTCGGCTCGCGTACGCGCGAGATCGACCTCGACGCCTCGGCCGTCCTGTTCGCCGACAAGCAGCCGGTCGACGTCGTCTTCTTCCGCCACCTGGTGAGCGACGACGGCTCGGTGCGCCACACCGGTGACAACCTCGTCGGCGGTGTCGGCCAGGGCGGCGACGACGAGGCGATCCTCGTCGACCTCTCGCGCGTCCCGGTCCACATCGACCAGATCGTCTTCACCGTGAACTCCTTCACGGGCCAGACGTTCCAGGAGGTGCAGAACGCGTTCTGCCGGCTGGTCGACGAGACCAACGGCCAGGAGCTCGCCCGCTACACACTGGCCGGCGGCGGCCAGTACACCGCCCAGATCATGGCCAAGGTGCACCGTTCGGGCCCGGGCTGGACGATGACGGCCCTCGGCAACCCGGCCAACGGCCGCACCTTCCAGGACCTGATGCCGGCGATCCTGCCCGTCCTCTGAGGTCCGGGCCCACCGGCCGGGGCGGGGCAGGCGAGCGGCACACGACACCAGACAACGACACAGGGGGAGAAGGCGATGACGGCCGAGCTGGTGCGGGGGCAGAACCACCCGCTCTCCCAGGTCCGACTCGAGATCCGGGTCTCGGCCGGCACGCCGATCGTGGCCGCGGCCGCGCTCAGCGACGAGAGGGGTCGCATCCACGGGGCGGAGTGGGTCGCCCACCCGGGCGCGCCCACCCAGCCCGGTCTGGAGGTCTCCCGGCAGGCCGCCGCCGACCATCGCCTCGCCGTGGATCTGGACGCCGTGCCGGAGGCCGTCCACCGTGTCGGCGTACTGCTCGCCCTGCCCGCCGCCGGGGCGGGCCCGAGCCGTTTCGGTGCCGTGGCCGCCCCGTTCGTCGCCGTCACCGGCCTCGACGGCGCCGAGATCGCCACCTACACCATCACCGGCCTGGAAGCCGAGTCCGCGGTCGTCGCCCTCGAGCTCTACCGCCGGCAGGGCGCCTGGAAGGTGCGCGCCGTCGGCCAGGGCTACGCGGGCGGCCTCGCCGAACTGCTCACCGACCAGGGCCTGCCCGAGGCGCGCATGCTCGCCGGCAGCATCGACGACGCGGTGGCCCAGGGGGTGGCCCGCTCGGTGCAGGCACCCCTGCCGCGCACGGCGGACACCGACCGGTCCCGGCAGACGGCGGCCCCGGCCCTCGGCCCGGACCAGAGCGGCACCGCGCCTCAGCCGGACCAGGCACCACCGACGTCGCCGTACGGCGGTCAGCCACCCGGCGGTCCTGGGCAGCCCGCGCCGCAGACGCCGTCGTACCCCGGCACGGCCCCGGAGCCCAACGCCGTCACCCAACCCTCCGCGCCCACCACGGGCGGCTCGATCGACTACAGCCACCCGCGCCGCCAGAACACCGCTCCGCCCCCGCCACCCACCGCACCCCCGGCCGCACCGGGGCAGCCGGCCCGGCCCGTCGCGGGCGACGCGACCGGCTGGTCCATGGACGAGCGGCTCTACAACCAGGTGTGGGGCATGTTCGAGGACCTGGCCCGCAGCACCGCCGCCTACCGCAGCGCCGTCGACTTCGCCGAGTCCCGCATGGACAAGGAGCTGGAGCAGGTCCTCTCCGACCCGCGCAGCCGGATCGGCGGACAGGGCGACGCCGCGCGCGAGGCGGCCCGCGCCCGGCACGACCAGCTCGTCGCCCAGGCCGGCGAGGCCCTCGACCGGGACCTCACCCAGCTCATCGCCGAGGCCGAGGTCGTCGAACCCGCACTCCCCCCGGCGTACGCCCGCTGGGACAGCCCCGTCTGGCACGCCTACCGCGTACCGATGGAGACCCCCATGGCCCTGCGCCTGGGCGACCTCCATCTCCCCGAAGCCGACCGGATCCGCATCCCGATGCTGGTCAGGCTGCCGCTGGAGCGCGGCCTGTGGATCGACAGCGGCCGGACCGGCTCGTCCGGCGGTTCGTTCGACGACTCGCATGCCCTGGGGCGTCTCGCCCTGGAGACGGCGGTCGCGCACGCGGCCCGGCTGCTCGCCGTCTATCCGGCGGGGGAGTTCACCGTTCACGTCATCGACCCGGCCGGCTCGGGTGCGCAGCCACTCGCACCCCTGGTGCAGACCGGGGTACTCGCGGCCCCGCCCGCGCTCGGCGCCGCAGGAGTGGCGGACGCGCTGGGCCGGCTCACCCAGCGGGTCGACCTGGTGCAGATGGCGGTGCGGGGCGGCGCCGCCGACTCCCTCCCGCCGGGCTTCGACACCTCCCAGCAACTGCTGATCGTCAACGACTTCCCGCACGGCTTCGACGACCGGGCCGTGAACCAGCTGCGCTACCTCGCCGACGAGGGCCCCGCCTTCGGCGTCCATCTGATGATGGTGGCCGACCGCGAGGAGTCGTCCGGGTACGGGCCTTTGCTCGACCCGCTGTGGCGTTCGCTGCTGCGACTGACGCCGGTCCCCGACGATCACCTCGCCGACCCGTGGGTCGGTCATGCCTGGACGTACGAGCCCGCGCTGGTGCCGCCGGGCAGCCAGGTCCTCCAGCAGGTGCTCGCCCAGGTCGCGGCCGCCCGCACCAAGTATGTGTAAAGCGCCCTGACCAGGGATTTTGGTCTTTCTTTTGCCAAGTGCTTTACCTGTTCTTGGTGATTGGGGTACTTTGGACGGCACGGAGGGGAGTACTCCCTGTCTGCTGCGGCGTACCCGTCAATACGGATCAGGCCAGATCCCGGGGCGTCGGCCCAATCCTGGGTGGAAGAGACCTCCGGCAGCGACGACGCTGACATTTGCCGTTACGACTGCCGGAGGCGCAGTGGATGTTTCCGTGACCCTATGGGTCCTGACGATCGTGGGGCTCGCCGCCCTGATCGCGGTCGACTTCTTCATCGGCCGCAAGCCGCACGACGTATCGATCAAGGAAGCCGGGATCTGGACAGTCGTCTGGATCGTCCTGGCCGCCCTCTTCGGGTTCGGCCTGCTGGTGTTCGGCGGCGGCCAGCCCGCCGGTGAGTTCTTCGCAGGCTTCATCACCGAGAAGTCGCTGAGCGTCGACAACCTCTTCGTCTTCGTCCTGATCATGGCGAAGTTCGCGGTGCCCACGCAGTACCAGCAGCGCGTCCTGCTGATCGGTGTCCTCATAGCGCTCGTCCTGCGGGCCATCTTCATCGCCGCGGGTGCCGCGATCCTCGCCAGCTTCTCGTGGGTCTTCTACATCTTCGGCGCCTTCCTCATCTGGACCGCGTGGAAGCTCATCCAGGAGGCCCGGGCGGACGAGGAGGACGAGGACTGGGAGGAGAACAAGCTCCTCAAGGCAGCCGAGCGCCGCTTCGGGGTGGCCGACCGCTACCACGGCACCAAGCTGTGGATCCAGGAGAACGGCAAGCGGGTCATGACCCCGATGCTGGTCGTGATGCTCGCGATCGGCACCACGGACGTGCTGTTCGCCCTCGACTCCATCCCCGCGATCTTCGGCCTGACGCAGGACCCGTACATCGTCTTCACGGCCAACGCGTTCGCCCTGATGGGCCTGCGCCAGCTGTACTTCCTCATCGGAGGCCTGCTGAAGAAGCTGGTCCACCTCAGCTACGGCCTGTCGATCATCCTCGGCTTCATCGGCGTGAAGCTCGTGCTGCACGCGCTGCACGAGTCCGGGGTGCACGTGCCCGAGATCAGCATCCCGGTCTCGCTCGGCGTCATCTGCGCCGTCCTGATCGTCACCACGATCACCAGTCTGCGGGCTTCGAAGAAGCAGGCGGCGGCCGAGGCGGCGCAGGCGCAGAGCGGGGGCCCTTCGAAGGACAGCATCGACGTCTGACCACGTCGGACGCGGGAGCAACCATCACCGGGACCGGTGGTCAGCGAATTGCCGACCACCGGTCCCGGTGCTTGTTTGTTCTTGAGCGCGTTCCCCGGCCCGGGGGCGCCGTGGCCGGCTGGAGGTGCCATGAAGTTCGTCCAGATCATCGATTTCGAGACCGAGCGCTTGGACGAGATGGAGCGGGTGCTCGAGGAGGCGGGGAGGGGCTTCGCCGACCGGCCGGGCGGCCCCAGGCAGCGCATGCTTCTGAAGGACCGCGACAATCCGCGCCGTTATCTGGCGCTGATCGAGTTCGACTCCTACGAGGAGGCCATGCGCAACAGCGAGGACCCCGAGACCAGCAGGATGGCGCAGCAACTGGACGAACTCTGCATCGGCGAGCGGGTGTTCACCAACTGCGACCTCGTGGACCAGCGCGAGCTCGCGTAGTCCCGTGGCACGAGCGAAGGGGCCCCGCACGACCGGAGCGCGGGCCCCCTTCGCGGGCGACGACAACTCGACAACTGGCCCGCGACACAGCGGAAACTGTTCGCGGCGTATCCGGAGCCGGCGATCAACCCGTAGACGCGCATGACGACCGAGTTCACCCCGAGGCCGGCTCCGCAGCCGCCGCCACCGGACGCGTCTCCGGCAACAGCGCGAAGCACCCCAGGCTGAGCAGCGCGATCGCCGTCAGATACGCGGCCACACCCCAGGGCACCCGCCCTCCCTGCTCGGCCAGCGCCGTCGCCACGATCGGCGTGAGCGCGCCCCCGATGACCCCGCCGAGGTTGTAGCCGACGGCGGCGCCCGTGCAGCGCACCCGCGGCTCGTACAGCTCCGGCAGATACGCGGCGATCACGGCGAACATCGTGATGAAGGCGAGCATCGCCCCGAGGAAGCCGAGGAACATCGGCAGCGGCGCGCCGGTGGCGAGGAGCGCGACCATCGGGAACATCCACAGGGCGGCGGCCGCGCATCCGGCCAGGCACAGGGGACGCCGACCGTACCGGTCCCCGAGCAGCGCCACCAGCGGCGTGAGCGCGCCCTTGACGACCACGGCGCCCATGATGCAGGTCAGCATGACGCTGCGGCTCACCCCCAGCCGCTCCGTCCCGTAGGCGAGAGACCAGGTCGTCACGGCGTAGAAGATCGCGTAGCCGATCGCGAGCGCCCCGCCGGTCAGCAGCAGAAGCCGCCAGTGGTCGCGCAGGACCTCGACGAGCGGCACGCGCGCGTGGTCGTCGATCTCGAGGAAGCTGGGGCTCTCGGCGAGCGACGAGCGCAGCCACAGCCCCACGACGGCCAGCACCCCCGCCGCCCAGAACGGCACCCGCCACCCCCACGCGGCGAACTGCGCCTCGGACAGCGTTGCCGAGAGCCCCAGCACCACCCCGTTGGCGAGCAGGAACCCCAGCGCGGGCCCGACCTGCGGGAAGCTCGACCACAGCCCACGCCGCCCGGCGGGCGCGTGCTCCACCGTCAGCAGCACCGCCCCGCCCCACTCCCCACCGAGCCCCAGCCCCTGGAGGAAACGCAGCACCAGGAGCAGCAGTGGAGCGACCACGCCGATCGTCCCGTACGTCGGTACACAGCCGACCGCGACCGTGGAGGCACCGGTCAGCAGCAGGGAGGCGACGAGGACCGGCCGCCGCCCGTGCCGGTCCCCGATGTGCCCGAACAGCACCGACCCCAGCGGCCGCGCGATGAAGCCCACGCCGAAGGTGGCGAAGGCGGCCAGCGTCCCGGCCACCGGCGAGAAGGTGGGGAAGAACAGCGGCCCCAGGATCAGGGCCGCCGCGGTGCCGTAGACGAAGAAGTCGTAGAACTCGATGGCCGTGCCGGCGAGCGAGGCGGCGGCGAGGCGGGGCATGGAAGGTGCCCTTACGGAGCGTACGTCGTGCATGCCGCGTCAACTACCCACCGTGACGGCGGGTTGCGGGGCGCGCGGAAGCCCCGGGGGCCCTCAGTATGTGACCGTGATGCGCCGGGCCGGTCCGTCCACGCGCACGGTGCCGCCGTACGGGATCACCAGCTGCGGATCGGTGTGCCCGAAGTCGACGTCGAAGACGATCGTGGTGTCGGGCGCGTAGACACGCAGGGCGCGCAGCACGGCCTCCCGCTGTTCGGACGCGTGACGAGCGGCTTCCTCGGGGCTGTTGGGGCACTCGAAGGACCAGGTCTTCGGGCGGCCCATGAGGAGGGCCGAGAAGCGCTGGAGCAGCCCGCGTTCGCCCATGGCGCGCAGCGTGCGAAAGACCTCCGTGGCGCTCGGCATGTCCTCGGATGTCTCCAGGAGCAGCACTCCACCGTCGTACACCGACAGATCGTGCGCGATCTCCCGGTCGGCCATCAGCAGCCAGCCGAGGATCTCAAGGCAGCCGCCCCAACTGCGGCCTTCGACCACCCGGTCGGCGTTGACCCAGGTCCAGCCGGTGCCGGGCCGGGTCTCCGGCTCCGCGTCGAAGGTCGCCGGATCCGCCCAGTCCCGGTCGATGTCACGCCACCGCTCGGCGGGCCGCAGCTCGAACGGGCCGGAGGTGAACAGGGCCGCGCGCAAGGACTCGGCGGTCTGGGGGTGCATGGCCGTCGGACGGCCCAGCTCGCACATCACACTCGCCCCGTGAAAGGCGACGATGCCGCTGTTGTGGAGGTAGGCGAGCAGGTTCGTGTTGTCGCTCATCCCGAAGAACGGCTTCGGGTTGGCCCGGATCAATTCCCGGTCCAGCAGCGGCAGTACGGTGATCTGGTCGTCCCCGCCGATCGACGCGATGACCGCCTTGACGTCCGGGTCGGCGAAGGCCGCCTGGATGTCGTCGGCCCGCTCCTGGGGCGTGGAGCCCATCTTGCGGGTCGCCGGGTACTCGACCGGCTCCAGCCCGTACTCCTTGCGCAGCCGCTCCAGGCCCAGCTCGTAGGGGAGCGGGAAGAGCCCGGGCAGGCCGGAGGAGGGCGAGAGCACGGCGATGCGGTCGCCGGGGGACGGCTTGGGCGGGTACACGAGGCTCGTCATGGCGGGAGGCTACGGCCCGGCGGTCCGTCGGCGCACCGTGATAAACCGGGTCCGAGCAGCGGTCCGTCGCGGGCCGCCCGACCCCGAACGGACCGGAGGAACCGTGCCCCGCACCCTGGCCAACGCCCCGATCATGATCCTCAACGGCCCCAACCTGAATCTGCTCGGCCAGCGGCAGCCGGAGATCTACGGTTCCGACACCCTCGCCGACGTCGAGGCCCTGTGCGCCAAGGCAGCGGCCGCGCACGGCGGCACGGTCGACTTCCGCCAGTCCAATCACGAGGGCGAGCTGGTGGACTGGATCCACGAGGCGCGGCTGAACCACTGCGGCATCGTGATCAACCCGGGGGCCTACTCGCACACCTCCGTCGCCATCCTGGACGCCCTCAACACCTGTGACGGCATGCCGGTGTTGGAGGTCCACATCTCCAACATCCACAAGCGCGAGTCGTTCCGGCACCACTCCTACGTCTCGCTGCGCGCGGACGGGGTCATCGCGGGCTGCGGGGTGCAGGGGTACGTCTTCGGCGTGGAGCGGGTCGCGGCGCTGGCCGGGACGGGGCACGCCGACGCCTGAGCCGCGCTCCGGCCGCCAAGCCGCCCGGTCGGGGTCACGACGACATCTGCGCCGGGGCCGCCGGTCGAGGGCGGGGATCGACAGACCGGCGGCCCATCCGCCCAGGAGCCGTCATCCTGCGCGGGGCTGCTACCAGTTGACTGCGCAACTACGTGCAGGGGGAGCGTACGTACGACACCGGCGTGTGCGAATGATTCACACGGGGCGCGTGCGCGGCCTACTGATCCACAGCTTCGCGCGCCCCGCGCGGTCCCTCACCACCCGCGCGCGTGCCACTCCGGCAGCTGCGGGCGTTCCGCGCCCAGCGAGGTGTCGTTGCCGTGCCCCGGGTAGACCCACGTCTCGTCCGGGAGGACGTCGAAGATCTTCGTCTCCACATCGTGGATGAGGCTGGCGAACGCCTTGGGATCCTTGCGGGTGTTGCCCACACCGCCGGGGAAGAGGCAGTCCCCGGTGAACACATGGGGATGCCCGTGAGGGTCGTCGTAGACGAGCGCGATCGAACCGGGCGTGTGCCCGACCAGGTGGCGCGCGGTGAGCTCCACGCGCCCCACCCGGATGGTGTCGCCGTCGTCGACCAGCACGTCGGTCGGCACCGGGATGCCGTCGGCGTCGTACCGGCCCGCGTACGTGCGGGCGCCGGTGGCCGCCACGACCTCGGCGAGCGCCTGCCAGTGGTCGCCGTGCCGGTGGGTGGTGACGACGGACGCGATGCCGTCGTCACCGATCATGCCGAGCAGGGTCTCCGCCTCGTTCGCGGCGTCGATCAGTAGCTGCTCGTCCGTGGCCCGGCAGCGCAGCAGATAGGCGTTGTTGTTCATGGGACCGACCGCGATCTTCGTGATCATCAGGTCCTTGAGTTCGTGCACGTCGGCAGGTCCGCCGACCGTCACCTGTCCGCTGTACGTCATGAGCGCCAGCCTATAGCGGGGGAGCGGCCCCGGTCCTACAACGGGGGCAGCGCCGGGAGCGCTCCGCCGTCCACCGTCAGCGCGGCTCCGGTGCGGCGGCCGGCGAGCCAGCCCAGCAGGTCCGCCGGGGAGCCGGTGACGGTCACCTCGGGCCCGTCGTCCGCCTCCCGTCCCGTGCTCCACGCGTGCGTGCCGTCCGTGAGGCGCGTGGGCGGTACGTCGGGATGCCCGGCGAACCGGTCGGCGAGGAAGGCGATCTCCCGCTCCGTGAAGTCCGCCGGCAGATCCTCCAGCTCGTACCCGATTCCCAGGTCCACGTGGTGCAGCTCCACCTCCACCCACCGCCGGAACGGCACCCGCGACGCGGAGTCCGTGACCCCGCCCCGCAACTCCACCGTGCGCGACCAGTCGGCGGGAGCGTCCCCGGCCTCCTGGAACCGGGCCGCGCTCTCACGCAGGTCGGCGAGGTGGACGTCGAGAGGGCGCGGGGCGTCCCGCTCGATGTCGGCGTCCCGGGCCTCGCCGGAGACGTACATGGGGCGGCCTTCGAGGACGTTCACGAGGGCGTCCGCGTTGCGGGCGAGATGGGCCAGCACGTGACCCCGGGTCCAGCCGGGCAGCCGTGACGGCTGCGTCACAGAGGCGTTGTCCAGTTTGCCGACTGCGATGAGCAGCCGTTCCGTAGCGGCTTGTACAGACACCAGGTCATGACCGTGATCAATCATGGTGCTGACCCTAGCCCCGCCACCCCTTCGGGTGAAGGTGGTGAAGGAGTGCCGGTAATCGAATGCGCGTGCTATATGGTCGGACGTGACGTCGGGCATGCTGGAAAGCCGGGGTTTGTTGGCAACCCGTGAATCCGACCGGCGTTGTCAGTGGCTCCCCCTAGTCTGAGAAAGCACGGGGGCCCCGCCCCTGTCACTTCTCTCAAGAAAGGTGCGGACCGGCGTGGCCGACCGTCTCATCGTTCGTGGAGCGCGCGAGCACAATCTCAAGAACGTCTCGCTCGACCTGCCGCGCGACTCGCTCATCGTCTTCACGGGCCTGTCGGGGTCGGGCAAGTCCTCGCTGGCCTTCGACACCATCTTCGCGGAGGGACAGCGGCGCTACGTGGAGTCGCTCTCCTCGTACGCCCGGCAGTTCCTCGGCCAGATGGACAAGCCGGACGTCGACTTCATCGAGGGCCTGTCCCCGGCCGTCTCCATCGACCAGAAGTCGACCTCGCGCAACCCGCGCTCCACGGTCGGCACCATCACCGAGGTCTACGACTACCTGCGCCTGCTCTTCGCGCGCATCGGCAAGCCGCACTGTCCCGAGTGCGGCCGCCCGATCTCGCGCCAGTCGCCGCAGGCCATCGTCGACAAGGTCCTGGAGCTGCCGGAGGGCAGCCGCTTCCAGGTGCTGTCGCCGCTGGTGCGCGAGCGCAAGGGCGAGTTCGTCGACCTCTTCGCCGACCTCCAGACCAAGGGCTACTCCCGCGCGCGGGTGGACGGCGAGACCATTCAGCTGTCCAACCCACCCACGCTGAAGAAGCAGGAGAAGCACACCATCGAGGTGGTCGTCGACCGCCTCACGGTGAAGGACAGCGCCAAGCGCCGTCTCACCGACTCCGTCGAGACGGCCCTCGGCCTGTCCGGTGGCATGGTCGTGCTCGACTTCGTCGACCTCCCCGAGGACGACCCCGAGCGCGAGCGCATGTACTCGGAGCACCTGTACTGCGCGTACGACGACCTGTCCTTCGAGGAGCTGGAGCCCCGCTCCTTCTCCTTCAACTCGCCCTTCGGCGCCTGCCCGGACTGCTCCGGCATCGGCACGCGCATGGAGGTCGACGCCGAGCTGATCGTCCCGGACCCGGACAAGAGCCTCGACGAAGGTGCCATCCACCCCTGGTCGCACGGCCACACCAAGGACTACTTCGGCCGACTGATCGGCGCACTCGCCGACGCCCTGGGCTTCCGGACGGACATCCCCTTCGCGGGTCTCCCGCAGCGTGCCAAGAAGGCCCTCCTCCACGGCCACAAGACCCAGGTCGAGGTCCGCTACCGCAACCGCTACGGGCGCGAGCGCCGGTACACCACGGCCTTCGAGGGCGCCGTCCCGTTCGTCAAGCGCCGGCACAGCGAGGCCGAGAGCGACGCCAGCCGTGAGCGCTTCGAGGGCTACATGCGCGAGGTGCCCTGCCCGACCTGTGAGGGCACGCGCCTGAAGCCGATCGTCCTCGCGGTCACGATCATGGGCAAGTCCATCGCCGAGGTCTCCGCGATGTCGATCAGCGACTGCGCGGACTTCCTGAGGGAGCTGAAGCTCAGCGCCCGCGACAAGAAGATCGCCGAGCGCGTCCTGAAGGAGGTCAACGAGCGGCTGCGGTTCCTCGTCGACGTCGGCCTGGACTACCTCTCCCTGAACCGCGCGGCCGGCACGCTGTCCGGCGGCGAGGCCCAGCGCATCCGCCTGGCCACCCAGATCGGCTCCGGCCTCGTCGGCGTGCTGTACGTGCTCGACGAGCCGTCCATCGGCCTGCACCAGCGCGACAACCACCGGCTGATCGAGACCCTGGTCCGGCTGCGCGACATGGGCAACACGCTCATCGTCGTCGAGCACGACGAGGACACCATCAAGACCGCCGACTGGGTCGTCGACATCGGCCCCGGCGCCGGTGAGCACGGCGGCAAGGTCGTGCACAGCGGCTCCCTGCAGGAGCTGCTCGCCAACGCCGAGTCGCAGACCGGTCAGTACCTGTCCGGTAAGAAGGCGATCCCGCTGCCGGACATCCGGCGCCCGATCGACCCGTCCCGGCAGCTCACGGTGCACGGCGCCCGGGAGAACAACCTCCAGGACATCGACGTCTCCTTCCCGCTGGGCGTGTTCACCGCCGTCACCGGCGTGTCCGGCTCCGGCAAGTCGACCCTGGTCAACGACATCCTGTACACGCACCTGGCCCGCGAGCTGAACGGCGCGAGGAACGTGCCCGGGCGGCACACGCGCGTGGACGGCGACGACCTCGTCGACAAGGTCGTGCACGTGGACCAGTCGCCCATCGGCCGCACCCCCCGCTCCAACCCGGCCACGTACACCGGCGTCTTCGACCACATCCGCAAGCTGTTCGCCGAGACCACCGAGGCGAAGGTCCGCGGCTACATGCCCGGCCGCTTCTCCTTCAACGTCAAGGGCGGCCGCTGCGAGAACTGCGCGGGCGACGGCACCATCAAGATCGAGATGAACTTCCTCCCGGACGTCTACGTCCCGTGCGAGGTCTGCCACGGCGCCCGGTACAACCGGGAGACCCTGGAGGTCCACTACAAGGGCAAGTCCATCGCCGACGTCCTGAACATGCCGATCGAGGAGGCCACGGAGTTCTTCGAGGCGGTCCCCGCGATCTCCCGCCACATGAAGACCCTCAAGGACGTCGGCCTCGGCTACGTCCGGCTCGGCCAGTCCGCGACCACGCTGTCCGGCGGTGAGGCCCAGCGCGTCAAGCTCGCCAGCGAGCTCCAGCGCCGCTCCACCGGCCGCACGGTCTACGTCCTGGACGAGCCGACCACCGGTCTGCACTTCGAGGACATCAGCAAGCTGCTGACGGTCCTGTCCGGACTGGTCGACAAGGGCAACACGGTCATCGTCATCGAGCACAACCTCGACGTGATCAAGACCGCCGACTGGATCGTCGACATGGGTCCCGAAGGCGGCGCCGGCGGCGGCCTGGTCGTCGCCGAGGGCACTCCCGAGGAGGTCGCCGCGGTCCCGGCCAGCCACACCGGCAAGTTCCTGCGCGAGGTCCTCGGCGCCGACCGGATCAGCGACGCGTCCTCGGTGAAGGCCCCGCGCAAGACGGTGGCGAAGAAGACGGTCCCGGCACAGACCAGGGCGAAGAAGGCCGCCACCGGGACGGTCGACAGCACCGCCGCCAAGAAGACGGCCGCGAAGTCCACAAAGGCCGCCACCAAGAAGACCACGCGGGTGGCCAAGGGCTGACAGCTTCCGCCAACGTGCCGTGCCCCACAAGGAGTTCCCTTGTGGGGCACGGCACGTCCGCTTTGCTGATCAGGCGCTCTTCGGTTCCACGAACTGCATGTCGAGCTGGATCTTCACCACTTCCCCGAGCAGACCGGGAGCGAAGTCGAGCCCGAACTCGCTGCGCCGGATCTCACCCGTCGCCTCGAAGCCGGCATGCCGGCTGCCGTCCATGGGCACATCGACCAGTCCGCCGAACTCCACGGCGAGCGTCACCGGGCGGGTCACCTCGCCGATGGTCAGCTCGCCCTCCATCGTCCAGTCCTCGCCCGCACCCGACACCCGCGTCGAGCGGTACGTCATCGTCGGGCGCTTCTCGACGTCGAGCAGGTCGGAGGCGCGGACATGCGCGTCCCGGTCGGCGTTTCCGGTGTCGATCGAGGCCAGATCGACGGTGGCGGAGACCCGCACGTCCTCGACGCGCTCCCCGACGAACAGGTCGGCCTCCAGCCGCTCGAAGCGCCCCCGCACCTTGGCGATGCCCAGGTGACGGATGGTGAAGCCGACGGAGGAGTGGAACGGGTCCAGGGCCCAGTGCCCCGGGGCCAGCGGCAGAGCAGTGGCGGAAGCGGTGGTAGCGGTGTCATTCGTCATGGCCTCCACCCTGAGGTGTGCGCGACTCCTGAGGGAGACCGGCCGGAGCCTGGTAGTGGCAGGGACACCCTTCCCGCGCGCAGGGAGGGTACGTTCGGCGGGTGAGCGACAACGAGTTGGGCACGTTCCTGCGTACCTGGCGTGAAGCCGTCAGCCCCGCCGAGGTGGGCCTGCCCACCGGCCCGCGCCGCCGCACCCCGGGCCTGCGGCGGGCCGAACTGGCCACGCTCGCGGGCATCAGCGTCGAGTACCTCACCCGGCTGGAGCAGGGACGCGACCGTCACCCCTCCGCCCAGGTGCTTGGTGCCCTCGCCGACGCCCTGAACCTGTCTCTCGTCGACCGGATGCTGCTGCGCCGCCTCACCAAGGAGGCGGACGGCGGCGACCCGCTGCTCTGCGCGGCGGCTCCGGCGCTCAGCCGCACGGCCCGCCCCACCGTCCGGTCCGTGCTGGACCGCCTCGAACCGACCCCCGCGCTGGTGGTCAACTGGATCGGCGACGTCCTCGCCCACACCGCGGGATTCGAGCGGGTGGCCGGCCCCCTCGGCCTGTTGGACGACGATCCGCCGAACCTGCTCCGTTACCTGTTCACCGACGAGCGGGCCCGCAGCGCCTACCGCGACTGGGACCGGGTGGCCGACGACCTGGTCGCCCAGCTCCGGCACGAGGTCCCGCTGCGGGACCCGTACGTCGCCGAGCTGGCCGACGAGCTGACAGTGACGGCTGGGGCGGACTTCACCGACCGGTTCGCCGACCTGGCCGTGACGCCGCGGCGGACGGGCTCCCAGCACATCGAGCACCCGGAGGCCGGATCGCTGCGGCTGCTGCACGAGACGTTCGCGCTGCCCGACGAAGGCCAGCGCATGATCGTCCACCTGCCCGCGGACGACGCCACGGCCGCAGCCCTGGACCGCCTCAACGGCCGCCGCCCCGGCGCGCTGCGGGCCGTGGGGGAGGCCGGCTGAGCGACGCGCAGGGAACGAGCAGAGGACGTGGCAGGGGACGGGCAGGCACGCGTTCCCCGCTGTCCCTGCTGATCGTCCGTCCTGATCGTCCTCCCGTTCTGATCCTCGTCCGTGCGCTGATCGCCGTCCGTACGGATCGCGGAGGTGTCAGCCCTCCAGCTCGTGCGCGTACGGCGGTTCCGCCCCGGCCCGCGAGCAGGTGATCGCCGCCGCACGGGCCGCGAAGCCCAGCAGCCCGGCCCAGCCGTCGTGACCCAGCGCGGCCAGCGCCTGCGTGCTGAGGGCGTCGCGTGCCGCGAGCCCGTGCAGCAGCGCCGCGTTCACCGTGTCGCCCGCGCCGATCGTGTCCACGACCTCCACCCGCTCACCCGGCACCGCGTACTCACCGCCGGCGGTGAAGGCGGTCAGCCCGTCGCCGCCCCGGGTGATCACGACCGCGGCCGGGCCGGCCGCCAGCCACTCCTGGGGCGTGCCGCCGAGCCACCGGGCGTCCTCCTCGGACAGCTTCAGCAGGGACACCGACGGCAGCCAGCTCTTGAACCGCGCCCGGTAGGCGTCCGCGTCCGGGATCAGCCCGGACCTGATGTTCGGGTCCAGCGCGGTGAACACGCCCTGCGCGGCCGCCGCACGCATCAGCTCCTCGTAGGCGCTCGCCCCCGGCTCCAGCACCAGCGAGCAGGTCCCGAAGGAGACGGCCCGGGTGCCGGGCGGCAGCGCGGAGGGCGCCGTGAAGAGCCGGTCCGCCGTCCCGTCGACGTAGAAGGAGTACGCCGCCGAACCGTCCGCGCCGACCGTGGCGACGGCAAGCGTCGTGGGCTCGGCGCCACGCTGCACCGACGACACGTCCACCCCGGTCTCCCGCAGCCGGTCCAGCAGGGCCTCCCCGAAGGCGTCGTACGACACCCGGGAGCAGAAGGCGGCCGGCGAGCCGAGACGGCCCAGCGCCACCGCCGTGTTGTAGGGGCCCCCGCCGAGCGCCGGCTGGAGTGCCGCCAGGGCACCCGTGCCCCGCGGTACCAGGTCGATCAGTGCCTCACCGGCGACGACGATCATGCGACGGTTCCTCTCTCGGACTGCGCGGGCTGCTCAGGCTGCTCGAGCCGCACGGACCGCCCTGGCTCCTCGGGGCAGCCGCACGACGTGCGGTGGACGAAGGTGCAGGGGAGCCGCACGGTCCGCGCGGGCCGGTCCGGCTCGGCGAAACGCTCCAGGAGCACGCGTACGGCCCGGGCGCCGATGTCCCGGCTGGGCTGCGCGATCGCGGTGAGCCGGGGCGCGAACAGATCCGCCCAGGCGAAGTCGTCGAAGCAGCACAGTGCGATGTCTCCGGGCACGGACAGGCCGTGCGCGCGCAGGGCACGCAGCGCCCCGATGGTCATGGCGTTGTTGCCCGTGACCAGTGCGGTGGGCGGCACGGCGAGGGACAGCAGGGCGGCGGTGGCCTGTTCGGCACCGGCCGACTCCGAGTCGCCGTGGACCAGGAGCCGTTCGTCGTAGGGGAGTCCCCCGAACGCGAGGCCGGTCCGGTAGCCGGTGATCCGTTCGCTCGTGGTGCTGAGCCCCGGCCGTCCCGCCACCAGCCCGATCCGCCGGTGACCGAGACCGGCGAGATGGGTGACCAGCCGGGACGTCGGTTCGGCGTTGTCGGCGCAGACCTGGTCGAAGCGCGGCCCGCCGTCCGGGGCGTCCACGAGCCGGTCGAGGAACACGGCCGGTACGTCGTGCCGCCCCAGGTAGGCGAGCAGCCCGCCCGGATCCGCGGAGGGCGCGACGATCATGCCGTCCACCCGGCGCTCGTGCAGCAGCTGGACGACCTTGCGCTCGTGCTCCGGGTCGTCGTGCGGGTCGGCGATCAGGAGGCTGTAGCCGTGCTCCAGGGCGGCGGCCTCGACGCCCTGGAGGATCTCCGTGAAGTACGGGTTGCTGATCGCCGACACTGCCAGTCCGATGGACCGGGTACGGGCGGTCACCAGGGACCGGGCCAGCGTGTTCGTGGTGTAGCCGAGCTCCTCCACGGCGTCCAGGACCGCCTGGCGGGTGTGCGGCAGCACCGGCCGGGTGCCGTTCAGGACGTGCGAGACGGTCGCGACGGAGACTCCGGCGCTGCGCGCCACGTCGGCCATGGTCGCCATGCTTCTCCCGCCTCCTCTGTCAGGTCCTGGCGGGAACGTATCGCATCCGACGGCACACGTAAACGCTTACGCAAGCGTTTACGTCGCCCGAAGGGCACAGGGCAGAGGCCAGAGGAGAGGCAAAGAGCAGAGGCACAGGGGAGAGCGGAAGAGAGAGAGCGGCGAACCGCAGCCGCCCTCGGTGCCCCTACTCCCAGTCCCAGCCGATCCCCACGAACCCGGTCCGCACCCGCGGCTCGACCAGGTGCACCGACCGGTGCCGTCCGCTCAGCGCCAGGTCCTGGCAGCCGGTGCGCGGAGCAGCCGCCGAGTGCTGCGCGAAACGGTGGCAACGCGCCGGGAGGGCGGCCGCGTCGAAGCACACCTGGAGCGCGTACTGGCCGCCGGGGGAGTCGAAGCCGCGGAGGTACTCGCACGACACGCCCGCCGTGCCGTCCTCGACGCCGTAGCGGAACAGGAACGTGTCACCGGCCCGCAGCCGGGTGTCGAAGAGCAGTTCGGCCGCGAGCAGGCCCGTGTCGCGGTGCCAACGGACGCGTCCCGTACGGCAGTTCTCCAGCGCGTGCACCCTCATGCGCTCCGGTGCGGCTCCCCGGTCGCCGTGGTGGACGGCCACGAAGCGGTCGACGCCGTCCCGGTGGGCGCGCACGATGTGGTGCGACTCCCGCTCGGCCAGCTCGCGCCGCGCCCCGATGCGCAGCCGCTCGTGGTGCCCGAGGGTGTGCAGACCGCCGTCCGGCGGGCAGTCCAGCTCGGCCAGGAGCTGGTCCAGGACCCCGGAGGCCTCGACGAGGGAGCGGTAGGAGCGGGCCGCGGACCGCTGCCCGGACGGGCCTTCGCCCGGCTCGGCGAGCAGCCGGATCAGCGACTCCTCGGGAAGCTCCAGGATCTCCTCCAGCGCACGCACGGCCCGCAGCGACTCGGGGCGCTGCGGGCGCCTGGCCCCCTGCTGCCAGTAACTCAGGCTGGTGACGCCGACCTTCACCCCGTGGCGGGAGAGATGGTGCTGCACACGTTGCAGCGGCAGGCCGCGGGCGGCGATCGCGGCACGCAGGGCGACGTGGAAGGGGCCGCCGCGCAGAACCGTGTCCAGTTCCGCGGTGGCGGCGTCCGCGTGCTGTGGGGCGTGCGGCATGCAGGGGCCTCTCTGTGAGTCGGCGACGGCTGGTCAGACCGTTCGCGCGGGCCGCCCGGGGCCGTTCCGCCGGCGCAGGGGAGGTCTTCACATCCGTACGCCGTCGTTCAGGGTCCCGAGTTCCTCCGCATTGAAGCGTGTTGACCTGGTCCCGACAACACTTGATGCCGGACAGTGACGTACTCCCGGCCAGGCCCGTCGTCCGGACATGCGACCGCCCGGGGCGTGGCACCCCGGGCGGTCTCTGCTGACGGCGTCACCGGCCTGAGCCGAGGCCGGTGGGTCCGGCGTCCGGCTATGAGCGGTCGCTTGCGCCCCGTTCCTCGACGGCCAGGCGCTTGGCCCGCACTATGTCGGGGTCGCGCGGGTCGAGGGCGTCGTGCAGCGCGAACCGTTCGTCCGCGTACCGACGGGCGCGGACGGCCCGCCGGGTCTTCTCGATCCGCATCCGCTTCATCTGCGCAGCCCTCCGACCCGTGGCCCGCCCGTTTCGCACCGAAACGGCCGGTCCGCACCGACAACCTGTGCCTGCACCGGCACGGCCTCCGTCCGCCGGACGACGCCGTGTCCCCGTGGGAAGCCTGCATTCCCGCTCCCGGCGTGCCGTAACCCCGGACGGAGCATGCCGTTGGAAACTGCCCCTCGCCGAGTCCATGATCGTGCCCCCGCCGTCCCGTCGGGCTGTCGGTGCTCGCCAGTAGGGTGTGAGACATGGCCGACCCCTCCAGCTACCGCCCCAAACCGGGTGAGATCCCCGACTCGCCGGGGGTCTACAGGTTCCGTGACGAGCACCGCCGGGTGATCTACGTCGGCAAGGCGAAAAGCCTGCGCCAGCGCCTGGCGAACTACTTCCAGGACCTGGCGGGCCTGCACCCGCGCACCCGCTCCATGGTCACCACGGCCGCGTCCGTGGAGTGGACGGTGGTGTCCACGGAGGTCGAGGCGCTCCAGCTGGAGTACTCGTGGATCAAGGAGTACGACCCCCGGTTCAACGTCAAGTACCGCGACGACAAGAGCTACCCGTACCTCGCGGTGACGATGAACGAGGAGTACCCGCGCGTGCAGGTGATGCGCGGTCACAAGAAGAAGGGCGTGCGCTACTTCGGGCCGTACGCGCACGCGTGGGCGATCCGCGACACCGTCGACCTGCTGCTGCGCGTCTTCCCCGTGCGCACCTGCTCGGCCGGCGTCTTCAAGAACGCCGCCCGTACGGGCCGCCCCTGCCTCCTCGGTTACATCGGCAAGTGCTCCGCCCCCTGCGTGGACCGGGTCTCCGCCGAGGAGCACCGCGAACTGGCCGACGAGTTCTGCGACTTCATGACCGGCCGGACGGCCACGTACATCCGCCGCCTGGAGAAGCAGATGGGTGAGGCGGCCGAGGAGATGGAGTACGAGCGGGCGGCCCGGCTGCGCGACGACATCGAGGCCCTGAAGAAGGCCATGGAGAAGAACGCGGTCGTGCTCGCCGACGCGACCGACGCGGACCTGATCGCGGTCGCCGAGGACGAGCTGGAGGCGGCCGTCCAGATCTTCCACGTGCGCGGCGGACGCGTGCGCGGCCAGCGCGGCTGGGTCACGGACAAGGTGGAGGAGATCACCACCGGCGCCCTGGTGGAGCACGCCCTGCAGCAGCTGTACGGCGAGGAGACGGGCGACGCCGTGCCCAAGGAGGTCCTCGTCCCCGCCCTGCCCGACCCGGTGGAACCCGTCCAGGAGTGGCTCGCCGGGCGGCGCGGCTCGGGCGTGTCCCTGCGCGTCCCGCAGCGCGGCGACAAGAAGGCCCTCATGGAGACGGTGCAGCGCAACGCCCAGCAGGCGCTCGTCCTGCACAAGACCAAGCGCGCCTCCGACCTGACCACGCGCTCGCGGGCCCTGGAGGAGATCTCCGACGCCCTGGACCTGGACAGCGCCCCGCTGCGGATCGAGTGCTACGACATCTCCCACCTCCAGGGCGACGACGTGGTGGCCTCCATGGTCGTCTTCGAGGACGGCCTGGCCCGCAAGAGCGAGTACCGGCGGTTCCAGATCAAGGGCTTCGCCGGACAGGACGACGTCCGCTCCATGCACGAGGTGATCACCCGCCGTTTCCGCCGCTACCTCGCCGAGAAGGAGAAGACGGGCGAGTGGACCGACAGTGAGGACGGCCAGGACCGCGAAGGAACCCTCGCCGGCACGGACCTCGCCGGCGCCCCGAACACCCTCACCGAGGACGACGGCCGCCCCAAGAAGTTCGCCTACCCGCCCCAGCTCGTCGTCGTCGACGGCGGCGCCCCCCAGGTCGCGGCCGCCCAGCGGGCCCTGGACGACCTCGGGATCGACGACATAGCCGTGTGCGGCCTCGCCAAGCGCCTGGAGGAGGTCTGGCTGCCCGGTGACGACGATCCGGTCGTCCTGCCCCGCACCAGCGAGGGCCTGTACCTGCTCCAGCGGGTCCGTGACGAGGCCCACCGCTTCGCGATCAGCTACCAGCGCACCAAACGGTCCAAGCGCTTCCGGTCCAGCCCCCTGGACGACGTCCCCGGACTCGGGGACACGCGCAAGCAGGCACTCCTGAAGCACTTCGGCTCGTTGAAGAAACTGCGATCCGCCACCATCGACCAGATCTGCGAGGTTCCCGGGATAGGCCGCAAGACCGCCGAGACGATCGCGGTGGCCCTCGCCCAGGCGGCCCCGGCCGCACCCGCCGTCAACACGGCGACTGGAGAGATCATGGAAGAGGAACCCGGCACCATGGGTCCCGGTGGGGAGCCCGTACGGACGGGCGCCCCGGACGAACGACGGGGGCAGGAGACATGAATGTGAACGAGCACGACGGGCAAGAAGAGCAAGCCGGAGACGGAGCACAGGTGAGTACGGGCACGCCCAACGACAAGGCCGCAGTCCCGGACGCGGCCATCCCCGAGCTGGTGATCATCTCCGGCATGTCCGGGGCCGGCCGCTCGACGGCCGCGAAGTGCCTGGAGGACCTCGGCTGGTTCGTCGTCGACAACCTGCCGCCCGCGCTGATCCCCACCATGGTGGAGCTCGGCGCCCGCTCCCAGGGCAACGTGGCCCGGATCGCCGTCGTCGTCGACGTCCGCGGCCGCCGCTTCTTCGACAACCTCCGCGAGTCCCTCGCCGACCTGGAGGCGAAGAACGTCACCCGGAGGATCGTCTTCCTGGAGTCCTCCGACGAGGCCCTGGTGCGCCGCTTCGAGTCGGTGCGCCGCCCGCACCCCCTCCAGGGCGACGGGCGGATCGTCGACGGCATCGCCGCCGAGCGGGAGCTGCTGCGCGAACTGCGCGGCGACGCCGACCTGGTGATCGACACCTCCAGCCTCAACGTGCACGAGCTGCGCGCCAAGATGGACGCCCAGTTCGCAGGCGAGGAGGAGCCGGAGCTGCGGGCCACGGTCATGTCCTTCGGCTACAAGTACGGGCTGCCGGTCGACGCCGACCTGGTCGTCGACTGCCGCTTCCTGCCGAACCCGCACTGGGTGCCGGAGCTGCGCCCGTACACGGGCCTCAACGAGGAGGTGTCGGGTTACGTCTTCAACCAGCCCGGCGCCAAGGAGTTCCTCGACCGGTACACGGAGCTCCTCCAGCTCGTCGCCACCGGGTACCGCCGTGAGGGCAAGCGCTACGTGACCATCGCCGTGGGCTGCACGGGCGGCAAGCACCGCTCGGTCGCCATGTCGGAGAAGCTCGCCGCCCGGCTCGCCGCCGAGGGCGTGGAGACGGTGGTCGTACACCGGGACATGGGACGCGAATGACACGACGTACTCCGCGGCTGAGCCGGCTGCGCCGGGTGGTGTCCGACGGCAGCACCGACGAAAGGGGCGGCCGGCCCGCCGAGGCCCGGGGCGGCAGACCCCGCCGCCGGGGCACCCAGCCCAAGGTCGTCGCCCTCGGCGGCGGCATGGGCCTGTCCGCGTCGCTCGCCGCGCTGCGCCGGATCACCGGCGACCTCACCGCCGTCGTCACCGTGGCCGACGACGGCGGCTCCAGCGGCCGGCTGCGCGACGAGCTGGGCGTGCTGCCGCCCGGCGACCTGCGCAAGGCACTGGCCGCGCTGTGCGGTGACGACGACTGGGGCCAGACCTGGGCGCGTGTCATCCAGCACCGCTTCCAGTCCAAGGGCGACCTGCACGAACACGCGGTCGGTAATCTGCTGATCGTCGCCCTGTGGGAGCAGCTCGGCGACCACGTCCAGGCCCTCGACCTGGTCGGGCGGCTGCTCGGCGCGCAGGGGCGCGTGCTGCCCATGTCCGCCGTCCCGCTGGAGCTCCAGGCCCTGGTCAAGGGCCACGACCCGGCCCGCCCGGACGAGGTGGACACGGTCCGCGGCCAGGCCACCGTCGCCCTCACCCCGGGCGAGGTGCAGTCGGTGCACCTCGTGCCGTCCGACCCGCCCGCCGTGCCCGAGGCGGTCGAGGCGGTGCTGGACGCGGACTGGGTCGTGCTCGGCCCCGGCTCCTGGTTCTCGTCGGTCATCCCGCACCTGCTCGTGCCCGAGCTGCTGGACGCGCTCACACAGACCAAGGCCCGCCGGATACTCTCTCTGAACCTCGCCCCGCAGCCCGGAGAAACCGAGGGCTTCTCCCCGCAGCGTCATTTGGAGGTTTTGGGACGACACGCCCCTAAACTCGCCCTGGACGTGGTGCTGGCCGACGAGGCCGCCGTGCCCGACCGCGCCCTGCTGACCGATGCCGCCAAACGGTTCGGGGCCGCGGTCGAGCTGGCGCCGGTGGCCCGGCCCGACGGGACCCCGAGGCATGACCCGGAGCTGTTGGCCGCCGCGTACGACCGTATTTTTCGGATGCATGGAAGGATCGGCCCATGGCGATGACGGCAGCGGTGAAGGACGAGATCTCCCGGCTCCCCGTCACCCGGACCTGCTGCAGAAAGGCGGAGGTCTCCGCCATTCTGCGGTTCGCCGGCGGCCTTCACCTGGTGAGCGGTCGGATTGTGATCGAGGCGGAGCTGGACACGGCGATGGCGGCCCGCCGCCTCAAGCGGGACATCCTGGAGATCTTCGGCCACAGCTCGGAGCTGATCGTGATGGCACCGGGCGGACTGCGCCGCGGCTCGCGCTACGTGGTGCGCGTCGTCGCGGGCGGCGACCAGCTGGCCCGCCAGACCGGCCTGGTCGACGGGCGGGGCCGCCCGATCCGCGGCCTGCCCCCGCAGGTGGTCTCGGGGGCCACCTGCGACGCCGAGGCCGCCTGGCGGGGCGCCTTCCTGGCGCACGGCTCGCTCACCGAGCCCGGCCGCTCCTCCTCCCTGGAGGTGACCTGCCCGGGCCCCGAGGCCGCGCTCGCGCTGGTCGGCGCCGCCCGCCGCCTGTCGATCGCCGCCAAGGCCCGCGAGGTGCGCGGCGTGGACCGGGTCGTCGTCCGCGACGGTGACGCGATCGGCGCCCTGCTCACCCGCCTCGGCGCCCACGAGTCGGTGCTGGCCTGGGAGGAGCGCCGGATGCGCCGCGAGGTGCGGGCCACGGCGAACCGGCTCGCCAACTTCGACGACGCCAACCTGCGCCGCTCGGCCCGTGCGGCCGTCGCCGCCGGTGCCCGTGTGCAGCGCGCGCTGGAGATCCTCGGCGAGGACGTGCCCGAGCACCTCGCCGCGGCCGGCCGGCTGCGCATGGAGCACAAGCAGGCCTCGCTGGAGGAGCTGGGCGCGCTCGCCGACCCGCCGCTGACCAAGGACGCCGTCGCCGGCCGGATCCGCCGTCTGCTGGCCATGGCCGACAAGCGCGCCTCCGACCTGGGCATCCCGGGCACGGAGGCCAACCTCTCCGAGGAGCTGGCCGACAATCTCGTAGGCTGATCCCACAGTCCGTCAAAAGCCGGTGCTGTCCGCCACTTGGGTGGTCGGCACCGGTTTTCGCGTGTCGCTCGGGCACTCTTGACTCGATCATGGACTGTCATGAGCCTGGCATCTGTTCGCTGCTGTGGCGAACCCACGCTAGGGGGGTTCATGAGACGAAGAGCGAGATCGATCCTCGCTGTCGGCACGCTCCTGATCGGCGGAGCGAGCATCGCACCCATCGCCCAGGCACAACCTGACAGTTCATCCCCGTCCGACCCGGACGAAGTCAAGGTCTTCCGCGCCGAGGTCACCCACGAGCAGGTACCCCTGCTGCTCGCGGCCGGCCAGGACGGCCACGAACTCAGTGAGCAGGTGCCCGAGAAGGGAACCGCCACCATCGAGGTCATCCTGACCGACCAGCAGGCGAAGAAGCTGGCGAAGCAGGGCGTCGACCTCACCGAGCACGACCTCTCCAAGAAGGCGGAGGCCCGTGTCGAGAACGCCGCCGAGGGTGTGTTCCGCCCGTACAGCGGCAAGGGTGGCATCAAGGAGGAGATCCTCAGGACCGCGCAGGACAACCCCGGCCTCACCAAGGTCGTCTCCATCGGCAAGACGGTCAGGGGCCAGGACATCCTCGCGCTGAAGCTCACCAAGGGCGCGAAGAAGACGAAGGACGGCTCCAAGCCCTCGGTCCTCTACCTGTCCAACCAGCACGCGCGCGAGTGGATCACGCCGGAGATGACCCGGCGCCTGATGCACCACTACCTGGACAACTACAAGAAGGACCGGCGCGTCAAGAAGATCGTCGACTCCACCGAACTGTGGTTCGTCATCTCGGCCAACCCCGACGGCTACGACCACACCCACACCGGTGACGACAACCGCCTGTGGCGCAAGAACCTGCGGGACGTCAACGGCGACGGCGTCATCGGCACCGGCGACGGCGTCGACCTCAACCGCAACTTCGCCTACAAGTGGGGCTACGACGACGAGGGTTCGTCCCCCGACCCCACCAGCGAGACCTACCGCGGCGCCGGACCGGCCTCGGAGCCGGAGACCAAGGCTCTGGACGCCTTCCAGGAGCGGATCGGCTTCACGTACGGCATCAACTACCACTCCGCCGCCGAACTCATCCTCTACGGGGTCGGCTGGCAGGTGGCCACCACCACCCCGGACGACGTCATGTACGAGGCGCTGGCCGGTACGCCCGAGAACCCCGCGGTCCCCGGCTACCACCCGCAGGTCTCGTCCGAGCTGTACACCACCAACGGCGAGGCCGACGGCCACGCGGCGAACGTCAACGGCCTGGCGATGTTCACCCCGGAGATGTCGACCTGTCAGACCGCCTCGAACGCCGACCCGGACGACGAGTGGAAGGCGTCCGACTGCCGGTCGATCTTCACCTTCCCGGACGACGAGAAGCTGATCCAGCAGGAGTTCGCCAAGAACGTCCCGTTCGCGCTCTCCGTCGCCGAGTCCGCCGCCCACCCCGACCGGCCGTCCTCGTCGGTCGGACTGAGCGCCGCCGACTTCACCCCGGCCGCGTTCCCCGTGTCGTACTCCCGCGGCGCCGACCAGGAGGTCTCCGTCGTCGCACGCAAGTCGCTGCGCGACAAGGAGCTGAAGTACCGCGTCAACGGCGGCCGCACCGAGGACATGGCCCTCAAGCCCTGGAAGGGCGGCGAGACCTACGGCGGTGAGGACAACCTCTACTTCGACGAGTACCGGGCGAAGGTCAGGGACGGCGATCCCGGCGACAAGGTCGAGGTCTGGTTCACCGGGGAGACGAAGAAAGGCAAGAAGGTCTCCAGCAAGCGCTTCACCTACACCGTCGCCGAGCGGCCCAGGGCGGACACCCTCGTCGTCGCCGAGGAGGGCGCGGCCGCCACGCAGGCACAGAAGTACGTGGACGCCCTCAAGGCCAACGGCCGCAAGGCGCTCGTCTGGGACGTCGCCGGGCGCGGCGCGCCGGACGCCCTCGGGGTGCTGAGCCACTTCGACACCGTCGTCCACTACACGGGCGCCGGCGTCCCCGGCAACGCCACCCAGCTCCAGCTGCGGTCCTTCCTCAACGAGGGCGGCAGGCTGATCGAGGCCGGCGAGCAGGCCGGCGGCAGCGTCGACCTCGGCGGCGGCACCCTGTCGAACGACTTCAGCCAGTACTACCTGGGCGCCTACAGCCGTACCTCGGCCGCCGGAGCCACCGGCTTCACCGGCTCCGGCGAGCTGGGCGGCTTCCAGGGCCCGCTCGCCGCCGCGCCCGGCAACCCCCTGGACAAGGCGGGCCGCTACGGCGTCACCTCCGACGAACTGCCCGCCGACCAGTTCCCGCAGTTCGCGAGCAAGGGCGCCGGACAGTTCGCCGGCGCGGTCAACCCGTACGGCCCGTACGCGGGTTCCTCGATGGCCGCCGCCGTCCACACCGACAACGCCTACAAGCGCCTCACCCGCACCGTGGACCTCACCGGCGTCGCCGCGGCCGACAAGCCCGTTCTGCGCACCCAGCTGATGTGGGACACCGAGCCCGGCTACGACAACGTCCTGGTCGAGGCCCACACCGCGGGCGCCGACGACTGGACCACCCTGCCCGAGACGGGCGGCGCCACCAAGACCGCCGTTCCGGCCGAGTGCGGGGGCGGCTTCTACGTCCGTGGGCACCCCTGGCTGAAGCACTACCTGACCCTGTCGGACGACGGCTGCACCGCGACCGGCAGCACCGGGTCGTGGAACAGCCTCACCGGTTCCTCCGGCGGCTGGCAGCGGGTGGACTTCGACCTGAGCGCGTACGCCGGCAAGACGGTCGAGGTCTCGATCAGCTACGTCACCGACCCGGGCACCGGCGGACACGGCGTCCTCGCCGACGACGCCTCGCTCGTCGTAGGCGGCACGGCGAAGGAGACCGAGGGCTTCGAGACCTCGCTCGGCGCCTGGAAGGCGGCCGGACCGCCTGCGGGCAGCCCGGCCGTCCTGAAGGACTGGGCCCGCACCGGGGCCCTGTTCCAGACCTACGGCGCGGTCACCACGGACGACACCGTGCTGCTGGGCTTCGGCCTCGAGCACGTCGCCACCGCGGCCGACCGGGCGGCACTGATGAGAAAGGCGCTCGCCTCCCTCGACGTGTGACCGCAGACGTGTGGCCCCGCAGAGGTTGGGAACTCTCCGTCAACAGGCACCACACCGCGTAGCGAAATCGAGTGATCTCGCTCTCGGTGACGGGCGGTCCGTACCCCTACTGGCGGGTACGGACCGCCCTGCCGTGTATGGGGCATCTGGATGTCACCACCGCAGCCTCAGGGAGGTAGGGTCGTAGGCGGTCGGGGACATCCCAAACAGAGCTCGCCGGCTCTTCATGGCCGGCGTACCAACGAGGAGATCGGTTCGTGACGATCCGCGTAGGCATCAACGGCTTCGGCCGCATCGGTCGTAACTACTTCCGCGCGCTGCTGGAGCAGGGTGCAGACATCGAGATCGTGGCTGTCAACGACCTGGGTGACACCGCGACCACCGCTCACCTGCTGAAGTACGACACCATCCTCGGGCGCCTCAAGCAGGAGGTCTCGCACACCGAGGACACCATCACCGTCGGCGACAAGACCATCAAGGTCCTCGCCGAGCGCAACCCCGCCGACATCCCGTGGGGCGAGCTGGGCGTCGACATCGTCATCGAGTCGACCGGCATCTTCACCAAGAAGGCCGACGCCGAGAAGCACATCGCCGGCGGCGCCAAGAAGGTCCTCATCTCGGCTCCGGCCAAGGACGAGGACGTCACCATCGTGATGGGCGTCAACCAGGACAGCTACGACCCGGCGAACCACCACGTCATCTCCAACGCCTCCTGCACCACCAACTGTGTGGCGCCGATGGCCAAGGTCCTCGACGAGAACTTCGGCATCGTCAAGGGCCTGATGACGACGGTGCACGCGTACACGAACGACCAGCGCATCCTGGACTTCCCGCACAAGGACCTGCGCCGCGCCCGTGCCGCCGCCGAGAACATCATCCCGACCACCACGGGTGCCGCCAAGGCCACCGCGCTGGTCCTCCCGCAGCTCAAGGGCAAGCTGGACGGCATGGCCATGCGCGTCCCGGTCCCGACCGGTTCGGTCACCGACCTGGTCCTCGAGCTCGGCCGCGAGGTCACCAAGGAAGAGATCAACGCCGCCTTCCAGAAGGCGGCCGAGGGCGAGCTGAAGGGCATCCTCGAGTACACGGAGGACCCGATCGTCTCGTCCGACATCGTCAACGCCCCGGCGTCCTGCACCTTCGACTCCTCCCTGACCATGGTCCAGGAGGGCAAGAACGTGAAGGTCATCGGCTGGTATGACAACGAGTGGGGCTACTCCAACCGCCTCGTCGACCTGACGGTCTTCGTCGGCAACCAGCTCTGATCCACAGAGCAGGCACGTCCATGTGAGAACAGGGCTCGGGCAGCGCGAGAATGCGCTGTCCGAGCCCTGACTCACGTACAGATCAGAGCTGTTCGATCACGAGCGCTTACGAGCGATCACGAGCTCTTCCAGGAGTCCCCTCATGAAGACGATCGACGAACTCCTCTCCGAAGGGGTGGCCGGCAAGCGGGTCTTCGTCCGCGCCGACCTGAACGTGCCGCTGGACGGCACCACCATCACCGACGACGGCCGGATCCGCGCCGTGGTGCCCACGGTCAAGGCCCTCGCCGACGCGGGCGCCCGGGTGGTCGTCGCCTCGCACCTGGGCCGCCCCAAGGGCGCCCCGGACCCGGCCTTCTCCCTCGCCCCGGCCGCCGCGCGCCTCGGTGAACTCCTCGGCACGGACGTACGGTTCGCCACGGACACGGTCGGCGAGTCCGCCCGGGCCACCGTCGCCGCCCTCACCGACGGCCAGGTCGCGGTCGTCGAGAACCTGCGCTTCAACGCCGGTGAGACCAGCAAGGACGACGCCGAGCGCGGCGCCTTCGCCGACCAGCTCGCCGCCCTCGCGGACCTCTACGTCGGCGACGGCTTCGGCGCCGTGCACCGCAAGCACGCCTCCGTCTACGACCTCCCGGCCCGGCTGCCGCACGCCGCCGGCTACCTCATCGCCAAGGAGGTCGCCGTCCTGAAGAAGCTGACGGAGGACCTCCAGCGGCCCTACGTCGTCGCCCTCGGCGGCGCCAAGGTCTCCGACAAGCTCGCCGTGATCGACCAGCTGCTCGGCAAGGCCGACCGCATCCTCATCGGCGGCGGCATGGCCTACACGTTCCTCAAGGCCAAGGGCTACGAGGTCGGCAAGTCCCTCCTCCAGGAGGACCAGATCGCGGCCGTCCAGGAGTACGTCGAGCGGGCCGAGAAGACCGGCGTCGAGCTGGTCGTGCCCGTCGACGCGCTGACGGCAACCGAGTTCCCGGACCTGAAGACCAAGGCTGCCGCCCACCCCACGACCGTCGCCGCGGACGCCATCCCGGCCGACCAGATGGGCCTCGACATCGGGCCCGAGACCCGCAAGCTGTACGCGTCCAAGCTCGCCGACGCCGCCACCGTCTTCTGGAACGGACCCATGGGCGTCTTCGAGCACCCCGACTACGCCGAGGGCACCAAGGCGGTCGCCCAGGCCCTCGTCGAATCCAAGGGCTTCACCGTGGTCGGCGGCGGAGACTCCGCCGCCGCCGTGCGCACCCTGGGCTTCGACGAGACGGCATTCGGCCACATCTCGACCGGTGGCGGCGCCTCCCTCGAATACCTCGAGGGCAAGACGCTCCCCGGCCTCGCCGCACTGGAGGACTGACCTAGATGAGCACGCGCACGCCGCTGATGGCGGGCAACTGGAAGATGAACCTCAACCACCTCGAGGCCATCGCCCACGTCCAGAAGCTCGCCTTCGCCCTGGCCGACAAGGACTACGAGGCCGTCGAGGTCGCCGTCCTGCCGCCCTTCACCGATCTGCGCTCCGTGCAGACCCTGGTCGACGGCGACAAGCTCAAGATCAAGTACGGCGCCCAGGACATCTCGGCACACGACGGCGGTGCCTACACCGGCGAGATCTCCGGCCCCATGCTGGCCAAGCTGAAGTGCACGTTCGTCGCCATCGGCCACAGCGAGCGCCGCCAGTACCACGCAGAGACCGACGAGCTGGTGAACGCCAAGGTCAAGGCCGCCTACAAGCACGGCCTGACCCCGATCCTGTGCGTCGGCGAGGAGCTGGAGGTCCGTGAGGCGGGCAACCACGTCTCCCACACCCTCGCCCAGGTCGAGGGCGGTCTGAAGGACCTCCCCGCCGAGCAGGCCGAGACCGTCGTGATCGCCTACGAGCCCGTCTGGGCCATCGGCACCGGCAAGGTCTGCGGCGCCGAGGACGCCCAGGAGGTCTGCGCGGCGATCCGCGGCAAGATCGCCGAGCTGTACTCGCAGGACGTGGCCGACAAGGTCCGCATCCAGTACGGCGGCTCCGTGAAGTCGGGCAACGTCGCCGAGATCATGGCCCAGGCCGACATCGACGGCGCCCTGGTCGGCGGCGCCTCGCTGGACGCCGACGAGTTCGTCAAGATCGTGCGGTTCCGCGACCAGTGAGTATGCGGTAGACGCGATCCGTCGTACCCTTGCGGGGTCCAGCACTGTGCTGGACCCCGCGTCGTCCATCCGAATCCGAGGAAGTTGGTCCAGCCGTGGTTTTGGGGTTCTCGATCGCCCTGATCGTCTTCAGCCTGCTGATGATGCTGCTGGTGCTGATGCACAAGGGCAAGGGCGGCGGTCTCTCCGACATGTTCGGTGGCGGCATGCAGTCCTCCGTCGGCGGCTCCTCGGTCGCCGAGCGCAACCTCGACCGGATCACCGTCGTGGTCGGTCTGCTCTGGTTCGCGTGCATCATCGTGCTCGGCATCCTGATGAAGGTGAACAACTGACCGGCCCGCATCCCGCACGCACTGCGTACGCAGGCAATACCTACGTAACGCCCCATGTTGGGTACGCGCGGCACAGCGCGGCCTATCATGGGGCTTGCGTCTAGGTGTGAGGGTTGTAACTCCAATCACTGGACGCGCGTTGGGCCTTACGTAGACTGAGGCGCTCGCAGCGAAGCGGAACGCCGACTCGCTTCGCGGCACCATCACGCAGGGAGTTACGACCGTGGCAAGTGGCAACGCGATCCGGGGAAGCCGGGTCGGGGCGGGGCCGATGGGCGAGGCCGAGCGCGGCGAGTCCGCGCCGCGGCTGCGCATCTCCTTCTGGTGCTCCAACGGACACGAGACCCAGCCGAGCTTCGCCAGCGACGCGCAGGTGCCCGAAACCTGGGACTGTCCCCGCTGCGGATTCCCGGCCGGCCAGGACCGGGACAACCCGCCGGACCCGCCGCGCACCGAGCCCTACAAGACGCACCTGGCGTACGTGCGGGAGCGCCGCAGCGACGCGGACGGCGAGGCGATCCTCGCCGAGGCGCTCGCCAAACTGCGGGGCGAGATCTAGAAGTCGAGACCGGCCGGGCACCAGCGGGTGCCCGGCCGGCGCTGCTTTCCGCACCGGCGGACGGCCGTTCGCGGACCGATTGTCAGTGGTGCCCTCTACGGTTTGTGCATCGGGCGAACCGTGAGGGGGAACAGTGGCGACGGTCGAGGTGGGAAGCGTGCGCGTGCCCGCGTGGCGCGGGGGCTTCGGACGGCTGTGGAGCGCCGCCGTGCTGTCCGGTTTCGGTGACGCGCTGCGTACGGCCGCGCTGCCCCTGCTAGCCGTCACGCTGACCGACGAGCCGCTGCTCATCGCCTCCGTCACGGCCTGCGGCTATCTGCCCTGGATCGTCTTCGGCCTGCTCGGCGGGGCCGTCGCCGACCGCGTGGACCAGCGGCGGGCCATGTGGACGGTGGACGCCTTACGTGGGCTGCTGGTCGCCGCCTTCGCGGTGGCCGTCGCTCTCGGTCACGCCTCGATCGGCCTGCTCATCGTGCTGGCCTTCGCCCTGACCACCCTCCAGACCCTCTTCGACAACGCCGCCACGGCCCTGCTGCCCGCCCTGGTCGACCGGGACGCCCTCGGCAGCGCCAACGCCCGGCTGCTGACCGGCCAGCGCATCGCGGGCGGCCTGCTGGGCGGTCCGGTCGTGCCGCTGCTGCTGGCCGCCGGGGCCGCCGTGCCCTTCGCGGCCGACGCCGTGACGTTCCTGGTGGCCGCCGCGCTGGTGGCCTCGCTGCCGGCCGCCGAGTCCGACCGCGCGCCGCGACCGTCGGGCAGCACGCTGCGCCGCGAGATCGCGGAGGGGCTGCGCACCCTGTGGCGCGACCGCTCCCTGCGCGGCCTGTGCGCCGCGACCGCCCTGTGCAACATCGGCATGGGCACCCAGCTCGCCCTGCTGGTCGTTCTCGTCACCGACTGGCTCGGCGCGGGCCCCGCGGGATACGCGGCGGCGGGCGCGGCCTTCACGCTCGGCAGCCTGGCCGGGGGAGTGGTGAACAGCCGGCTGGTCGCGCGTCTCGGCCGGCTGCGGTCCGTGCTGCTCGCCGGCTCGGTGCAGACGGCGGCCCTCGTCGTCATGGGCACCGTGCGCAGCCTGACCGTGCTCGTGGGCGCGCTCGCCGTCTTCGGGTTCATGGGCATGGTGTGGAACGTCAACACCACGACACTGATGCAGGAGCGCAGCCCCGCCGAGTTCCTGGGCCGGGTCAGCTCGGCCTTCCGCACCCTGGCCTTCGCCGGCGTGCCCCTCGGCGCCCTGCTGGGCGGGGCCGTCGCCACCGCCTGGGGGCCGAACACCCCGCCCCTGCTCACGGCCGCCTTCTTCGTCCTCTCCGTCCTCGCACTGATACCCGCGCTCAAGGCGAACGTAGTTGTTGTCGAGCCGGACGACGGCGCCACGACAGCCGATGTCACGCGCTGATCCATTAGGTTGGGGCCGGCAGCGGGGCAAGGTACGCAGGCAGGACAGGAAAGAAGGCTGAAGCCCGAGATGAACGCAGACGGCCGTACCAGGCTCAACCAGACGTCCGAGTGGACGGCACTGGCCAAGCACCGCGAGGAGCTGGGCGACGTCCAGCTGCGCGAGCTGTTCGCCGCCGACTCCGGCCGCGGCACCGCGTACACCCTCCGGGTCGGCGACCTGTACGTCGACTACTCCAAGCACCTTGTCACCGACGACACCCTGCGGCTGCTGCGCGAACTGGCCGCCGCCACCGACGTGTTCGGGCTGCGGGACGCCATGTTCCGCGGCGAGAAGATCAACTCCACGGAGAACCGGGCCGTGCTGCACACCGCGTTGCGCGCCCCGCGGGACGCGGTGATCGAGGTCGACGGTGAGAACGTGGTGCCGGGCGTGCACGCCGTGCTCGACAAGATGGCCGACTTCGCGAACCGGGTGCGCTCCGGGGAGTGGACGGGTCACACCGGCAAGCGGATCCGCAACGTGGTCAACGTCGGCATCGGCGGCTCCGACCTGGGGCCCGCGATGGCGTACGAGGTGCTGCGCGCCTTCACGGACCGCTCGCTGACCGTGCGCTTCGTGTCGAACGTGGATGGCGCCGACCTGCACGAGGCGGTGCGGGATCTGGACCCCGCGGAGACGCTGTTCGTCATCGCCTCCAAGACGTTCACCACCATCGAGACGGTCACCAACGCCACGTCCGCGCGCGGCTGGCTGCTGGACGCGCTCGGTGACGAGGCCGCCGTCGCCAAGCACTTCGTCGCCCTGTCGACGAACGCCGTGAAGGTCGCCGAGTTCGGTATCGACACGGCCAACATGTTCGAGTTCTGGGACTGGGTCGGCGGCCGTTACTCGTACGACTCCGCGATCGGCCTGGCCCTGATGATCGCCATCGGCCCGGACAACTTCCGGGAGATGCTCGACGGCTTCCGGATCGTCGACGAGCACTTCCGGACCGCGCCCGCCGAGTCCAACGTGCCGCTGCTGCTGGGCCTGCTGGGCATCTGGTACGGCAACTTCCACGGCGCCCAGTCGCACGCGGTGCTGCCGTACAGCCATTACCTGGCCAAGTTCACCGCCTACCTCCAGCAGCTCGACATGGAGTCCAACGGCAAGTACGTCGACCGGGACGGGCGTGAGGTGGAGTGGCAGACCGGCCCGGTGGTGTGGGGTACGCCGGGCACCAACGGGCAGCACGCCTACTACCAGCTCATCCACCAGGGCACGAAGCTGATTCCGGCGGACTTCATCGGCTTCGCGCGGCCGGTCGGCGAGCTGGGCGACCGGCTCAAGGCGCAGCACGACCTGCTGATGGCCAACTTCTTCGCGCAGACGCAGGCGCTCGCCTTCGGCAAGACACCGGAGGAGGTGCGGGCCGAGGGCGTGCCGGAGGAGCTGGTGCCGCACAAGACGTTCAAGGGCAACCACCCGACGACGACCATCCTGGCGCCCGAGCTGACGCCGTCCGTCCTCGGCCAGTTGGTCGCCCTCTACGAGCACAAGGTGTTCGTGCAGGGCGCGGTGTGGAACATCGACTCCTTCGACCAGTGGGGCGTGGAGCTGGGCAAGGTCCTCGCCAAGAGGGTCGAGCCCGCGCTGACCGAGGGCGCCGAGGTCGAGGGCCTGGACGCGTCGACCAAGGCCCTGGTCGCCACGTACCGGGAGCTGCGCGGCCGGCAGTGACGAGAGCGCCGGGCGGGAGGCGGACGGCAGCGCGCGTTCGCCCACCGCCCGGCCCGTACGGCCATCACTCCGCGCCGGGCGGGCAGCACCCGTACGTCCCGCACCCGCAGTCGCCGTACAACCCGCGGCACCCGTACGGGGGCTGACCCCCGGAGGGGGCCAGGACGTCAGGCGACCGCGCTCAGTGTGTCCGCCAGGCGGCGGCGGGCCGCGCGGGCCGCGGGTACGGCGGCCAGGGCGGCCGCGCAGAGTACCGCCGCCGCACCGAGCAGCAGCATCAGCGGGGCGGAGGGGCCCTGGGCGATGCCGGCGCCGATGCCGCTCGACCGGCCCTGGGCGTCGATCAGCCAGTGGGCGAGCGGCAGGCCAAGGGCGGTGGCGGCGAGCACGGCCGCCAGTGCCGTACAGCCGGTGGCCGTGACCGTGATGGCCGTGATCTGCCGGGGGGACAGGCCGATGGCCTTCAGCGCGAGCAGGTCCCGTTCGCTCTCACGGACGGTGCCGCCGATCGCGGTCAGCAGCTCGATCAGCCCGATGAGGGCGAGGACGGCGATCAGCCCGGCGATGACGGCGCGCAGCGGGGAGAGTCCGTCGGCGGGGTTGGTCACGGTGTGCACGTCCAGGTGTCCGCGCCCGGCCGTGGCCAGCCGGTCGGCGACCTCCCGCGGATCGGCACCGGGATCCAGACGCAGCTCGTAGAGGGTCGGGCGGAGCCCGGGGTCGTTCGCGCGAAGGGTGTCGAGGGACGTGGAGATGACCCGGCCGGCGTTCTCCGGCTCGACGCTGCGGCCCACGATGTGCAGGATCTGCGGCTGGTCCCCGACGGTCATCCGCACCCAGTCGCCGACGCGCACGTCCAGCAGGTCGAGCAGTCCCTGCCCGGCCACGGCCTCGTCGGCGCCACGGGCGGGGCGGCCCTCGGCGAGGGTGTACGGGTAGGGATCCTGGCCGGTGCCGATACCGCGCAGGGCGATGGTCGCCGTCTGGCCCGGAACCAGGGCGGCCGTCTCCACGCCGGGGTAGGCGGCGGACACCTCCGGGTCGCGTTCCAGGAGGGCCCGGGTCTGCCGCTCGCTCAGGCCGGCGTCGGCGCGGACGCTGAGGGCGGTCGGCAGGCCGACCTGCTCGGGCGTGCTGTGGAAGCGGTCGATGGTGGTCCACGCGCTCATCGCCACGACGATCAGCAGCAGCGGCAGGGTGAGGCGGGCGACGGTGGCGAGGGACCGGGGGCGGCGGGTGAACGCCTTGTGCCAGCCCAGCACGAGCGCGGGCGGAACCCGCGCCCCCAGGGCGCGGCGCGCCAGGTCGGAGAGCTGCCCGGTCCGGGGAGCCGAGGGCCGCAGCCTGAGGACGCGGCGCAGGCCGCTGGTCGGCCGCTCGCCAGGCGCAGCTGCCGCGGACTGTGGTGGGAGGGCATGGCCCGTGGCCACCGTCGGCCGCCCGCCATGCGGAGCCTCCGCGGACTGTGGTCGCAGGGCTTGGCTCGGTGTCGCGGTCGGCTGCCCGTCAGGTGCTGCCGCTGCTGTGGGCCGCAGCCCGAGGACCCGGCGCAGGCCGTTGGCCAGCCGCCCGACAGGCGGTGTGGCAGCGGGCTGGAGGGCTTGGGCTGTTGTCCCCGTCGGCTGCGTGCCAGGCGTAGCCGCCGCGGCGCCAGGACCGAAGGACCGGCCCGTGTTCGCTCCGGCCAGCCGACCGCCGAGAGCCGCGGCGGGGCGCTGCACCGGTACCGGCGGGACGCGGCCCGCCCGCCAGGCGGCCAGTCCGGTGGTCGCGCCGATGAACAGCACCGCGCCCACCGGGATCACGAACAGGGCCACGGTGTGGCCCGGCAGCCCTTGCCACACGCCGACCGCGTCCCCGAGCCGACCCGGGATCCGGCTGCCCAGGGCCTCGGCCAGCGCGGCGGCGGCCACGGCGCCCAGGAGCGCGTAGGCGAGGTGCTGGAGCAGGAAGATGCGGACCACCTGGCCGGGGGTGAAGCCGATGGCCTTCAGTACGGAGAGATCCCGCAGGTGGCCGCGGATACGGGTGCCGATCGCCCCGTGCACGGCGAGCCCGGCGGCGACCAGCGCGCCCAGCCCGAACAGGCCCAGCACCTGGCCGAGGAGCCGGTTGTCGCCCTGGGCCTCGGCCCGGGCCTGCTGCCAGGTGGACACCTCCCCGATCGCCCCGGCGCCCAGGACGGTCACGGCGCGCTGGACGACGTAGGACGTGTCGCCGGGATCGGTCAGCCGCAGCCCGATCACCTGGCCGCCGGGATCCGGCACGGCCGACGGCGGCGCCCACACCAGGCCCGGCTGTTCACCGGGCCGGTAGCGCGGCTCGGCGCTGTCGGCGAGGCCCACGACGGTCAGTTCACGGGCGGTGCCGGGCACGGTGAGGGTGTCGCCGGGCTCGGCCAGCAGCGCGCGGGCGAGGCGGCTCTCCAGGACCACACCGTTCGGCGTCGCGGGGTCCAGCCAGTGGCCGGAGACGATCGGCGGGCGGCCGACGGACGGCCGCTGCGGCGTGGCGCGCAGTTCGACGGCGGCGCGGCTGCCGCGCGAGGCGACGGTGGTGGCCGCGGTGGGGTAGGGGCCGGCGACGGAGTCGACACCGTCCAGCTCGGCCAGCTTCCCGGTCTCGGCATCGGTGTCGGTGTGCAGCCACACGTGCGCGCCGTGCGACTGCGTGAACACGCGCTGCCAGGGGTTGGTGGCGTACCCGAAGAGGGCCGTCGCCAGCAGCAGGGAGGCGACGATGCCAGCCGTGGCGAGGACGAGGAACAGCGCCTCGCCGCGGTGCGTGCGCAGATCGGAGTGCGCCCAGCGCAGGGTGGCTCGCACGGACCTCAGCCTCCCGGCCCGGACACCGGGCAGCCGTCGTACACCCGCATGTCAGTCCTTCACCCGCATGTCAGTCCCTGAGTTCCAGCACACCGGATATCCCGGACCGGCGCGGCGGTGTGCCGCCGTCAAGCTCCGCGTCGTCGGCGATCCGGCCGTCGAAGAAGCTGATCACCCGGTCCGCGGCGCTCGCCAGCCGCGCGTCATGAGTGACCAGCAGGATCGTCTGGCCGCGCTGGTGGAAGCGGGTCAGCAGCCGCATCACCTCGCGGGTGCCCTTGCTGTCGAGACTGCCCGCGGGCTCGTCGGCCAGCAGCAACGGGGGATGGTTGACCAGCGCCCGGGCCAGGGCGACGCGCTGCTGCTCGCCGCCGGACAGCTCGCCCGGCATGCTGCGCTCCTTGCCCGTCAGGCCCAGTTCGGCCAGCAGCTGCTCCCGCTCGGCCCGGGCTCGCTTGGGCGAGGTCCCGGCGAGGAGGGCGGGCAGCTCCACGTTGTCGGCGACGGACAGGTTGGACACGAGGTTGAAGAACTGGAAGACGATCCCGATCCGCTTCCGGCGCTCCACCGCCCAGCGGGCCTCGCTGTAGGTGTCGGTGGACTCGCCGTCGAGCCAGATCCTGCCCGCGTCCGGCCGCTGGAGGCCGCCGAGCAGATGCAGCAGCGTCGATTTCCCGGCGCCGGACGGGCCGGTGATCGCCACGAACTCGCCGGGCCGTACGCACAGGTCGACCCCGCGCACGGCATGGGCGGGCGCGCCCTCGCCGTGGTGCGTCTTCACCAGCCCCTCGGCGCGCAGCACAGGAGCGGGACGGTCGTCGCTCACTCCAGCTCCTCCAGCTCTTCCTGGCACCGTTCCAGCCAGTCGAGATCGGCTTGCAGGTGCAGCATCGCGCCCTCGATCAGCAGGTGGGCGATGCGGTTGTCGCGGTCTTCGGCGGCGGCCAGCTTCGACAGCTGCCGCATGGTGTTCAGGTACTGGCGCCGCTGCTGGTTGATCAGGGAGATCTGGTCGGCGAGCCCGGTCTGCGGGGCGAGCGCCAGCTTCATGAAGAACTCGTCCCGTACCCGCGGCTCGTCCTCGGGCTCCTCGAACCAGGCGCGCAGCGCCTCCCGCCCGGCGTCGGTGAGGTGGTAGACCTTTTTGTTGGGCCGGCTGGACTGCGCCACGTCCTCGCCCTCGATCAGTCCCGACTTCTCGAGGCGGCCGAGGGTCACATAGATCTGGCCGACATTCGGCTGAGGGTACGCGGAGCCCAGCAGTTGCTCAAGGTCCTGCTTGAGCTCGTAGCCGTGGGCGGGTCCGCGGGCGAGGAGGGCCAGGAGGGGCAGGCGCACGCGTGCAGTCCTCCTGTCCGGTCCAATGTGCTCCAGGCCCTAGTATCGCCCATACCTAACAGGTATACATGGCCTCTGTTCCGGGCAAGGGTGCCCAGCGCCGGTGTACAGGGAGGAACCTATGCGGTGGATCCATGCCGCGGGTAGGGGCCTTCTCGTTCTCGTCGTGGTCCTGACAGGCTACGTCGCCGCCGGAGCGCAGGCGGGCGAGCCCGCCGGCGGCGGTCGTGGACCGCTCACCCTCGCCACCGCCGGAGACCTTACCGGGTACCTCGGTCCTCTGCTGGAGGGCTGGAACCGCACCCACCCCGGCGAAAAGGTGACCCTCGTCGAGCTGCCGGACTCCGCCGACGAGACCCAGGCCCAGATGGCCACCGACCTGCGCGACGGCGACCGCAGCCGGTTCGACGTGCTCAACATCGACGTCAACTGGACTTCGGAGTTCGCCGCGGCGGGCTGGATCCGGCCGCTGCCCCGCGACCGGTTCCCGCTGAAGACCTTCCTCCCGCCGGTCGTGGACACGGCGACCTACGACGGGCAGCTCTACGCCGTCCCGTACGTCACCAACGCCGGCCTGCTCCTGTACCGCAAGGACGTCCTCGCCAAGGAGGGTGTGGAGCCGCCACGCACCTGGGCGGAGCTGGAGCGGTACGCGAAGACCATCGCCCCGAAGTACGGCCTCGACGGCTACGCCGGGCAGTTCCTGCCGTACGAGGGCCTCACCGTCAACGCGGCCGAGGCCGTCTACTCGGCGGGCGGCTCGATCCTCGGCGACGAGGGCGAGCGCGTCACCGTCGACTCGGCGGCGGCCCGCGAGGGCATCGGCTTCCTGGCGCGCGGGGTGCGTGAGGGCTGGATCCCGAAGGAAGCGCTGACGTACAAGGAGGAGGAGTCCAAGCAGGCCTTCCAGGACGGCCGGCTGCTCTTCCTGCGGAACTGGCCGTACGCCTACGTCGGCGCCTCCGCCCCGGGCTCCGAGGTCGCCGGGAAGGTCGGCGCCGTCCCCCTGCCGGGACCGGACGGGCCGGGCACGAGCGTCCTCGGCGGCTCCAACCTGGCCGTCAGCGCGCACGCCCGGCACCCCGACTCGGCCGCCCGCCTGATCGCGTACCTCACCAGCGAGCGCGTCCAGCGCCAGGTCCTCACGCGCGGCGCGCTGCCGCCGGTCCGGGCCGATCTCTACGAGGATCCCGCACTCATCCGCAGGTTCCCGTATCTGCCGACCCTGCGCGAGAGCGTGCGCACGGCCGCCCCGCGCCCCAAGAGCCCGCGCTACGACCAGGTCAGCCTGGTCGTGCAGGCGGTCGTGCACGACGCGATGGCCGGTCACGAGACGCCCGCGGCGGCGGTGCGCCGGCTGGCCCGAGAGCTCGCCGCCATCTCGCGCCGTTAGCGGTTCTACTTACTTGTTAGGTAACGCGGACGTCTCATCTCGCCGAGGTATGTCCGATAAATACCTGAATCTACCACCTCAACTCCACGGTAGCTTCCGCCTTTTCATTGACACCCTCTCGACACGCCTACTTAACATGCATGCATAACCGCTGCCCTCCTCAGAGACAGGTCGATGGGTTGAACAGGCACCACTGGTGGCGTGACGCAGTGATCTATCAGGTGTACGTCCGCAGCTTCCTGGACAGCACCGGTGACGGCGTCGGCGATCTCGCCGGAGTCCGGGCCGGACTGCCGTACCTGAAGAAGCTCGGCGTCGACGGGATCTGGCTGAGCCCCTTCTATCCCTCGCCGCAGCACGACCACGGCTACGACGTGGCCGACTACTGCGACGTCGACCCGCTCTTCGGCGACCTCGACGAGTTCGACCTGCTGGTCGGGGCCGCGCGGCGGCTCGGCATCAAAGTGCTGCTCGACATCGTCCCGAACCACTGCTCCAGCGAGCACCCCTGGTTCCGTGAGGCGCTCGCGTCCCCGCCCGGCAGCCCGGCCCGCGCCCGCTTCCACTTCGCCGACGGCCGTGGCCCGGACGGCTGCGAGCCGCCCAACAACTGGCACTCCATGTTCGGCGGCCCCGCCTGGAGCCGGGTGACCGAGCCGGACGGACGCCCCGGCCAGTGGTACCTGCACATGTTCGCGCCCGAGCAGCCCGACTGGAACTGGCGCAACCCGGAGATCGGCGCCGAGTTCGACCGGATCCTCCGCTTCTGGCTGGACCGGGGCATCGACGGCTTCCGCATCGACGTCGCCGCCGGGCTCTTCAAACACCCGGAGCTGCCCGACTCGGACGACCCGGAGGCCGACGCCCGCACCCGCGACTCGGTCAACCCGCTCGCCTGGAACCAGCCCGAGGTCCACGACGTGTGGCGCCGCTGGCGCTCCATATGCGAGGAGTACACCGAGCGCGACGGCTGCGAACGCCTCCTCGTCGGCGAGGTCTCCGTCCCGACCGCCCGCCAGCACGCCCAGTACGTCCGCCCCGACGAACTCCACCAGGCCTTCTTCTTCGACCTGCTCAGCGCCCCCTGGGACCCGGACGCCTTCCAGAAGGTCATCGCCGAGGCCATGCAGGACATCGCCGGCACCGGCTCGACCGTCACCTGGGTCCTCAACAACCACGACCAGGTCCGCACCGTCACCCGCTACGGCGAACCCGCCACCGAGGGCAGCGGCCTCGGCGCCGCCCGCGCCCGTGCCGCCGCGCTGCTGATGCTGGCGCTGCCCGGAGCCGCGTACATCTACCAGGGCGAGGAGCTCGGCCTGCCCGAGGTCGTGGACCTGCCCGACGACGTGCTCACCGACCCGATCTTCCGCCGCACCGGCAACAGGGCCCGCATCCGCGACGGCTGCCGGGTGCCGCTGCCCTGGTCGGGGCAGGCCTCGCCGTTCGGCTTCACCCCGGGTGTGGAGAGCGCCAAGCCGTGGCTGCCCCAGCCGGAGTACTTCGCCGAGTACGCCACCGACCGCGCCCTCGCCGACACCCGCTCCTTCTGGCACCTGTACCGCGACGGTCTCCAACTGCGCGCAGCACTGCCCCAGTTGGGCGAGGGCACGCTGCGCTGGCTGGACTCCCCGCCCGGCGTCCTGGCCTTCTCCCGCGGTGACGACCTGGTGTGCGCCGTCAACTTCGGTACGGCACCCACCCCCGCGCCGGTCTCCGGCACCCCCCTGCTCGCCAGCGGTCCCTGCCCGCCCGGAGTGCTCTCCGGCTCGACGGCCGCCTGGTGGATCCGTTCCTGAACGCCCCGCAAGTCAACTCCCCGAAGGGACATCAACGATGATGCGACGACGTACCACCCTGCTCACCGGCTGCACCGCCCTCGTCCTGGCGCTCGGCGCGACCGCCTGCGGCGGCGGCCCCGTCTCCGCCGGCGGCGGCGACAAGGCGCTCAGCGGCCAGACGATCACCGTGGCCGGTGTCTGGTCCGGCACCGAGCAGAAGAACTTCCAGAAGGTGCTGGACGCCTTCACCGAGAAGACCGGCGCCAAGACGCAGTTCACGTCCACCGGCGACAACGTCTCCACCGTCGTCGGCAGCAAGATCGAGGGCGGCAACGCCCCCGACGTCGTGATGGTCCCGCAGGTCGGCGTGCTCAAGCAGTTCGCGCAGAAGGGCTGGCTCAAGCCGCTCTCCAAGAAGACCGAGCAGGCCGTCGACGCCGGCTACGCCCCCGTGTGGAAGAAGTACGGCAGCGTCGACGGCACCCTCTACGGCCTGTACTTCAAGGCCGCGCACAAGTCGACCGTCTGGTACAGCCCCGACGCCCTCGAGCAGGCCGGCGTGAAGCCCCCGAAGAGCTACGACGAGATGCTGAAGGCCGGGCAGACCGTGTCCGACTCCGGGCTCGCCGCGTTCTCCGTCGCCGGGCAGGACGGCTGGACCCTCACCGACTGGTTCGAGAACGTCTACCTCTCCCAGGCCGGACCCGAGAAGTACGACGCCCTCGCCGCGCACAAGCTGAAGTGGACGGACGCGTCGGTCGTCGACGCCCTGACCACGCTCGGCAAGCTCTTCAAGGACAAGCAGCTCATCGCCGGCGGCCAGAAGGGCGCCCTGAACACCGACTTCCCCGGCTCGGTGGAGAAGGTGTTCGGCCCGAAGCCCGAGGCCGGCATGGTCTACGAGGGCGACTTCGTGGCCGGCGTCGCCAAGGACCAGTTCGGCAAGAAGGTCGGCGAGGACGCGAACTTCTTCCCGTTCCCGGCGGTCGCCGGCGGCGAGGCACCGGTCGTCAGCGGCGGTGACGCGGCCGTCGTCCTCAAGGACGGCAAGAACCAGAAGGCGGCCCAGGCCCTCCTGGAGTTCCTGGCGACCCCCGAGGCCTCCGCGGTGTGGGCGGAGGCGGGCGGCTTCCTCTCCCCGAACAAGAAGCTGGACCTCGCCTCCTACGGCGACGACGTCACCCGCGCCACCGCCGAGTCCCTCGTCCAGGCCGGGGACTCGGTCCGCTTCGACATGTCCGACCAGGCCCCGGCGGCCTTCGGCGGCACCAAGGGCACCGGCGAGTGGAAGCTGCTCCAGGACTTCCTGCGCGACCCGTCGGACCCGAAGGGCACCGCGGCGAAGCTGGAGGCCGCGGCGGCCAAGGCGTACCAGGACTGATCCGCCATGACAGCGACCCTCGTCAAAGAGACGAACCCCCCGCCGCCCGTCACGGTCGCCGACCGCACCCGGCGTCTGCGGCGGCGCGGGAAGATCATCGCCCTGCTGTTCGTGCTGCCCGCCCTGCTGCTGCTCGGCGCGCTCGTCGTCTACCCCGTGCTGTTCAGCATCGGCCGCAGCTTCTTCGACGCCTCCGGGACGACCTTCGTCGGCGGCGACAACTACACCGAGATGTTCCGCGACCCGGCGACCCTCACGGCCGTGCGCAACACGGCCATCTGGGTCGTCGTGGCCCCGGCCCTGCTGACCGGACTCGGGCTGATCCTGGCCGTGCTGGTGGAGAAGGTCCGCTGGGCCACCGCCTTCAAGCTGCTCCTCTTCATGCCGATGGCGGTCTCCTTCCTCGCCGCCGGCATCATCTTCCGGCTCGCCTACGACGAGGACCCCGACAAGGGCGTCCTCAACGCCGCGGTCGTCTCCGTCCACGACGCCTTCAAGGCCGAGTCCTCGTACCCGACGGCCCGGGCGCGTGACGGGCAGGGCCTGACGAAGGACGAGGACGGTTCGTACCGCACGAGTACGCGCGTGTCCCCGGGCGACGCGGTGACGCTGGGCCTGGTCGGGGTGCTGCCCGACGACCTGCCCGGTGGAACCGAACCCGCGTACACGGCGGCGGGAAGGAAGGCCGGCCCCGACGAACTGCGCGGCGTGGTCTACCTGGACTTCACGCCCGGCGGGGGAGGGGAACAGGGCAAGGTCGACCGGCGGGAGAGCGGACTGCCGCAGATGAAGGTCGAGGCGGTACGCGACGGCAAGACCGCCGCCACGGCGACCACCGCCTCCGACGGCTCCTTCCGCTTCGAGGGCCTCGCACCGGGCTCCTACCAGGTGAAACTGCCGGCGTCCAACTTCGCCCCGCCCTACGAGGGCGTCTCCTGGCTCGGACCGGCACTCGTCACACCGGCGATCATCGGGGCCTACCTGTGGATCTGGACCGGTTTCGCCATGGTGCTGATCGGGGCCGGCCTGTCCACGCTGCCGCGGGACGCGCTGGAGGCGGCGCGGATCGACGGCGCCAACGAGTGGCAGATCTTCCGGCGGATCACGGTGCCGCTGCTGGCCCCGGTCCTCACCGTCGTCTTCGTCACCCTCGTCATCAACGTGATGAAGGTCTTCGACCTCGTCTACATCATCGCGCCCGGGCCCGTGCAGGAGGACGCGACCGTCCTTGCGACGCAGATGTGGCTGGTGTCGTTCGGCGGCGGCAACAACCAGGGGCTCGGCAGCGCGCTCGGAGTGCTGCTCCTGCTGCTGGTGGTTCCGGCCATGGTGTTCAACGTCCGCCGTTTCCGAAGGAGTCAGCGATGAACGCGGTTCGGCGCGGGTTGGGCAACGGAGTCGTCCAGGCCTTCCTCGTGGTGATCGGCCTGGTCTGGATGACGCCGCTGGCCGGGCTGTTCCTGTCCTCGCTGCGGTCCGCCGAGGACACGGCGAAGGGCGGCTGGTGGACGGTGTTCTCCAGCCCCGGGCAGCTGTCCTTCGACAACTACTCCTCGCTGCTGCAGAACGCGGGCATCACGCAGGCGTTCTGGAACACGGTGCTGATATCGGTGCCGACGACGGTGCTGGTCGTGGTGATCGCGGCGCTCGCGGGGTACGCCTTCGCGTGGCTGGACTTCCCCGGGCGCGAGGCGGTCTTCCTGGTCGTGGTCGCGCTGCTGGTGGTGCCCGTGCAGATCGGGCTGCTGCCGGTCGCCAAACTCTTCGGGCAGCTGGGGCTGTTCGGCACGATCCCCGGTGTCGTGCTGTTCCACGTGGCCTACGGCCTGCCGTTCGCGGTGTTCCTGCTGCGGAACTACTTCGCCGAGATGCCGAAGGAGATGCTGGAGGCGGCTCGGATGGACGGCGGCAGCGAATGGCGTATCTTCACGCGGCTCGTGCTGCCCGTGGGGCGGCCGGCGATCGCCTCCCTGGCCATCTTCCAGTTCCTGTGGGTGTGGAACGACATGCTGGTGGCGCTGCTGTTCGCGGACAGTTCCGCACAGCCGCTGACGGTGGAACTCCAGTCGCAGATCCGGCAGTTCGGCAGCAACATCGACGTCCTGGCGCCCGGGGCGTTCGTGTCCCTGGTCGTGCCTGTCGTCGTGTTCTTCGCGTTCCAGAGGCACTTCGTGCAGGGCGTGATGGCGGGGTCGGTGAAGTAGCCCGCCATCCAGGCCCTAGCCGTCCACCGCCGTCATGGCGCGCTCGACATGAGCGCGCAGGCTGCGCGGTGGGCGGCCGGTGAGGCTCTCGACCGTGTCGGTGACCCGGTCCTCGGCCCCTTCGGCGATGGCGCGGTCCAGACCGGCGAGCACCGCGGCGAACTCCGGCGGGAGCACATGTGCCAGCCGGTCGCGCATCTGCTCGTGGGTCAGCCGCCGGTGGGTCACGGGGCGTCCCGTCACCTCGCTCAGGACGGCGGCGGCATCGTCGTAACTCAGCGCCTCCGGCCCGGTGATGACCAGGTCGCCTCCCGCGTCGCGGTCGGCGGTCAGCGCGTGCACGGCGACGGCGGCGATGTCGTCGGCGTCCACGAAGGCCACACGCCCCTCGCCCGTCGCGGTCAGGATGGTCCCCTGCTCGCGGATGCTCCGGGCGTGCTCGTGGTCGCCGGTGAAGTTCTGCATGAACCACGAGGGCCGCAGGGCCGCCCATGTCCCGAACAGGCCGGGCAGGGCCTGCTGCACCTGTCCGACCGCCGGGCCGCCGGAGGGGATCGCCGAGGAACCGAGCAGCACGGCCCGGCCCACGCCGGACGAGCGGGCCCGTTCCAGGAACGGCAGCATGACGGCGGCGGGCTCGGGGTCCCCGACCGGCGGGACCAGATAGACCCGGTCCACACCGGTCAGCGCCTCGTCGAACGTCCCCGGGTCGTACCAGTCGAAACGGACGGACTCGGCACCGGCGACGGGGACCGCGCGCCGGCTCGCCGCCCGCACCCGCCCTCCTCGCGCGGTGAGCAGCCGGGCCACGCGCCCGCCGGTCGTGCCGGTGGCGCCGATCACCAGGGTGGCGGCGGTCACCGGCCCCTCCCCGCGAAGTCGGCCGTGCCGTCCTGGGGGAGGGCGAGCGGGTTCCAGTAGTCGCGGTAGTGAGTGAAACGGCCGCCGGCGACCGTCACCACGGCGATGTACCTCATGTCGAACGGCTCTTCGCTCTTCACCAGCCGCCCCACCCCGCGCATCTCGACCACGACGGTCGCGGGGTCGTCGGTCCGGTGGATCGTCAGGTCGGGGAAGGCGTGCAGGTCGATGTGGTCGGGATAGTCCCGCATGTAGTCGAGGACGGCCGCCTTGCCCTCCAGCCGCCTCGGCCACCCCTCGGGCGCGAACGGGAACTCCAGGACGCCGTCGTCGTCCCAGAGCCGGACCCAGCCGGCGATGTCCTTGTCGAGCAGCAGCCGCAGGCTGTGGCCGAACAGCTCGGCCGGTGACGGGGATGCGGTCATGGGTGAAGTCATAGGTGTCCCTCCGCTACGATGCGGACCTCCGGTCCGCTTAAGAGAGAATACGGACCGCCGGTCCGGTTATGCAAGATGCGGACCCGGAGTCCGCTTACCGGGTCGGAGGAGACGGAGGCATCTCGTGCCCGAACGCAAGCCCCGCGCGGACGCGCTGCGCAACCGCGAGTCCGTCCTGGCGGCGGCCGACCGGCTCTTCGCCGCGTGCGCGAGCCCCGAGGACGTCACCATGGCCGACATCGCCGCAGAGGCCGGCGTCGGCAAGGGCACCCTCTTCCGGGGGTTCGGCGACCGCACGGGCCTGATCCGCGCGCTCTACGAGTCCCGGCTCGAACCGATCCGCCAGGCGATCGCCGAGGGTCCCCGACCGCTCGGACCCGGAACGCCCCCCGCGGAACGCGTCCCGGCCCTGCTCGACGCCCTCCTGTGCTTCAAGCTCGACCACCGGCACCTGTCCGTGGCCCTGGAGGGTACGGGAAGCGACAGCCCCTACCGCGCCGCGCACTACGACTGGTGGCACGGCACGCTCCGGGACGTCCTGGAACAGGTCCCCGGCTTCACCGACGCCGGCTTCGTCGCCCACGCGCTGCTGGCCGCGGTCCGCGCCGACCTCGTCGACCACCTGACCGACCGGCAGCACATGACGCGTGACCGGCTCCGGGCCGATCTGGCCGCCTTCACCGCACGGGTGCTGGGCGGGAGCTGAGCACGAGAACACCGGAGCGGCCGGACCCCCTGCGATCAGGGGCTCCGGCCGCTCCGGTGAACGAGGCCGAACGGCGTCCGCGACGGTCAGGCCGACGCCGACGGATACAGCGAGCGCGGAAGCTGCGAGGCCGCTGCCGCGTCCAGCAGCCACAGCGTCCGGGACCGGCCGTAGGCACCCGCCGCCGGTGCCTGCACCTCGCCCGCCCCCGAGAGGGCGATCGCAGCCGCCTGCGCCTTGTCCTCACCGGCAGCCAGCAACCACACCTCCCGCGCCGCACGAATCGCCGGCAGCGTCAGCGTCACCCGCGTCGGCGGCGGCTTCGGCGCGCCGTGGACACCGACGACCGTACGGTCGGCCTCCCGCACCGCCGGCAGCTCCGGGAACAGCGACGCGACGTGCGTGTCCGGGCCGACGCCCAGCATCAGCACGTCGAACGTGGGGACGGGCCCGTGGTTCTCCGGGCCCGCGGCCGCTGCCAGTTCCTCCGCGTACGCGGCCGCCGCCGCGTCCACGTCGTCGCCGTGGGGACCGTCCGACGCGGGCATCGCGTGCACCCGCTTCGGGTCGAGCGGCACCGAGTCGAGCAGTGCCTGACGCGCCTGCGTGACATTGCGCTCCGGGTCGCCCTCCGGCAGGAACCGCTCGTCACCCCACCAGAGGTCGAGCCGGCTCCAGTCGACGGCGTCCCGGGCGGGCGCCGCGGCCAGGGCGGCCAGCAGGCCGTTGCCGTTGCGGCCGCCCGTCAGGACCACGGACGCCGAACCCCGGGAGGCCTGCGCGTCCACGATCCTGGTGATCAGCCGGGCCGCCGCGGCCTGGGCCATCAGCTCCTTGTCGCGGTGGACGACCAGCTGCGGTGCCGTACTCACTTCGTCGTCGCCTTCCGTACCGGTTCCAGCTTGGGCGGTTCCTGCTTCACCGGTGCCTCCGCCGTCGCTTGCGAAGCGGGTGCTTTCGCAGCCGTTTCGACGCGAGCGGGGAGGGCGAGTCGCCCTCCGCCGGCACTTTTGGGCTCCCCTTTGGCCACCGGCTCTTCCTTCGCCGGAGCCGGCAAGGACGCCTTCAGCCGGTCCACCCCGTACCGCAGCGCCGACGCGTACGTGTCGTCCGGGTCCAGCCGCCGCAGCTCCTCCGCGATCAGCTCGGCCGTGTCCCGGCGCTTGAGCGCCACACCACGGGCCGGCTGGCCCTCGATGGAAAGGGTCGCCAGGGATCCGTCGGCACGGTCCAGGGTGATCGCGCCGCAGCTGGTGTCCATGCGGACCGCCGTCAGACCGGGGCCGCCGGACAGTGAGCGCTTCACGGGGACGTCCAGCCGGTCCGCGAGCCACATCGCCAGCAGCTCACAGCTCGGGTTGAACTCCTCGCCCTCCACCTCGACGGCCCTGACCTCGCAGGTGACCTGGTCGAGGGCTGCCGCCAGCATGGAACGCCAGGGCGTGATGCGGGTCCAGGACAGGTCCGTGTCGCCGGGGGTGTAGGTCCCCGACCGGGTGGCCAGGTCCCGCACCGGCTGCTCGGAGGCGTACGTGTCGGTGACGCGGCGCTGGGCGAGGGCGCCCAGGGGGTCCTTCGCCGGGTCGAGCGGCGCGTTCACCGGCCACCACACCACCACCGGGGCGTCCGGCAGCAGCAGCGGCAGCACCACCGACTGGGCGTGGTCGGCGACCTCGCCGTACAGCCGGAGCACCACCGTCTCGCCGGTGCCGGCCTCCGCGCCGACCCGGACCTCCGCGTCCAGGCGGGACTGCGTACGGTCGCGGGGCGAGCGGGAGACGCGCTTGATGACCACGAGCGTGCGCGAGGGATGCTCGTGCGAGGCGTCGCTCGCGGCCTTCAGCGCGTCGTAGGCGTTCTCCTCGTCCGTGACGATGACCAGCGTGAGCACCATCCCCACCGCCGGGGTGCCGATCGCCCGGCGGCCCTGCACCAGCGCCTTGTTGATCTTGCTGGCCGTGGTGTCCGTGAGGTCTATCTTCATGGCCGGCGCCAGCTCCGTCCGTGTCGCTCGAGCATTTCGTCCGCCTCGACGGGCCCCCAGGTACCGGCCGGGTACTGGGCGGGCTTGCCGTTGGTGTCCCAGTACTCCTCGATCGGGTCGAGGATCTTCCAGGACAGCTCGACCTCCTCGGTACGAGGGAAGAGGTTCGAGTCTCCGAGGAGAACGTCCAGGATGAGACGCTCGTACGCCTCCGGGCTGGACTCCGTGAAGGACTCGCCGTAGGCGAAGTCCATCGACACGTCGCGGATCTCCATCGACGTGCCGGGGACCTTCGAGCCGAAGCGGACCGTGACGCCCTCGTCCGGCTGGACACGGATGACGATCGCGTTGGAGCCCAGCTCCTCGGTGGCCGTGCTGTCGAAGGGGGAGTGCGGGGCCCGCTGGAAGACGACCGCGATCTCCGTCACCCGGCGGCCCAGGCGCTTGCCGGTGCGCAGATAGAAGGGGACGCCCGCCCAGCGGCGGTTGTCGATCTCCAGCTTGATCGCGGCGTAGGTGTCGGTCTTCGAGGAGGCGTTGATGCCGTCCTCCTCCAGATAACCGCGCACCTTCGTGCCGCCCTGCCACCCGGCCGCGTACTGGCCGCGCACGGTGTCCCGGCCCATGTCCTTGGGCAGCTTCACCGCGCCGAGCACCTTGGTCTTCTCGGCGGCCAGCGCGTCCGCGTCGAAGGAGGCCGGCTCCTCCATGGCGGTGAGCGCCAGGAGCTGGAGCAGGTGGTTCTGGATGACGTCCCGGGCGGCGCCGATGCCGTCGTAGTACCCGGCCCGGCCGCCGATGCCGATGTCCTCGGCCATGGTGATCTGCACGTGGTCCACGAGGGACCGGTTCCAGATCGGCTCGAACATCGTGTTGGCGAAGCGCAGCGCCAGGATGTTCTGGACGGTCTCCTTGCCCAGGTAGTGGTCGATGCGGAAGACCTGGTCCGGGGCGAAGACCTCGTGGACGACCTTGTTGAGCTCCTCGGCCGACTTCAGGTCGTGCCCGAACGGCTTCTCGATGACCGCGCGCCGCCAGGAGCCGCCCTGCTGGTCGGCCAGCCCGTGCTTCTTCAGCTGCTGGATGACCACCGGGAAGGACTTCGGCGGCACGGACAGGTAGAAGGCGAAGTTGCCGCCCGTGCCCTGTGCCTTGTCCAGCTCATCGATCGTGGAGCGCAGCCGCTCGAAGGCGTCGTCGTCGTCGAACGTGCCCTGCACGAAGCGCATGCCCTGGATGAGCTGCTGCCAGACCTCCTCGCGGAAGGGCGTGCGGGCGTGCTCCTTGACCGCGTCGTGGACCTCCTGGGCGAAGTCCTCGTGCGCCCACTCGCGGCGGGCGAAGCCCACCAGCGAGAAGCCCGGCGGCAGCAGACCCCGGTTGGCGAGGTCGTACACGGCGGGCATGAGCTTCTTGCGGGACAGGTCGCCCGTGACGCCGAAGATGACCAGGCCCGACGGCCCCGCGATACGCGGGAGCCGTCGGTCCGCGGGGTCACGCAGCGGGTTGCTGCTCGACACCTGTTCAGCCCTCCGAGGGGGCGAGGCGCTGAAGCTCGGCCTCGGTCGACTTCAGCAGGTCGGTCCAGGACGCCTCGAACTTCTCGACGCCCTCGTCCTCCAGCAGCTGGACCACGTCGTCGTACTTGATCCCGAGCTGCTCGACCGCGTCGAGGTCGGCCCGGGCCTGCTCGTACGTGCCGGCGACGGTGTTGCCGGTGATCTCGCCATGGTCCTCGGTGGCGTACAGGGTCGCCTCCGGCATGGTGTTCACCGTGTTCGGCGCGACCAGCTCGGTGACGTACATCGTGTCCTGGTACGCCTTGTCCTTCACGCCGGTGGAGGCCCACAGCGGACGCTGCTTGTTGGCGCCCTCGCGCTCCAGCGCGCTCCAGCGGTCCGAGGAGAAGACCTCCTCGTACGCCTGGTAGGCGAGACGGGCGTTGGCGATGGCGGCCTTGCCGCGCAGCGCCTTGGCCTCGTCGGTGCCGAGCGCGTCGATCCGCTTGTCGACCTCGGTGTCGACGCGCGAGACGAAGAAGGACGCCACCGAGTGGATCTGGGACAGGTCCAGGCCCTTGGCCTTCGCCTTCTCCAGACCGGACAGGTAGGCGTCCATCACCTCGCGGTAGCGCTCCAGCGAGAAGATCAGCGTGACGTTGACGCTGATCCCGTTGCCGATCGTCTCGGTGATCGCCGGGATGCCCGCCTTGGTGGCCGGGATCTTGATGAGCGTGTTGGGCCGGTCCACCAGCCAGGCCAGCTGGCGTGCCTCGGCGACCGTCGCCTTGGTGTTGTGCGCCAGCCGCGGGTCGACCTCGATCGAGACCCGGCCGTCCTGGCCGCCGGTGGCGTCGAAGACCGGGCGCAGGATGTCGGCGGCGTCGCGGACGTCCGCCGTCGTGATCATGCGGATGGCCTCTTCGACGGTGACCTTGCGGGCAGCGAGGTCGGAGAGCTGCTGGTCGTAGCCGTCGCCCTCGGAGATCGCCTTCTGGAAGATCGTCGGGTTGGTCGTGACGCCCACGACGTGCTGCTGGTCGAGCAGCTCGGCGAGGTTGCCGGACGTGATCCGCTTGCGCGACAGGTCGTCCAGCCAGATCGCGACGCCTTCCTCGGAGAGGCGCTTGAGTGCGTCTGTCATGGAAATTCCATCTCCTACGTGTCGTATATAAGCGTCAGCGCTGAGCTGCGGCGATCGATTCCCGCGCGGCGGCGGCAACGTTCTCGGCGGTGAAGCCGAACTCACGGAAAAGGACCTTGCCGTCGGCCGAAGCACCGAAGTGCTCCAGGGAAACGATGCGGCCGGCGTCCCCGACGTACTTGTGCCACGTCAGGCCGATCCCGGCCTCCACAGCGACGCGAGCCTTGACGGACGGCGGCAGAACGCTGTCCCGGTACCCCTGGTCCTGCTGCTCGAACCACTCCACCGACGGCATGGACACCACACGGGTGGGCACGCCGGCGCCCTGGAGCTGCTCGCGCGCCTCGACGGCGACGTGCACCTCCGAGCCGGTGGCGATGAGGATGACCTCGGGCTCGCCGCCGTCGGCCTCGAACAGGACGTAACCGCCCTTGGCCGCATCGTCGTTGGGCTCGTACGTCGGCACACCCTGACGCGTCAGCGCCAGACCGTGCGGCTGGCCCTTGCCGAACTCCTTCGTCCAGCGCTTGAGGATCTCGCGCCAGGCGATGGCCGTCTCGTTGGCGTCCGCCGGGCGCACGATGTTCAGGCCCGGAATGGCGCGCAGCGACGCCAGGTGCTCGACCGGCTGGTGGGTCGGGCCGTCCTCGCCCAGGCCGATGGAGTCGTGCGTCCACACGTACGTCACCGGCAGGTGCATCAGCGCCGACAGCCGCACCGCGTTGCGCATGTAGTCGGAGAAGACCAGGAACGTGCCGCCGTAGATCCGGGTGTTGCCGTGCAGCGCGATGCCGTTCATCTCGGCGGCCATCGCGTGCTCCCGGATACCGAAGTGGATCGTGCGGCCGTACGGGTCCGCCTCCGGCAGCGGGTTGTCCGCCGGGAGGAAGGAGCTGGTCTTGTCGATCGTGGTGTTGTTGGAGCCCGCCAGGTCGGCCGAGCCGCCCCACAGCTCCGGGATCACCGCGCCGAGCGCCTGGAGGACCTTGCCGGAGGCGGCACGCGTGGCCACGCCCTTGCCGACCTCGAAGACCGGGATCTTCTCCTCCCAGCCGGCCGGCAGCTCACCCCCCGCGACACGGTCGTACTCGGCGGCGCGCTCGGGGTTGTTGTCCCGCCACTGCTGGTACGCCTTCTCCCACACCGCGCGGGCCGCCTGGCCCCGCTCCAGCGCCTTGCGGGTGTGCGTGATGACCTCGTCGGCCACCTCGAAGCTCTGCTCCGGGTCGAAGCCCAGGACCCGCTTGGTCGCCGCGACCTCGTCCTCGCCCAGCGCCGAGCCGTGCGCGGCCTCGGTGTTCTGCGCGTTCGGGGCCGGCCAGGCGATGATCGAGCGCATCGCGATGAACGACGGCTTGTCCGTGACGGCCTTGGCCTTCTGGATCGCCTCGAAGATCGCGGCCGGGTCCAGGTCGCCGTTCTCCTGCGGCTCCACCCGCTGCACGTGCCAGCCGTAGGCCTCGTACCGCTTCACCGTGTCCTCGGACACGGCCGTCTCGGTGTCGCCCTCGATCGAGATGTGGTTGTCGTCCCACAGCAGGATCAGGTTGCCGAGCTTCTGGTGGCCGGCGAGCGACGAGGCCTCGGCGGAGATGCCCTCCTGGAGGCAGCCGTCACCGGCGATGCAGTAGACGAAGTGGTCGAAGGGGGACTCGCCCTCGGGGGCCTCCGGGTCGAACAGCCCCCGCTCGTAGCGGGCGGCCATCGCCATGCCCACCGCGTTGGCGACACCCTGCCCGAGCGGGCCGGTCGTCGTCTCCACACCGGTCGTGTGCCCGTACTCGGGGTGACCCGGCGTCTTCGAACCCCAGGTGCGGAAGGACTTCAGATCGTCCAGCTCCAGGCCGAAACCGGCCAGGTACAGCTGGGTGTAGAGGGTCAGGGACGAGTGGCCGGCGGACAGCACGAAGCGGTCCCGCCCGACCCAGTCGGCGTCCGCCGGGTCGTGCCGCATCACCTTCTGGAAGAGGGTGTAGGCGGCAGGCGCGAGGCTCATCGCCGTACCCGGATGGCCGTTACCGACCTTCTGTACGGCATCGGCGGCCAGGACACGCGCGGTGTCGACGGCCCGCTGGTCCAACTCGGTCCACTCGAGGTCTGGTGTGGTCGGCTTGGTGCTCACCCTGGGTCAGGGCTCCTCTCCACATGTCGGATGCCGGTGTATCGGGGCGTCCACCGGCCGCAGCCGAGCCTACCCCCGTGGGACGTGCGTTCTTTCGAGTCACTCCACAGTGCCGGGACACGTTTCGATCCGCCTCCTGACTGGGCCGTATCCCATTCGACAGGTGAATACGGAGCCGCTCATCCGGGTGCTCAATCGAGCTTCCGCACGCCCTTCCGGAGCCGCCCTCCAACACGAGCCGACCCCCGCGAATGTCCGACTCTGGGCAACGTCTAAAGTGGCGTGGTACGCGCGAGCCTTTACCGGGACTTCACACGGGTGAGGCTTGCTGGGATGTCTCTGTAGGGGTGTGCGTGACGGCCGTTGAATCCCGTCCAGCGGGGATGATCGGGACGGACCAGAGCCCGGCCCACCGGCCGTTCGGGGCCCGTGTCAAGGCGTTCGTGGCTCTCACCAAGCCGCGGATCATCGAGCTGCTCCTGATCACCACCGTTCCGGTGATGTTCCTGGCGCAGCAGGGTGTGCCCGACCTGACACTGGTGCTGCTGACCTGCGTCGGGGGGTACATGTCCGCGGGCGGCGCCAACGCGCTCAACATGTACATCGACCGCGACATCGACGCCCTGATGGACCGCACCTCGCAGCGGCCGCTGGTCACCGGCATGGTCAGCCCGCGCGAGTGCCTCGCCTTCGGCATCACCCTGGCGATCGCCTCGACGCTGCTGTTCGGTCTCACGGTGAACTGGCTGAGCGCCTGGCTCTCCCTCGGCGCGCTCCTCTTCTACGTCGTCGTCTACACGATGATCCTCAAGCGCCGTACCTCGCAGAACATCGTGTGGGGCGGGATCGCCGGCTGTCTGCCCGTGCTGATCGGCTGGTCCTCGGTCACGAACTCCATGTCGTGGGCGCCGATCATCCTGTTCCTCGTCATGTTCTTCTGGACGCCGCCGCACTACTGGCCGCTGTCCATGAAGGTCAGGGAGGACTACGCGCGCGTGGGCGTCCCGATGCTGCCGGTGGTCGCCTCCAACAAGGTGGTCGCCAAGCAGATCGTGATCTACAGCTGGGTCATGGTCGCCGTCTCGCTCCTGCTGACCCCGCTCGGCTACACCGGCTGGTTCTACACGTCGGTCGCCCTGCTGGCGGGCGGCTTCTGGCTCTGGGAGGCGCACGGCCTGCAGAACCGCGCGAAGGCGGAGGTGACGGGCGCGAAGCTGAAGGAGATGCGCCTGTTCCACTGGTCGATCACCTACGTGTCGCTGCTGTTCGTGGCGGTCGCGGTCGACCCCTTCCTGCGCTGACGGGGCACTGACGTACGTCACAGGGCCCTGCTCTCGCCAGTCGATCTACTCGTGAGTAGCATCCTGGTCATGGCAGAGACGCAGCAGGTTGACCCGAAGGCCGAGCGCAAGGCGGCCCGGCTGGCCAAGCAGATCAGCTCCTTCTCCAAGGCCCACGGCGGCGCCGAGGGCCAGGTGGCCTACCTCGGCGACCGCGGCGCCCGCATCGTCCTGGTCGGCGAGGACGGCGACTGGGGCGACCTGGTGGCCCCCTCCTACGAGATCGCCGAGCAGGCCGTGGAGAAGTCGGGCATCACGACCCACGAGTCCTTCGACGGCGAATTCGCCGCCAAGGTGAGGACGGGCCGCTACGAGTGGTCACGCATGGCGGGGATCCAGGTAGGCGGCCCCAAGAACAGCTGACCTTCTCGGGGGCGCGGGGCTGTATCGATGTGCGGCTCCGCCGCGTGGGCGCGACCGGCCGCACGGCCCGCACCCGCCGAACAACAACGGCACTCCACCCCGGAAGCCGCGACCTCAACCCGGTTCACCCGTTAGGACCCTTAGGAACAACAGGGTCCACACCGGGGAGCCCGGATGATCGAAACGCCGTCCCTAGTGGACCAGTACTGCCACGGAGTACTCCGCACGGAGCTGGGTCTCGGCACCTTCGAGGCCCACCTCTCCCACACGGAGGGCCCACCCGCCCCCGGCACCACCCTCTTCGACACCCAGACCGGCTTCGCCGTGCGGCGCTGGTGCCCACCCCTGCTCGGCCTCGAACCGCACTGCGCGCCCGCCCGCTACGTCGCCCGGCGCCGCGAACTGGGCGTCCTGGAGTCGACCCGCCGGCTCCTGTGCGGCAGCGGCATCACGACGTACCTGGTCGACACGGGCCTGCCCGGCGACCTGACCGAACCCGGCGAGCTGGCCTCCGCCGGAGCCGCCGAGGCCCGCGAGATCGTCCGGCTGGAGCTGCTCGCCGAGCAGGTCGCCGACACCTCCGGGACCGTCGAGTCCTTCCTCGCCAACCTCGCCGAGTCCGTGCACGCCGCGGCCGTGAACGCCGTCGCCTTCACCTCGGTCGCGGGCGTACGGCACGGCCTCGCGCTCGCGCCCGAGCCGCCCGGGCCGGGGGAGGTGCGGGGAGCCGCCGGCCGCTGGATCGCGGGGCGCGAGGTCGGCGGGGAACTCAGCGACCCGGTACTGCTGCGGCACCTGCTGTGGAGCGCCGTCGCCTCGGGGCTGCCGCTCCAGCTGCACGTGGGGCTCGGCGCGCCGGGCCTGCGGATCGACCGTACGGATCCGGTGCTGCTGACCGACTTCGTACGGGCCACGGCCGGTCTCGGTACGGACCTCGTCCTGCTGCACGGCTACCCGTACCACCGTCAGGCCGCCCACCTGGCCGGTGTCTTCCCGCATGTCCACGTCGATTCCGGCGCGGCCCTGGTCCGCACCGGCGCCCGCGCCGCGACCGTCCTCGCGGAGATCCTGGAGCTGGCCCCCTTCGGCAAGATCCTCTTCTCCACCGGCGCCCAAGGGCTGCCCGAGCTGCACGTGGTGGGCGCCCGGCTGTTCCGCGAGGCACTCGGCCGGGTGCTCGGCACCTGGGTCGCCGAGGGCGCGTGGTCCCTGGCCGACGCGCAGCGGGTGGCGGGGATGCTGGCGTCGGGGAACGCGCGGCGGGTGTACGGGCTCGACTAGGGCCTTGGTGAGGGCGGCTCTGGTCCCCTGGTCGGAGTGGCCTCTAGGCCTTCGTCAGGGAGGCCTCGGCGGCGGGACCGGGTACGTCCACAGCCACCTCGGGGCGCTCGCGCAGCGACAGCACCACCCGCAGCACCCAGATCCACATCACGGCCGAGCCGAGCATGTGCAGTCCGACCAGGACCTCGGGCAGGTCCGTGAAGTACTGGACGTAGCCGATGACGCCCTGCGCGAGCAGGATCAGGAACAGTTCGCGGGTGCGGTTCAGCGGGTTCTCGGGGGCGTCGACCGCCTTGAGGACGAACCACAGGGCGAACGTCAGCGTCACCACGATCCACGCCAGCACGGCGTGCAGCTTGCTCACCGTCTCCCAGTCGACCGGCATCCGCTCGACCTCGCTGGAGTCGCCCGCGTGCGGACCGGCGCCGGTGACCACCGTGCCGACCAGGATGAGCAGCACGGCGGCGGCGACCAGGAACCACACCAGCTGCTGCACGGCCTTGCCGACCAGAGGGCGCGGCGGAGCGTCGCCCTCACGGGTGCGCTGCCACATCACCGTCGCCACCGCGATCAGCGCGGACGTCGCGACGAAGTGGGCCGCGACCGTGTACGGGTTGAGACCGACCAGCACCACGATGCCGCCGAGCACCGCGTTGCTCATCACGATCCAGAACTGCGCCCAGCCCAGCCGGGTCAGGCCGCGCCGGTACGGCTTCTGCGAGCGCGCGGCGATGATCGCCCAGCCGACGGCGGCGCACAGCACGTACGTCAGCATGCGGTTGCCGAACTCGATGGCGCCGTGGAAGCCCATCGCGCTGGTCGCGGTGAGCGAGTCGGCGGTGCACTTGGGCCAGGTCGGGCAGCCGAGGCCCGAGCCGGTCAGCCGTACGGCTCCGCCGGTGACCACGATGAGCACCGACATGACGATTGCGGACAGGGCCGCGCGCTGGACCGTCCGGGGTTCCGGGGTCCAGCGCTCGGCGATGAAGGCGAGCGGGTTGCGCAGGGCCGCCCTGGCGTCGGCGCGGGTCACTTTTGGCACGCGACCCATCGTAGGACGCCGCTTGTGCACGCTTTCACGAGGGTCGGTCATGGCCTTGCTCCCAGCGCTTATTCCCAGCGGAAGAACCGTCCGGCCACCGCCAGCCCGACGACCGCCCAGACGGCGAGGATCCCCAGGTCGGCCCAGGGCATCCCGGCCCCGTGTTGGAGCACGTCCCGCAGGCCGTCGGAGAGCGCGGCGATGGGCAGCAGGGCGAGCACGTCCTGCGCGGCGGAGGGGAACTTGTCGAGCGGCACGATGACCCCGCCGCCGACGAGCAGCAGCAGGAACACCAGGTTGGCGGCGGCGAGCGTCGCCTCGGCCTTCAGCGTCCCGGCCATCAGCAGGCCGAGGCCCGAGAAGGCCGCCGTACCGAGGACCAGGAGCAGCAGGACGGCGAACGGGTTGCCCTGCGGCGACCAGCCGAGCGCGAAGGCGATCACCGTCAGCAGGATCACCTGGAGCACCTCGGTGACCAGCACGGACAGCGTCTTCGCCGTCATCAGGCCCCAGCGCGGCAGAGGCGAGGAGGCGAGCCGCTTCAGGACGCCGTAGCGGCGCTCGAAGCCGGTCGCGATCGCCTGCCCGGTGAACGCCGTCGACATCACCGCGAGCGCGAGGATGCCGGGGGCGAGGAAGTCGACGGCCTCGCCGGCGCCCGTGTCGACGATGTCCACGGTGCTGAAGAGCACCAGGAGCAGGGTCGGGATGACGACGGTCAGCAGCAGCTGCTCGCCGTTGCGCAGCAGCATCTTGGTCTCGAGTGCGGCCTGGGCCGCGATCATGCGGGGGAGGGGCGCGGCTCCCGGCTTCGGCGCATAGGTGCCGGTGGCGGTCACGAACGCAGCTCCTTGCCGGTCAGCTCCAGGCTGTGCTTTCCCGGGGGGCGACCCCCGGACCCCCGGCCGGTCTTGGTGTGGGGCGCAATCATGAGCGCAGCTCCTTGCCGGTCAGCTCAAGAAAAACGTCTTCGAGGGTGTGCCGCTCGACCGAGATCTTCTCCGGCATCACGCCGTGCTGGGCGCACCATGAGGTGACCGTCGCGAGCAGCTGCGGGTCGACCTTGCCGACGACGCGGTACGACCCCGGCGTCAGCTCGGCGGCCGAGCAGTCGGCGGGCAGGGCCTTCAGCAGCGAGCCGATGTCCAGCCCGGGGCGGCCGGAGAAGCGGAGCGTGTTCTCGGCGCCGCCCCGGCACAGCTCCTCCGGGGAGCCCTGGGCGATGACCCGGCCCGCATCGATGATCGCCACGTCGTCGGCGAGCCGCTCGGCCTCGTCCATGTAGTGGGTGGTGAGGATCACGGAGACACCGTCGTCGCGCAGGTCCCGGACCAGGTCCCAGGTGGCGCGGCGGGCCTGCGGGTCGAGCCCGGCGGTCGGCTCGTCGAGGAAGACCAGTTCCGGTCGCCCTACCACGGCCATGGCCAGCGCGAGCCGCTGCTGCTGTCCGCCCGACAGCCGCCGGTACGTCGTACGGCCGCACGAGCCGAGTCCGAGGCGTTCGATGAGCGCGTCCACGTCCAAGGGGTGGGCGTGCAGCCTGGCGACGTGGCGGAGCATCTCGTCGGCGCGGGAGCCCGAGTAGACACCGCCGGACTGGAGCATCACGCCGATCCGGGGCCGCAGGTCCCGGGACTGTCCGACGGGGTCGAGGCCCAGGACGCGCACCGTGCCGGAGTCCGGCTTCCGGTACCCCTCGCAGGTCTCGACCGTGGTCGTCTTGCCCGCCCCGTTGGGGCCGAGCACGGCGGTCACGCCCTCCCGGGCCACCAGGTCCAGCCCGTCCACCGCGGTCTTCGTGCCGTACCGCTTCACCAGGGCCTGGACCTGGACCACGGGCTCACTTCGCATGGGTCCAGAGTCTAGGTTCGTGCGCGGGGCCTCAGACCGGCGGGTGCAGGAACTCCTCCTCACGGGGTCGGTGGACCGCCAGCCACTGTTCGGCGTAGGCCACCGCGTCCGCCACCGGGAACAGCCGTGCCTGGGCCGCCCCGACCTTTCCGCGTACGACGGGACGGTCCCGCTCGAAGTCGTAGCCCAGCTCGTCGAAACGGTCCGAGCTGATCGACACCTCTGTCACGGTCTCCCAGCCGTCGGGGCCCGGCCGGCCCACGGCGACGCGCGGGGACGGTATCCGGTACTCGGCGAGGTGGAAGCTGGTGCAGGAGGCGTAGCCGGCGCCGAGCAGCAGGACCCGGGCGCCCATGGCCTCCAGCTTCGCGAGCGGGCTGCGCTCGCCCAGCCGGCAGTCGGGCGCGTGCCCCTCGATCACCTCCGCCGCGCGCGGGCCGACCGCCGCGAACGAGGTCTGCGGATGGGCGCTGCGCAGCGCGCCGGGCCAGGTGCGCACGGTCTCCGGGACGACGCCGACCCCGCGCGTGGGCGTGATCCGGGGGTCGTAGGCGGGCATCGTGGCGCGGATGGTCTCCCACCAGTCCGGGGGGACGGGCGGGTTGCTCCACAGGGCCGGGTCGGAGAGGTCGCCGGTCTGGGTCGGAACCACCAGCGTGCCCTCCGGGCCGAGCGCGTCGAGCAGTCCCTGCACGACCGCGACGGCGCCGCCGTTGACCCAGCCGAGGGAGCTGAGCGAGGAGTGCGCGAGGAGGGTCTCGCCGGGTCTCACACCCAGCTCGGACAGCTGCGCGCGCAGGGTGTCCCGGGTGACAAGAGGGCCGGTCGGAGGGGGTGTGGACATGGTTCGGGAGTGTCCCCCAAGCGGCCTCGGCATGCCAGCGGTTTGATCGATCAGAGATCGTTTCCGCAGGTCAGGTTAGCTTTACCTAAGTGACGCAGGGCACCCCGGGGGTGCACGGGCGTGGCTTGCCCGGCCCCGATGAATTACGCAACAATGGCGTTGTGAAAAACGTCGGCGAGGTTCGGGAGACCCCCACGGGGTCCCCTCAGGACGAGCTCGCGACCGGGGAGCGGTCCACCCGCAACCGAGTCGCGCGGTCCATCCTGGACCACGGGCCGTCGACCGTCGCCGAGCTCGCCGAGCGGCTGGGCCTCACCCAGGCGGCCGTGCGCCGGCATCTCGACGCCCTCGCGGGCGACGGTGTCGTCGAGGCGCGCAAGCAGCGGGTCTACGGCACGCGCACCCGCGGCCGGCCGGCCAAGGTGTTCGCCCTGACCGACTGCGGCCGGGACGCCTTCGACCAGTCGTACGACAAGCTCGCGGCGGACGCGCTGCGCTGGATCGCCGACCGCGAGGGCGGCAACGAGGCGATCGCCGCCTTCGCCCGCGCCAGGATCGCCGCGCAGGCGGGCGCGTACCGCGCGGCGGTCGAGGCCGCCGCGCCCGAGCAGCGGACGGAAGCCCTGGCCAAGGCGCTGAGCGTCGACGGGTACGCTGCTACGGCGCGCAGCGCGCCCCACCCGCAGCAGGGTGAGCAGCTCTGCCAGCACCACTGCCCGGTCGCCCACGTCGCCGAGCAGTTCCCGCAACTGTGCGAGGCGGAGACGGAATTTTTCGCCGAGCTGCTCGGTACGCACGTACAGCGGCTCGCCACCATCGCGCACGGCGACGGCGTCTGCACGACGTTCATCCCCAAGATTTCCCACAACGCATCTGCAAGCACGGCCGGGAGGAACCCCGCATGACTCTCCCCACGGAGACTGCCCACCCCGAGCTCGAGGGCCTGGGCAAGTACGAATACGGCTGGGCCGACTCCGACACGGCCGGCGCCTCTGCCAAGCGCGGCATCAACGAGGACGTCGTCCGCGACATCTCCGCCAAGAAGAACGAGCCGGAGTGGATGACCAAGCTCCGCCTCAAGGGTCTGCGCCTGTTCGAGAAGAAGCCCATGCCGAACTGGGGCTCGGACCTGTCGGGGATCGACTTCGACAACATCAAGTACTTCGTGCGCTCCACGGAGAAGCAGGCGGCCTCCTGGGAGGACCTGCCCGAGGACATCAAGAACACGTACGACAAGCTGGGCATCCCCGAGGCCGAGAAGAACCGCCTCGTCGCCGGTGTCGCCGCGCAGTACGAGTCGGAGGTCGTCTACCACCAGATCCGTGAGGACCTGGAGGAGCAGGGCGTCATCTTCCTCGACACCGACACGGCCCTGAAGGAGCACCCGGAGCTCTTCAAGGAGTACTTCGGGACCGTCATCCCCGTCGGCGACAACAAGTTCGCGTCGCTGAACTCCGCCGTGTGGTCGGGCGGCTCCTTCATCTACGTCCCGCCGGGCGTCCACGTGGAGATCCCGCTCCAGGCCTACTTCCGCATCAACACGGAGAACATGGGCCAGTTCGAGCGGACGCTGATCATCGTCGACGAGGGTGCCTACGTGCACTACGTCGAGGGTTGCACCGCCCCGATCTACAAGTCGGACTCGCTGCACTCCGCGGTCGTCGAGATCATCGTCAAGAAGAACGCCCGCTGCCGCTACACGACCATCCAGAACTGGTCGAACAACGTCTACAACCTGGTCACCAAGCGCGCCGTGGCCTACGAGGGCGCGACCATGGAGTGGGTCGACGGCAACATCGGCTCCAAGGTGACGATGAAGTACCCGGCCGTCTACCTGATGGGCGAGCACGCCAAGGGCGAGACGCTGTCCATCGCCTTCGCCGGCGAGGGCCAGCACCAGGACGCGGGCGCCAAGATGGTCCACATGGCGCCGAACACGTCGTCCAACATCGTGTCGAAGTCCGTCGCGCGCGGTGGCGGCCGTACGTCCTACCGCGGTCTCATCGAGATCGGCGAGGGCGCCGCGGGCTCCAAGTCGAACGTGCTCTGTGACGCGCTGCTGGTCGACACGATCTCCCGCTCGGACACCTACCCCTACGTGGACGTCCGCGAGGACGACGTGTCCATGGGCCACGAGGCCACCGTCTCCAAGGTCTCCGAGGACCAGCTCTTCTACCTGATGAGCCGCGGTCTGAGTGAGTTCGAGGCGATGGCGATGATCGTGCGCGGCTTCGTCGAGCCCATCGCCAAGGAGCTCCCCATGGAGTACGCGCTGGAGCTCAACCGGCTGATCGAGCTGCAGATGGAAGGCGCGGTCGGCTAACCCCCGCCCGCAGTCCCATCAGGCCCCTTACGCAACGGAAAGCGAGCACTACGACAGCCATGGCTGAGGCCCAGAACATCCCGGTGGGCTCCACCACCACCGGCTCGATCGCGGTGGCGGCCGAGTCGACCGTCGCCACCCGCATGAGCGCGCCCCCCTCCTTCGACGTCGCGGACTTCCCCGTCCCGCACGGCCGTGAGGAGGAGTGGCGGTTCACCCCGCTGGAGCGCCTGCGCGGGCTGCACGACGGCACCGCCGTGGCCGACGGCAACGGCGTGAAGGTCGACGTCCAGGCCCCCGAGGGCGTCACCGTCGAGACCGTCGGCCGCGACGACGCGCGGCTCGGCAAGGCGGGCACCCCGGTGGACCGCGTCGCCGCCCAGGCCTACTCCGCCTTCGAGAAGGCCTCGGTCGTGACCGTGCCGAAGGAGACCGTCCTCACCGAGCCGATCCGCATCGCGGTGCACGGCCAGGGCGGCACCGCCTTCGGCCACCAGGTGATCGAGCTGGGCGCCTTCGCCGAGGCCGTCGTGGTCATCGACCACACCGGTGACGCGGTGCTCGCCGCCAACGTCGACTACCTCCTGGGCGACGGCGCCAAGCTGACCGTCGTCTGCGTCCAGGACTGGGACGACAAGGCCGTCCACGTCGCCCAGCACAACGCGCTCGTCGGCCGCGACGCCTCCTTCAAGTCCGTCGTCGTCACCTTCGGCGGCGACGTCGTACGGCTGCACCCGCGCGTCCGCTACGCCGGCCCCGGCGGCGAGGCCGAGCTGTTCGGCCTGTACTTCACCGACCAGGGCCAGCACCAGGAGCACCGCCTCCTGGTCGACCACAACGTCCCGCACTGCAAGTCGAACGCCGTCTACAAGGGCGCGCTCCAGGGCGACGGCGCCCACGCGGTGTGGATCGGCGACGTGCTCATCGAGGCCAAGGCCGAGGGCACCGACACGTACGAGATGAACCGCAACCTGGTCCTCACGGACGGGGCCCGCGTGGACTCCGTACCGAACCTCGAGATCGAGACCGGCGAGATCGTCGGCGCCGGCCACGCCTCGGCCACCGGCCGCTTCGACGACGAGCAGCTCTTCTACCTCATGGCCCGCGGCATCCCGGAGCACGAGGCCCGCCGCCTGGTGGTCCGCGGCTTCTTCGCCGAGCTGGTCCAGCAGATCGGCCTCCCCGACATCGAGGAGCGCCTGATCGCCAAGATCGAGGAGGAGCTGGAGGCGGCGGTCGCATGACCTTCGTACGCGCCTGCGGACTGGGTGAGCTGGAGGAGGACACCCCGAAGCGGGTGGAACTCGACGGCACGCCCGTGTCCATCGTGCAGACCGAGGGCGAGGTGTTCGCGATCCACGACATCTGCTCGCACGCGAACGTCTCCCTCTCGGAAGGCGAGGTCGACGACTGCCACATCGAGTGCTGGCTGCACGGCTCGCGCTTCGACCTCCGCTCCGGCAAGCCCGACGCCCTTCCCGCGACGCGCCCTGTCCCCGTATACCCCGTAAAGATCGAAGGGGACGACGTGCTCGTCTCCCTCACCCAGGAGTCCTGAGGCACCCATGGCAACGCTTGAAATCCGAGACCTGCACGTCACCGTCGAGGTCGAGAACGGCACGAAGGAAATCCTCAAGGGTGTCGACCTCACCGTGAAGCAGGGCGAGACGCACGCCATCATGGGCCCCAACGGCTCGGGCAAGTCGACCCTCGCCTACTCCCTCGCGGGACACCCGAAGTACACGATCACCGGCGGCACCGTCACCCTCGACGGTGAGGACGTCCTGGAGATGTCCGTCGACGAGCGCGCCCGCGCCGGTCTGTTCCTCGCGATGCAGTACCCGGTCGAGGTCCCGGGTGTCTCCGTGTCGAACTTCCTGCGCACCTCCGCGACCGCCATCCGCGGCGAGGCCCCCAAGCTGCGCACCTGGGTCAAGGAGGTCAAGGAGGCCATGGAGCGCCTCAACATGGACCCCGCCTTCGCCGAGCGCAACGTCAACGAGGGCTTCTCCGGCGGTGAGAAGAAGCGCCACGAGATCCTCCAGCTGGAGCTGCTCAAGCCGAAGATCGCGGTCCTCGACGAGACCGACTCCGGCCTGGACGTCGACGCCCTGCGCGTCGTGTCGGAGGGTGTGAACCGCGTCCGCGAGACGGGCGAGGTCGGCACCCTGCTGATCACGCACTACACGCGCATCCTCCGCTACATCAAGCCCGACCACGTGCACGTCTTCTCCGGCGGCCGGATCGTCGAGTCCGGCGGTGCCGAGCTCGCCGACAAGCTGGAAGAAGAGGGCTACGAGGCATACACGAAGGGTGGCGCATCCGCGTGACACAGCTGCCGGGCCTCCTCGACACCGAGGCGCTCCGCAAGGACTTCCCCATCCTGGATCGACAGGTCCACGACGGTAAGAAGCTCGTGTACCTGGACAACGCGGCGACCAGCCAGAAGCCGCGTCAGGTGCTGGACGCCCTCAACGAGTACTACGAGCGCTACAACGCCAACGTCCACCGTGGCGTGCACGTCCTCGCCGAGGAGGCCACGGCGCTGTACGAAGGCGCGCGCGACAAGGTCGCGGACTTCATCAACGCGCCCTCGCGCGACGAGGTGATCTTCACCAAGAACGCCTCCGAGTCGCTCAACCTCGTGGCGAACATGCTGGGCTGGGCCGACGAGCCCTACCGCGTGGACTCCGACACCGAGATCGTCATCACGGAGATGGAGCACCACTCCAACATCGTGCCGTGGCAGCTGCTCGCGCAGCGCACGGGCGCGAAGCTGAAGTGGTTCGGCCTGACCGACGACGGCCGCCTGGACCTGTCCAACATCGACGAGGTCATCACCGAGAAGACGAAGATCGTCTCCTTCGTGCTGGTCTCCAACATCCTGGGCACCCAGAACCCGGTCGAGGCGATCGTGCGCCGCGCCCAGCAGGTCGGTGCGCTGGTCTGCATCGACGCCTCGCAGGCCGCGCCGCACATGCCGCTGGACGTGCAGGCCCTGCAGGCCGACTTCGTGGCCTTCACCGGCCACAAGATGTGCGGCCCGACGGGCATCGGCGTCCTGTGGGGCCGCCAGGAGCTCCTGGAGGACCTGCCGCCCTTCCTCGGCGGCGGGGAGATGATCGAGACGGTGTCGATGCACTCCTCGACCTACGCCCCGGCGCCCCACAAGTTCGAGGCGGGCACCCCGCCGGTCGCCCAGGCGGTCGGTCTCGGCGCGGCGATCGACTACCTCAACTCGATCGGCATGGACAAGATCCTCGCCCACGAGCACGCGCTGACCGAGTACGCCGTGAAGCGGCTGCTGGAGGTCCCGGACCTGCGCATCATCGGCCCGACCACGGCCGAGGAGCGCGGCGCGGCGATCTCCTTCACCCTCGGGGACATCCACCCGCACGACGTGGGCCAGGTCCTCGACGAGGAGGGCATCGCGGTCCGGGTCGGCCACCACTGCGCGCGGCCGGTCTGCCTGCGGTACGGAATTCCTGCGACCACGCGAGCGTCGTTCTATCTGTACTCCACGCCGGCCGAGATCGACGCGCTGGTCGACGGCCTGGAGCACGTACGGAACTTCTTCGGCTGAAGGGCGTGCTGAACGGTGAAACTGGACTCCATGTACCAGGAAGTCATCCTGGACCACTACAAGAACCCGCACGGGCGGGGCTTGCGGGATGGCGACGCCGAGGTGCACCACGTCAACCCGACGTGCGGTGACGAGATCACACTGCGCGTGAAGTACGACGGTACGAAGATCGAGGACGTCTCGTACGAGGGCCAGGGCTGCTCGATCAGCCAGGCCTCGGCCTCCGTACTGAACGAACTCCTCGTCGGCAAGGAGTTCTCCGACGCGCGGAAGATCCAGGAGACCTTCCTGGAGCTGATGCAGTCCAAGGGGAAGCTCGAACCCGACGACGCGATGGAGGACATCCTGGAGGACGCGGTCGCGTTCGCCGGGGTGTCCAAGTACCCGGCCCGGGTCAAGTGCGCCCTGCTGAGCTGGATGGCCTGGAAGGACGCGACGGCCCAGGTGCTGGGCGGAGCCGACGCCGAGAAGGAGACGACGGCATGAGCGAGACCGTGGAGATGAAGCCGGCCTCGGAGGAAGAACTCCGTGAGGCCCTGATGGACGTCGTCGACCCCGAACTGGGCATCGACGTCGTCAACCTCGGCCTGATCTACGGCATTCACGTCGACGAGTCGAACATCGCGACCGTCGACATGACCCTGACCTCCGCGGCCTGCCCGCTGACGGACGTCATTGAGGACCAGGCGAAGTCCGCCACGGACGGCCTCGTCAACGAGTTGCGCATCAACTGGGTCTGGATGCCGCCGTGGGGCCCCGACAAGATCACGGACGACGGGCGGGAGCAGCTTCGGGCGCTCGGGTTCAACGTCTGAGACACCCGTCTGAGCTCAACGTCTGAGGTTCACTGACTGACGAAGGGGCGGCACCCCCTCCTGGGGGTGCCGCCCCTTCGCGTGTTTCAGTTCAGCCCGGCCACCAGCCGGAACGCCGAGTCCGCCCGGTACACGCCGTCGTACTGGTACGGGTCGAGACGGACCTGGAAGTTGCGGTGGCGGAGGAAGCGGCCCGGGTAGTTCACCGACTCCAGCATGATCGCGCCCGAGTAACTGGCGGGGCGGGGGCAGAAGGTGGCGTCCTTGCGGAAGAGGGACGAGCCGTCGTCGCCTTCCGCGCGCAGGACGAAGTTGCGGTGGCGGAGGTAGGTGCCGTCGGCCGTGGTGAAGGAGTAGCAGGAGGAGTCGGCCAGGCCCGCCACCCGTTCGAAGGTGGCGTTGCGGCGGGCCGAGGCCGAGCCGGCCGGGGCGAGGGTGACATAGCCGCCGCTGGTCTGCCAATAGCGGTCGGGGTAGTTGACGGAGCGTATGGAGGTTCCGCTCTTGGCGGCCGGGGGCTTGGGGCTCGGTGAAGTCCTGTGGGACGCCGGGGGCTTCGGAGCCTTCGTGTGCGGCTCCGGACTCGCCTCGGGGCGGGGCGATGTGCTTCGGGTGGGGGTGGGAGACGGGCGCTTGGGGTGCTTGGCGGGCGCCTTCTGCGTCTTGGAGGGCGTTGCGAAGGAGATCAGGCCGCCCGGTGCCGAGCTGCTGAGGGTCGTCGGCTGCGCCGCCGACGGGGTCGGCTCGCCGGTCCGGCTGTCCATCACGGTGATCGCCGTCACGCAGGCGGTGACTGTGGCCACGGCGAGGGCGCCTGCCAGCCAGAGCCGTCGCGTTCCCGGTGCCCGGGTGGTGTCCGGGGCCCAGCCGCTCTCCCACGGGCGGTCCAGTGGGGGCCGGGACTTCTCTTCTGACATGCGCTTTTTCCTCCGGCGGGCACCCTTGACGGCGGCGCAGTTGTGGTGGCCCGGTGTGTGATCGGGTGACACCGTAGTGGACCGGTGGGATCCCTGGGGGGCGTTTGTTGAAAGCGGTATCTCTTCCCTCGTTGCGTACGGGTGTACAGATGTTGTGTACGCTCGTACATATGGGTTATCTGCTGCTGGCCGGGGCCATCGCCGCCGAAGTGGGCGCGACGACCGCCATGAAGTACAGCGAGGGCTTCAGCAGGCTCGCACCCTCGCTGCTGACACTCCTCGGCTACCTCGTCTCCTTCGCGCTGCTCGCGCAGACGCTGAAGACCGTCTCCGTCGGAACGGCCTACGCCATCTGGGCCGGCGCCGGCACCGCCGCCATCGCGGCGATCGGGTTCGTGTTCCTCGGGGAGGGGATGACCGTCGCCAAGGCCGCCGGGATCGCGCTGATCATCTTCGGGGTCGTGGTGCTGAACCTGGGGGGTGCCCACTGATGCCCCGGCGCTACGACCCCGAGCGGCGGCAGCGGATCATCGACGCGGCGATCCGGGTCGTCGGGGCGAAGGGCATCGCCGGGCTGAGCCACCGCACGGCAGCCGCCGAGGCCGATGTGCCGCTCGGCTCGACGACGTACCACTTCAAGACCCTCGACGAACTGCTGGTGGCCGCGCTGCGGCAGGCCAACGAGGGTTTCGCCAAGGTCGTCGCCGGGCGGGGCGGTCTGGAGGACCCCCGGACCGACCTCGCGGCCGAACTGGCCGGCTGGATGGGGGAGTGGCTCGCGGGTGACCGCACGGGCGTCGAGCTGGAGTACGAGCTGTACCTCGCCGCCCTGCGCCGGCCCGCCCTGCGGCCCGTCGCCGCCGAGTGGGCCGAGGGTGTCGCCGAGCTGCTGTCCCGGCGCACGGATCCGGTGACCGCACGGGCGCTGGTGGCGGTCGTCGACGGCATCTGCCTCCAGGTGCTGCTGACCGGGGTGCCCTATGACGAGGCGTACGCCCGGGAGGTGCTGGGGCGGGTTGTCGCGGGGGCGGGCGAGCCGGCGGTGCGCGAGTCGGGGGCGGGCGAGTCGGGGGCGGGCGAGTCGGGGGCGGGCGAGTCGGGGGCGGGCGAGTCGGGGGCGGGCGAGTCGGGGGTGCGCGAGTCGGGGGTGCGCGAGCCGGCGGTGCGCGAGTCGGGGGCGGGCGAGTCGGGGGTGCGCGAGTCGGGGGCGGGCGAGTCGGGGGTGCGCGAGTGATGCTCGCGCGGGTGACGGAGAGCCGGGTCCACCCCGATGGCGGGGCCGGAGCCACGCGTCGCCGACCAGCGGCGGGACGTACCGCCCGGCACGTGAGACGCCCCCGCACCGGTTCGCATCGACCGCCGTCCGCCGGTTAGGTTGCCCTCATGACCGACACGACTGCTCCTCGCTCCACCGGCGCCGTGGCCGCCGGGCTCGCCACGATCGCCGCAGACGGCACCGTCCTCGACACCTGGTTCCCCGCGCCCGAGCTGGCCGACGGGCCCGGCCCGTCCGGCACCGAGCGGCTCTCCGCCGAGCAGGCCGCCGAGCTGCTCGGCGGCGGTGCGACCGCGGCGATCGGCCCGGACGCCCGCCGGGGCGTCGAGGTGGTCGCGGTCCGCACGGTCATCGCCTCGCTCGACGAGAAGCCGATCGACGCGCACGACGTCTACCTGCGTCTGCACCTGCTCTCCCACCGCCTGGTCAAGCCGCACGGCCAGAGCCTGGACGGCATCTTCGGCTTCCTCGCCAACGTGGCCTGGACCTCGCTCGGCCCGGTTGCCGTCGACGACCTCGAGAAGGTCCGGCTGAACGCCCGCGCCGAGGGCCTGCACCTCCAGGTGACCTCCGTCGACAAGTTCCCGCGTATGACCGACTACGTGGCCCCCAAGGGCGTCCGCATCGCCGACGCCGACCGGGTCCGCCTCGGTGCGCACCTCGCCGAGGGCACCACCGTCATGCACGAGGGCTTCGTCAACTTCAACGCCGGCACGCTCGGCACGTCGATGGTCGAGGGCCGTATCTCCGCGGGCGTCGTCATCGGCGACGGCTCGGACATCGGCGGTGGTGCCTCGACCATGGGCACCCTGTCCGGCGGCGGCAACGTCATCATCTCCATCGGCGAGCGGTGCCTGGTCGGCGCCGAGGCGGGCGTCGGCATCGCGCTCGGCGACGAGTGCGTCGTCGAGGCAGGCCTGTACATCACCGCCGGCACCCGTGTCACCATGCCCGACGGCCAGATCGTCAAGGCCCGCGAGCTGTCCGGCGCCTCCAACATCCTCTTCCGCCGCAACTCGGTCACCGGCACCGTCGAGGCCCGGCCGAACAACGCGGTGTGGGGCGGGCTGAACGAGATCCTGCACAGCCACAACTGATCATCGGCGGCCGTGACCTGCGGCCCCCCCGAACGAACAGCGTTCTGACCCGCTGCCGAGTTGTCGGCAGTTGTCGGCGTTGGTCATCGTTGAGCGCAGTCGAAGCTACGAAACGAGGACCGGGACATGAGGAACGAGCGGGGGCGGGGCGTGGTGCGCTGTCTGGCCGGGGCGGTCACGGCGCTGGTGGTGTGCTGGCTTCCGGCGGGGGCCGCGCACGCCGACGAGACCAACACGGGCTCGCACAACGGCCATCGAGTCGGGCTGGTCAACGTCGGCCAGGTCGACGACCCGGCGGAGGACGTGCTGGAGCACACGCTGCTGTTCGGTGACGGGTACGCCTGGAACTGAGCAGGCAGCTCGACGGCCGGGGCCCGTACCGCACACACTTGCGGTACGGGCCCCGGCCCGTTTTTCGTTTCCGGCAGGTGGCATAGCGGGAGGCTCCCGCGCGCGTCACAAGGGGTACGGGGGCGGGCAGCGGGCCCGCCCCGGGGGAAAGCGAAGGTGACGATGGATGCCCAAGCGCAGGAGAGCTTCCGGGAATTCGTGGCGAACAGGTCGTCCGCGCTGCTGAAGACCGCGGTCCTGCTGAGCGGCGGCGACCGGCACGCGGGCGAGGACCTGCTCCAGAACGCGCTGATCAAGGCGGCGGGCCGCTGGCACCGGATCGACGAACCCGAGGCGTACGTCCGGCAGATCCTCTACCGCCAGCAGGTCAGCCGCTGGCGGCTGAAGTGGCCGAGGCGCGAACTGAGCGTCGCCGAACCACCGGAGACCACGGCCGCTCCGGACGCCTCCGGCGCGGCCGAGCTGCGCCTGGTGATGCGAGGCGCGCTGGCCCGGCTGACCGCGCGGCAGCGCACGGTGCTCGTGCTGCGCTACTTCGAGGATCTGCCCGAGGCGGAAGTGGCCCGCATCCTGGGGTGCTCCGTCGGCACCGTGCGGTCCGCCACCCATCGCTCCCTGGCCCGGCTGCGCGCCCTCGCGCCCGAGCTGGCCGCCCTGGGCCCGGCCGCCGCGGAAGAGCGGCCGGCCCGTGACTACTCGCCCGTGGAGGTGCGTCAGTGAACGTCGACGAACTCGTGCGCGACGCGCTGCGCGACCAGGCCGACGGGCAGCCGCCCGTGGCGCCCGGCTTCGCCGACCGGGTGCTCGCCGTCCGCCGGCGCCGCCGCAGCCGCCGGCTCGCCTCCGCCGCCGCGGCGGCCGCCGCCGTGGTCGCCGTCGCCGTGGCCGTGCCGATGCTGGACCCGGGCAAGCACGACGTACGCCCCTCGGGCGGCGTGGAGCAGACCAGCGTCATCCCCCGTCCGGACCAGTCGCCGCCGCGCGACCTGATCGCCGCCGGGCGGGTCGCCCTGGCCGCGTACTACACCTTCAGGAACGTCGAGCAGTCCGCCGACCGTGCCGTGTCCGAGCGCACGTACTGGCTGCTGAATCCGAAGACGAACAAGTACGTGAAGGACGACCGGTGGTCGTACGTCGCCGTCGCTCCCGGGATGACGACCGCCGCCGTTCTCGAACGCGACCTGCCCGTGCCGCGCATCGGGCTGCTCGACCTGGCGAGCGGTCAGGTCAAGCGGTGGATCCCGGTCGACCACCCGGTGGCGGGGGTGGAGTTCTCCACCGACGGCAGGAAGCTCGTCGCGACGACGTACAGCAAGAACCCCGACCGCCGGGTGAAGATCGACGGGTCGGAGGGCTGGGACGCCCCCTTCATGGAGTCGGACCGGACCGGGTTCCACGTCATCGACGTGGCCTCCGGACGTGGTTCCTGGGCTGGGGTGGAGATCGGCGGGGGTGCGCACAATCCCGATGCGTTCATCAACTCGCGTCAGGACTTCGCGTTCACCCGCGACGGCCGTCTCGTCTGGTCGGGGATGCCCATGGAACCCGGCAAGAAGTTCTACGACTTCACCGGCAAGGAAGTCCCCGCACCCGCCCTGGAACGGTACCGGGACTGGTCCGTCGACGCGGGCGTGTCGCCGGACGGGCAGCTCGTCGCCGGCCCGTTCGCGGGGCAGAAGTGGAAGACGTCCTCCTTCGTGCTCGACGCGCGCACCGGGAAGCAGCGCGAGGTGCGCGGGCAGCAGTTGCTCGCCTGGGCGGACGGGAACTCGCTCGTCGCCTGGGACATCGGGCCGGACGGGAACGAGTACCACCAGCGGCTGGTGCTGGTGTCCATCGGCGGCGAGAAGACGACTCCGCTCAGTGATTTCCGGTCGCCCAAGGACAACACCGAGGGGCGGTGGGAGCCGGTGTTCGCGGAGCGGTGATCAGGTCCGCGTGAGGTCCGCGTGGAGCGCCAGCAGGGCGTCGGTCGTGGCGAGGCCGGCTGGCCGGAGCGGGGTGCGGACCGGGCCCGCGGGCAGGCCCAGGGCGGTGAGCAGCGCCTTCGTCGTCACCGTGCCCGGGAGGCCCGCCGACATGATCGCCTCGATGAGGGGGGTGGCCTGCTGCTGGAGGCGGGCCGCCTGTGCCGTGTCGCCCGCGTCGAACGCGTCCAGGACCGCGCGCAGCCGGGCCGGGATCACGTTCGACACCGTGCTGACGTAACCGGCCCCGCCCACCGCGTACAGGGCGAGGTTGTGCTCGTCGCAGCCCGCGTAGTACGCCAGGGCCGTGCGGGCCAGCACCTTCTGGGCGGCGAGGAAGTCGTAGGAGCAGTCCTTGACCGCGACGATCCTGGGGTGTGCGCTGAGGCGGAGGATCGTCTCCGGTTCGACCCGGACGCCGGTGCGGTTCGGGATGTCGTAGAGCATGAGCGGGAGCTCACTGGCGTCGGCGATCTCGCGGAAGTGGGCCTCGATCGCGTCCTGCGGGGGTCTGCTGTAGTACGGCGCCACCACCAACAGGCCGTCCGCACCCGCCTTTTCCGCCTCCCGCGCCAGGTCGACGGTGTGGCGGGTGTCGGGCGTGCCGATGCCCGCGACGATCGACGCCCGGTCGGCCACGGCCTCCCGGACGGCTGCGATCAGGGCCGACTTCTCGGCGTCCGTGGTGGTCGGTGACTCGCCCGTCGTGCCGGACAGGACGAGACCGTCGCAGCCCTGTGCGACCAGGTGGGCGGCGAGGCGCTGGGCACCGTCGAGGTCCAGGGCGCCGGACGTCGTGAACGGGGTGATCATGGCGCACAGGGCGCGGCCGAAGGGAGGCGTCATGTGAGTAGTGTCGACAGCGTGACTGTGTAGCTCCAGTTAATTCTGCTACCCGGTATTCGTTAGGGGTGCTTTCCGGATTCGTCAGGTGTGCCTTCCGGCCGCGTCGGCTGCAGGGAGCCGGGCAGGCTGTCTGCGGGGGTAGCGCTTCAGGGGTAGCTGGTGACGGGCCGGGTACTCGGGGGTTCCTACGTCGAGAGGAGGCGGAACACCGTGACCGGGACCATCGATCATCGGGCCGTGCGCGACGAGCACCACTCCGTGGGCGAGCTCGTCTCACAGGCCGCGGAGCAGCTCTCCCGGCTCGTGCGGCAGGAACTGGCTCTGGCCAAGGAGGAGCTGGCCGAGAAGGGGCGGCGTGCGGGGCGTGGCGGTGGGCTGCTCGGTGCGGCGGGCGCCGTCGCCTACGCCGGGTTGCTCGCGCTGGCCGGGACGGGGGTCGCCGCCCTCTCGCTGGTCCTGCCCGTCTGGGCCGCCGCGCTCATCGTGACGGGGGTGTTGTTCGTGATCGCGGCCGTGCTGGGCGCTGCCGGCCGGGCGCAGTTGCGCCGGGCCACGCCTCCCACGCCTGAGGAGGCGCTCGGCAGTGTCAGGGCGGACGTGGAGGAGATCAGGGAAAGGGCGCATCGATGACGGACGCGACCGGTGGGGCCAAGGGGCCCGATGAGCTGCGGCAGCAGATCGAACGGACCCGTGGTGAGCTCGGGAACACGGTGGAAGAGCTGGCGGGGAAGGCGGATGTGAAGGGGCGTGCGCGGGCGCGGGCGGCCGATCTCCGGGACAAGGCCGGGGCCATGACGGTGCAGTTGCGGAGCAGCGCCGCGCAGGCCGGTCACACCGTGCACGACAAGGCGACGCATGTGACGCACGCGGGGCCTCGGCCGGTGCGGGGTGTCGTCCGGGCCGGTGCGAAGCATCCCAAGCCGGTGCTGGTCGCCGGGGCGGCTGCGGGGGCTGTGGTGGTGACGGTCGGGGTGCTGCGGCGTCGGCAGCAGGCTGCGCACGGACCTGTCTGGCGTCTCGTGCATCGCTGAGCGGGGCGGTGGGTCGCCTGACCGGGTGCGGTGGGTCGGGGTCGTGCCGGGAGGGGGTCCGTTCTCGGAACGGCGCGGTGCGGTCCCCTTCCGTGCGTGCGCGGGTGCGGGCGCACCTGGCTGCGGGCCGTCGTGCCTCCCCCAGTGCCTTGATGGGGGTGCTCCACCCGACTCCAGCGGTGGCCCGCCGGGCTGCGCGGCAACCCTCGCTTGACCTCAAGCTTGGTCGAGGTTGAAAGGTGGCGTGTGCAGCAACCGGCGCATACGACTGGAGTGTTCCATGAGCCGTCGAACCGAGCAGCCCCCCGACCTCACCGATCCCCGGACCGGTGCTCCCTTCTTCAGCACCTGGCGAGTCGGCACCCCCGAGCGGCAGCAGCGGACCGTGGAGACGATCGCGCGGACGTGGGAGCGCCGGCCGTGGCCCGCCGGTGACCTGCTGGGATACCACGTCTACGCGGGACACGACGGGTCCGCGCTGATGCACTACTCGCAGTGGAGCGACGAGCAGGCCTACGAGGCCTTCGTCAAGACGCATCGGCAGGAGCGGGTCGACGAGATCGACACCGCCGTGCCGGGGATCGAGCGGCTGGGGCTCGGGCGGTACCGGCGGTACCGCAGCCGGGAACGGGCCGTCGGGGATCTGCGGGTGCCGGAGCTGATCGTCACCGTGCGGATCGACTTCGAGGAAGAGGCCGGGGAGCGTCGCAAGGAGTGGGTCGATCTCGTGCTCAAGGCTCTGGCTGACGACCCGGAGGGGCACGCCGGGCTGATCTCCGCCCATTTCCATCTGAGTACCGACGGCGGGCATGTGCTGAACTACGCCGAGTGGGAGAGCGGCCAGGCCTACGACAAGGCCTTGGCCGCGCCCGGGACCGACACGTGGGAGCGGGTGCGGACGTACCCGGGGGTGCAGGGGGTGAGCGGGAGCCGGTACCGGCATGCCCTGGGGCTCGTGCCCGGGTGAGGGCGGTGTGCCCTGGGGCCGGCTGGACCTTCGGTGCAGCCGGCCCCTGGCCGGGGGCTACGGGCGGAAGCGCAGGACCTGCGGGTCGTGGTCGCTGATCTGGTCGTTGAACTCCGCGTTGACGTGCACGCTGTCGTACGCGAAGTCGCAGTCGCGGCGGATCGACGGGCTGATCAGGATCTGGTCGAGGACCTGGCTGTTGCCCTGGTAGACGTACGAGTAGCGCTCGCTCCCGGGCAGCGACTTGATCGCCGACCAGAGTTCGCCGCGGCCCTCGAGGAGCTTCGCGGTCTGCGAGAACTCGAAGTCGTTGATGTCGCCCAGGGCGATGACATCCGCGTTCTTCTGCGTGTCGAGGATGTCCTTGACGAAGGCGTTCACCAGCGTGGCCTGCCGGTGGCGCTGGGTCTCGGAGCCGCGGGACGGCGGCTGGTACTGGGAGGTCAGGCCCTGGTCGCCGGCCTTGGAGTTGAAGTGGTTGGCGATCACGAAGACGGTGCGGCCGCGGAAGGCGAACTCGCCGGCCAGCGGCTTGCGGCTGTTCTTCCAGGCCTCGTCGGCGGGGGCGATGCGGCCGGGGCTGAGCGTCAGGTGCGCCTTGCCGCGGATCCTCGTCACGCCGGTCGCCGTCGTGGCGTCGCCGCCCGCGCGGTCCGTGAAGGAGACCCGCTCCGGGTTGAACAGGAACGCCTGGCGGATGTTGCCGCCGGGCTCACCGCCGTCCGTGTTGTCGGCCGGGTCGATCGAGCGCCAGTCGTACGCCGGGCCGCCGGCCGCGACGATCGCGTCGATCAGCTTGGTCATGGTCTGATCGGCGGCGACCGTACCGTCGTTCTTCGCGCCGTTGTTGTCCTGGATCTCCTCCAGGGACACGATGTCCGGCGAGTTCAGGTTGTTCACGATCGCGGAGGCGTGCTCGGCGAAGGTGTCGTCGGCCGGGTCGAGGTTCTCGACGTTGTAGGTGGCGACCGCGAGTTCCGAGGAGCGCTGCTTGCGCGTCGTCTCGCGCTTCAGGTCAGCGGACTTGAGCGTGCCGAGTTCGCTCGCGACCAGGGTGTAGCCGCCGAACTGGTTGTAGTCGAGCGGGCCCGCCGTCGTGCCGGTGAGGGTGTCGCCGACGTTCGCCTTCGGGAAGTCGGCCGTCGCGCCGAGGGACTGGATCTGGATGCGGCCGGTGTTCTGGGCGTCGTAGGAGCCGTAGACCGTGCCGCCGCGGCGGTTGCGGTTCTCGTGCGGCTTCACCGTCACCCAGAGTTCGGTGTACGGGTCGGTGGCGCCCACGACCCGGGTGTCGGTGACGCGGACGGTCATGCCCTCCAGCGCCTCGTAGCGGTCCAGGGCGTACGCCGAGGGCTTGAGGGGAAGAGCGTTGATCGAGCCGTTCGCCGTGGTGTCGCCGGCCGGCGCGTAGGCGGCGGGGACCGACTGCGCGTCGATCGTCGTGGCGGCGGGGAGCTGGTTGCCGCTGGAGACGACCGTGGTCGTCGGCTTGGTGATCTCGGTCAGGGACTGGTTGCCGGAGGCGGTGCCGCCGGGGACGTACTCCGACACCGTGCCGCTGACCGTGACGGAGTCACCGACGGCGACCCCCTTCGGAGCGGAGCCGGTGAAGACGAAGACGCCTTCGCTGGTCGCCGGGTCGGCGTCCGGGTTCGGGTCCTGGATCCAGAAGCCGCGGGACGAGCCGTAGGTACGGATGCCGGTGACGATTCCGGCCACGTCCGTGACCTGCTTGCCGGCGTAGGGCGATATCCGGGTGCTGCCCTGGATGTCGTGGATGCGGACCGAGTCCGCGTGGGCGGGTGTGGTGAGGACGATCGTGGATGCCGCGGAACACGCGGCGGCGACGGTGAGCGCGGCGAGGCGCGCGGACGACTTGCTCGGCAACGGGAATCCCTCCGGGGACGTGACAGGGCGCCGGGACGAGGGTGGAGCGTGGACTGTCTGCCGCTACCTGTGGGGCGGGCGGTGTGACGCGCGTAGAAGGCGGTGGACCGGCAGGCCTGTGGGGCTGGCCCGGTGAACAAGTGTCCGCCGACTTCTACGCGCGTCAATCTCCAGCCTGCTCAGGGCACTTGTCAAGGTTTCGGCCATGTACCACCCCTGACGGGGACATGAAGTAGGCAGCATGGGTGTAAATCCGTCTAGGCTGAGCGGCTGAGTCGTATGAGGCGCCGCTAGGAGAAACAGCCGATGTCAGACAGCTCCCCCCTGCCGCCGGTGCGGCTGACTTCCGAAGCGGAGCTGGCGCGCGACGCGCTGTCCACGCCGTTGCTGTCCCGGGCCGCCCGGCTGGCCCGCTGGGCCGGGCCGGAGACCCGGGTCGACGCCGGGGGAGGGCTCGTCGACGAGCAGTTGCCCACGGCCGCCGAGGTGCTCGGCCTGAGCGGGGACGACGCCGCCGCCGACGCCAGCGAGGCGTGGCGGGTGGCCGTGGACACCGGGCTCGTCAAGATCCTCGACGAGGAGGAGGGCACCGTCACGGCGGGCGAGGACCTCGCGCTGCTCACCGGCGGCTCGCCGCAGGACGTGCTCGCGGTGTGGCTCGCGGCCGTGGAGACGGTGCTCGCCGACGCGAGCGTGCCCGACCTGGACGGGCTCGTGGCCGAGGACGGCGAGGTCGACCTCTCCGCCCTCGACTGGGACCCGGAGGCCGAGGCCGAGTTCCTCGACGGTGTGCTCGGCAACCTCTATCTGCTGACCGTCGGCGAGGACACGCCCGCCGAGGCACCCGTGCCGCTGCCCGCGCTGGCCGCGTCGGTGATCGTGCCCAGCGACATGGGCGAGCCGACCAACGACGTCCTTGAGCAGGTGTCCGACGCGATGATGCGGCTGGACAACCAGTTCCGGACGCTGGAGCCGGTGGGGCTCGTGACGTACCAGCCCGTCGACGAGGCGCTCATGGCCGAGGCCGACGAGGAGCCCGCGGCGCCCGTCGACGACACCGACGTCTCCCGGTACGGCATGGTCCGGCTCACCCCGCTCGGTCTGTACGGCCTGCGGGCCCGGCTGCTGGAGGCCGGGTTCGAGGCGCCGGCCGTCGGGGACCTCGCGGACAAGGGAGCCGACGCGCTGCTCGACGGCACGGCGGCGTTCCCGCCCGGTGCTGCGCAGGCCGAGACGGAGCAGTGGCTCCAGCGGCGGGAATCGCTCGCCGCGGCCAGGGAGTTGCTCGCGGCGGCGCGGGGTACGGACGCCGGGGCGCCGCTGCGACGGCTGCGCTGTCAGCAGGCCTTGTCGCTGGTGGGTGCTTCGGCCGAGCCGGCGTTGCGGGAGGTGCTCGATGATGCCGAGCTGGGCGGGCTCGCCCGGGTGTGGCTGACCGAGCATGGTGCGGTGGATGTGCCCGCGCCGTCGGAGGCGATGGTCTATTGGCTGACCATCGACACGGTGGCCGCGCAGCTGGCTGCCGAGGGCAACTCCGAGGAGTTGCGGGCGTTGGTCGAGGGGCTTGCGCGGCAGCACGGCGGGTTTTTCGAGGCTGTGTGGCGGGTCGAGCATCCCGCTACCGCTGATGTGCTGGAGGCGATGGGGCGGTTGCATCCCGACAAGAAGGTTGCGAAGGAGGCGCGGAAGGCCGCGTTCAAGGCGCGCTCGCAGCAGGGTGGTTGAGCCTGTTTTGCGCGTGCGGGGCTGTTGTTGGCTTGTCGCGCCCGCGCGGCGGAGCCGCATATGAACACAGTCCCGCGCCCCTTAGGGCGGTGTTCAACCGGCGTTCATGGATGAGCGGGACGGTGGCCGTGATCGAGGTCCGCCACCCTCCACGGCATATCCACCGTCACAGGAGACACCCATGTCGCTCACCCGCAGGGACTTCGCCAGAAACTCCGCGATCACCGGTGCCGGTGTCGCGCTGGCGGGCAGTGTCGGCGCCCTCGCCACCGGGCCCAACGCCCTCGCGTCCTACGACACCGACAGTGCGGAGGGCGCGGCGGACGCCCGGCACGGGGTCGGCTACGGGCCGCTCGTACCGGACCCCGAGGGGATCCTCGCCCTGCCCGAGGGCTTCACCTACCGCATCATCACCCACAGCGGAAAGACCAAGCTGGAGTCCGGCGAGTTCACGCCGTCCAACCACGACGGCACCGCCACCTTCGACGGCCCCCGCGGCACCACCCTGCTCGTCAACAACCACGAGCTGAAGGGCCCGCGCGCCAACTGGAAGTACCCGGTGCCGCTCACCGAGGGCCTCGTCTACGACCCGGCCGCGGCGGGCGGTTGCACGGTCGTCGAGATACGCCCCGACGGACGGGTCGCCGAGTGGGTGGGCATCGCCGGTACCTCCACCAACTGCGCGGGCGGCCGCACGCCCTGGGGCACCTGGCTCACCTGTAAGGAGAACTCCGACAGGGCCGGCGTCAACGGCATGACCAAGGACCACGGCTACGTGTTCGAGGTCGACCCGAGCGACCGGCGCGCCAACCGGAACCCCAAGCCGCTGAAGTTCTTCGGCCGCTACGACCACGAGGCCGTGGTCATCGACCCCAAGCGCGGCCACGCCTACCTCACCGAGGACGCCGCCGGCCCCAACGGCCTCTTCTTCCGCTGGACCCCGCCCAAGGGATTCGCGTACGGCCCCGGAAAGTTCCGCGAGCTCGCCGACGACGCCGGTGTGCTCCAGGCGCCCAAGTGCTTCGACTCGGGCGGGAAGTTCGTCGACGACCTGTCCCGCGCCACCAAGACCGGCACCGTCTACGGCGTCGACTGGGTGGACGTGCCCGACCGTGACGCCCGTGCCACCCCCGTGCGCAAGCAGTTCGCCGCCGACGAGGTCACCCGCGCCCGCAAGCTGGAGGGCATGTGGTGGGGCGAGGGGGGCGCCTACATCGTCTCCTCGTACGCCCGTGAGGAGAGCCCCGTCCAGCATGACGGCCAGGTCTGGTTCTACGACCCCAAGCGCCGGACGCTGACCTTGAAGGTCATGCTCGGTGTGAACCCCGACCCCTCGAAGGACGGCGCGTTCGACGGTCCCGACAACATCACCGTCTCCCCGTACGGCGGCCTCGTCATCGCCGAGGACGGGGAAGGGGTGCAGCACCTTTTCGGGGCCACCGACAGCGGCCGGACCTACCCGATCGCCGCAACGAGCTGAACATCGGCACCGAAGAGGAGCCGGAGTACAGCGAGTTCGCCGGTGTCACCTTCTCGCCCGACGGCCGGACCCTCTTCGCCAGCATCCAGACGCCGGGCATCCTGCTCGCCATCACCGGCCCCTGGAAGCGGCAGAAGCGGTAATTAATTCACTCGCAGGTCCCGCACTGCGCCTCCTACAGTGAGATCACAACGTCACGCACCTCCCGGTGCGATGGCAGCGGCTACTTCTCTTCCAAAGAATCCGACGCCGCCGCCGACTTGATCTCGGGAGGCGCAGCATGAGGTGGGTGCCCGGTGCGCAGGCAACGGTTACTTCATTTGATCGGAATGTTGCGGGTTCGAATCCCGTCAGCGACTTCGGGTCGCTGTAGCTCAATCGGCAGAGCATCCGGATAAGTCCGTTGCCGACTTCTGTCCTCGGGCGCCCAACTTTCTCATGCGCGCTTCCCCCGGAAACCTTTCAAGTATTCGGGAACCTGTAAAGAATTCGGGGGAATTCATCATGGCGCGATTCAACGGCAAGGCGGCGCGGGCACGTCCCGTCTCCCGGGTGACCTCCACCGGGCGGGTGCTGCGCACCTACGAGGGCGGCCGGGGCCGCGAGCGTGACGCACGCTCCGAGCTCTTCCTGCTCGCCGTGTCCCACTTCGTTTCCCAGCAGACCTTCTACGAGACCGGCGCCGACCGCGACGACCGCTTCGCCAAGCTCGTGCGCGAACTCGCCGTCACCGACCCGGCGTGGACGGCCGGCCTGCTCGGCTGGCTGCGCGGCGAGGGGAACCTGCGTACGGCCTCCGTCGTCGGCGCCGCCGAGTACGTCAAGGCCCGCCTGGACGCGGGCGCGACCGGCGGCCCGACGGGCCGGCAGGTCGTCGCCTCCGTGCTCCAGCGGCCCGACGAGCCCGGCGAACTGCTCGCCTACTGGACGGCGATGTACGGCCGCAACGTGCCCAAGCCGGTCAAGCGCGGCATCGCCGACGCCGTACGCCGGCTCTACCACGGCAAGGCGCTGCTGAAGTACGACACCGCCTCCAAGGGGTACCGCTTCGGCGACGTCCTCAACCTCGTGCACGCCGCCCCGGACCCGGACAAGCCGTGGCAGGGCGAGCTGTTCCAGTACGCCCTCGACCGACGTCACCACCCCGACACCGCGGTGCCGCCCGCGTCGGACCGCGTCCTCACCGCGCACCGTGGGCTGATGGCGCTGCCGGTGGCGGAGCGGCGCGCGGTCGTGACCGCCGAGGGCGGTGCCGAGCGGCTGGCCGCGGCCGGGATGACGTGGGAGACGCTGGCGGGCTGGCTCCAGGGGCCGATGGACAAGACGGCCTGGGAGGCCGTGATCCCGTCCATGGGCACCATGGCGCTCGTGCGCAACCTGCGGAACTTCGACGAGGCCGGGGTGTCCGACGAGGTCGCCGAGCGTGTCGCCGCGCGGATCAGCGACCCGGCCGAGGTCGCGCGCTCCCGGCAGTTCCCCTTCCGGTACCTCGCCGCGTACCAGCACGCGCCGTCACTGCGCTGGTCGTACGCGCTGGAGCGGGCGCTCGGCCACTCGCTGGCCAACGTGCCCGCGCTGCCCGGCCGGACGCTGGTGCTCGTGGACCGCTCGGGATCGATGTTCTGGTCGCGGCTGTCCGACCGGTCGGAGCTCAACCGCGCCGACGCCGCCGCGATCTTCGGTACGGCGCTCGCGCTGCGGGCGGAGCGCGCGGACCTGGTCGAGTTCGGCTCGACGAGCGACCGCGTGAGGTTCCGCGAGGGCGAGTCGGTGCTGAAGATCCTCGGCCGCTTCGGCGACCTGGGCGGCACCGACACCACCGAGGCGGTGCGCCGGCACTACCGGAAGCACGACCGGGTGCTGATCGTCACCGACGAGCAGTACGCGCAGCATCACCGGGGCGACCCGACGGAGCAGGTCCCGGCCGGCGTGCCGGTCTACACCTGGAACCTCGCCGGATACCGGGCGGGCCACGGTCCGTCGGGCACCGCGAACAGGCACGTCTTCGGAGGCCTGTCGGACACCGCCTTCCGGATGGTGCCGCTGATCGAGGCCTCCCGGGACGCCGACTGGCCCTGGGCGGCCTGAGGGGCCGTGGCCCGCACCGCGAGGGGAGTGCGGGCCACGATCTCGTCCGGGGGCTTGTTCTCACCGGGATTGACATCTAACATTTCAGTTATGGAGGCCATTCGGCCCGTGTCCCGGACCCTGCTCAGGGACCGGGCGTACGAGGCGATCCGGGACGCCATCGTGGCCGGGGAGATCGAACCCGGTGCGGTGGTGCGGGATGCCGAGCTCGCGGAGCGGCTGGGGCTGTCCCGGGCGCCGGTGCGGGAGGCGTTCTCCCGGCTCGTGGACGAGGGGCTGCTGGAGAGCAAGCCGCAGAGCTACACCCGGGTGACCCCGCTCGTGGCCTCCGACGTCAGGGACGCCGCCGCCGTGGTCGGCGCCATGCACGAGCTCGTGACGCGGATCGCCGTGCCCCGGCTGGGTGCCGCGGACATCGAGGCGATGCGCGCCGCCAACCAGCGGTTCGCCGCCGCAGTCGGCACCGCAGACGTGGACGGGGCCCTGCGCGCCGACGACGCGCTGCACGACGTCCTCGTCCGGGTGAGCGGCAACCGCGCCGCCGCCGCGACCGTCGCCCGCTACACCCCGCTCATCCGCCGTCTGGAGCGACAGCGCTTCGGCGAGGGCGGCAGCTGCCGTTCGGCCGGGCTGCACGAGCGGCTGATCGAGGCCTGCGCGGCCCGTGACGTGGCCGAGGCGGTCCGCGTCACGGCGGAGATCTGGCGCGGGCTCGAAGAGCTCGCCGACTGAGACCGATCGCCATCCCGTCCCGACCCCGGGAGGACCCATGTCCCTTTCGCCGTCCCCTTCTTCGTCTTCCTCGTCCCTCGCCTCGTACGAGCGTTACCCCCTGCTCTTCGGGCCCTCGCCCGTCCATCCCCTGGAGCGGCTGACCGCGCACCTCGGTGGCGCCGCCCTCTGGGCCAAGCGCGAGGACTGCAACTCCGGTGTCGCCTACGGCGGCAACAAGACCCGCAAGCTGGAGTACCTGGTCGCCGACGCGCTCTCGAAGGGCTGCGACACGCTCGTGTCGATCGGCGGAGTGCAGTCCAACCACACCCGGCAGGTGGCGGCGGTCGCCGCCCGGGCCGGGCTCAAGTGCGTGCTGGTGCAGGAGAGTTGGGTGGACTGGCCCGACGCCGTGTACGACAAGGTCGGCAACATCCTGCTCAGCCGCCTCGCCGGCGCCGACGTACGGCTGGTGAAGGCCGGGTTCGGGATCGGGTTCAAGGAGAGCTGGGAGCAGGCGCTCAGGGAGGTCGAGGAGGCGGGCGGCAAGCCGTACGCCATTCCGGCCGGCGCCTCCGACCATCCGCTCGGCGGCCTGGGTTTCGCCGGGTGGGCGTACGAGGTCGCCGAGCAGGAGCGTGAGCTGGGTGTCTTCTTCGACACCGTGGTCGTGTGCTCGGTGACCGGCTCCACCCAGGCCGGCATGGTCGCCGGGTTCGCGGCGCTGGAGGAGGCGGGCGGGCGGCCCCGGCGCGTGCTCGGCATCGACGCCTCGGCGAAACCCGCCGCGACCCGTGGCCAGGTCGCCCGGATCGCGCACAACACCGGGCGGCTCATCGGCCTCAAGCGTGAGGTGACGGAGTCCGACGTCGAACTCGACGAGCGGTACCACGCGGGCACATACGGCATCCCCGACGAGTCCACCCTGGCGGCGATGCGGCTCGCGGCGCGGACGGAGGGGGTGGTCACCGACCCCGTCTACGAGGGGAAGTCCATGGCCGGGCTGATCGACCTGGTCTCCCGGGGCGAGATCGGTCGCGACTCCACGGTCCTCTATGCCCACCTGGGCGGACAGCCGGCGCTGAACGCGTACAGCGCGCTGTTCTGAGCAGTGACTGTGAGAACCCCGTCGTAGCGCTGCGCCGGGCTTCTCGTCTGCCGGGTCGCGGTGGTGGAAGGCTGCGGGTGCGTCGTGGTCGTTCGCGCAGTTCCCCGCGCCCCTGACGGGGCGCGGCCGGCCTCCTCCCGGCCGCGCGGGAATCACCCGGCCGGCACGTGGGTTGTCAGCGGTTGACCGAGCCCCCGGAGGAGCCCCCATGCCCGACGAACCAGCCGTGCGAGAACTCCGCCTGGTCGTGACCGCGGACGACTACGACGCCGCCCTGCACTTCTACCGGGACGTGCTCGGCCTGACCGAGCAGGGCGCGTTCGCCTCGGAGGACGGGCGGGTCACGATCCTGGAGGCCGGGCGGGCCACCCTGGAGCTGACCGACCCGAACCACGCCGCCTTCATCGACGAGGTGGAGGTGGGGCGGCGGGTGGCCGGACATGTCCGGGTCGCCTTCCAGGTGGACGACTCCGTCGCCGTCACGGCGAAGCTGGCCGCCGCCGGAGCCGAGGTGGTCGCCGAGCCCACCCGCACCCCCTGGAACTCCCTGAACTCCCGGCTGGAGGCCCCGGGCGCCCTCCAGCTGACGCTCTTCACCGAGCTCGACGACTGAGGGGCCCGCGCGGCCGCCCCTGCCGGGCGGGATCCCCAGCCGGATAAAGTGCTCAGCATGTGGACCGACGATCAGCGGGCGGAGCCGGGTGCCGAGCGGCCCGAGGGCGCCCGGCGCCGGGCCACGATCCACGACGTCGCACGACTGGCCGGGGTGTCACGGCAGACGGTCTCCCGGGCGGTCAACGACAAGGGTGAGATCGACCCGGCCACCAAGGAACGGGTCCTGGAGGCGGCCCGGCTCCTGGACTACCGGCCCAGCCGTTTCGCGCGCGGACTCGTCCAGAAGGGCGCGGTGACGGCGGGCCTGGTCATCCCGGACCTGCGGAACCCCTTCTTCCCCGAGGTGGCCGCCGGGGTGCTGGAGGCGGCCGAGCAGCGCGGCTGGCAGGTGGTCGTCTGGGACTCCCGGATCGACGAGGCCAGGGAGCGGCAGGCGCTCGACGTGCTCTCCCACCAGGCGGACGCGGTCGTGGGCTACTTCAAGGACCCGGACGACGTCCTCACCAAGCACCTCGGAGGCGTGCCGCTGGTGCTGCTGGAGCGCGGCCCGCAGCAGACCCGGTTCGCGGCCGTGGGCATCGACGCCGCCACCGGAGTCGAGCAGGGCCTGAACCACCTGTTCCGCGCGGGGCACCGCAGGATCGGCATGCTGGACGGCGTGCACGGCCCCGGCCCGCGCAGGCTGGCCTTCCTGGAGCACGTGCGGCGGCTCGGACTGCCGGTCGACGAGGAGTGGGTCGTGGTGTGCCCGGAGCACAGCGTCGCCGGTGGCGAGGCCGGGATGGAACGGCTCCTGGCGGCGCGGCCCGGGATCACCGCGGTCTTCGGCTTCAACGACCTGATCGCGGTCGGGGCGATGCGCACCGCCCGCCGCCATGGCCGGAGCGTCCCGGACGATCTGGCGGTGCTGGGCTTCGACGGTCTCTCCCTGGGCGAGCTGGTGGAACCCGCCCTGACCACCCTGCACATCGACAAGCGGCAGCTGGGGCGGCTGGCCGTGGAACAGGTGGCCCGGCTGCGCGCGGGTGAGGAGCCGCTGCGGGGCGCGGACGCGTGGGTGGTGCCCGAGCTGGTGGTCCGCGCCTCCGCCTGACCCGTCACCCTCCAGGTCGCCTGGCAGATCTCAACGTCCTCTCCAACGGGCGGCGGGTGTGCGGACCTCCGGCCGCCTGCCGTTCTCGATAGGGTGCGGAGAGGGTCTCCGGTTCTTGAGTCCCCGGTTCGTGAGGAGTGGCTGCATGGCGCAGGTCAGGCCCATGCGGGCGGATGCTCGGCGCAACTACGAGCGGCTGCTGAAGGTGGCCGCCGAGGCCTTCGCCGAGCACGGGGAGGGCGCGTCGCTCGACGACATCGCCAAGCGGGCCGGGGTCGGCTCGGGCACCCTGTACCGGCATTTCCCGACCCGGCACGCGCTGCTGGAGGCCGCGTACCTCGACCGCGTCGAGGCGATCGCGGCCCGGGCCGACGAACTCGCGGCGGAACTGCCGCCGGGTGAGGCGCTGGGGGAGTGGCTGTACGAACTCGGCGCCGGGATGGTCCAGATGCGCGGCCTGCGGGCCCTGCTCGGCCCGGCCGTCACGCAGAGCGGCTCGGCCGTGGCCACGGCCTGCGGTGACTCCGTGAGGAACGCGGCGGGGCGCCTGGTCCGGGCGGCACAGGAGGAGGGCACGCTCCGCCGAGACGTCGATCCGGTCGACGTCCTGCGACTGGCTCACGGCGTGTCGACGGCGGCGGAGCTGGCGGACGGGGAGGGCGGCCACCTCCGCCGCTATCTGACACTGCTGACGGAGGGGCTGGGGGCCCGGCGTCGCTGACCCGTCGGGCCGGACACCGGACGCCCCCTGAGCAGGAGGCGTCCTACGGGGCCGGCGGTGCCTGCGTTACAGCGCCTGGGCCGCCGGCTTCACCATTCCCCTGACCGTGCGGGACTTCACGAAGTCGCCGATCGCCGTCATCTCCCACTCGCCGGAGAACTGGCGGATCAGCTTGGCCATCATCACGCCGGTCTGCGGCTCGGCGCTGGTGAGGTCGAAGCGGACCAGTTCCTCGCCGGTCGTGGCGTCCAGGAGGCGGCAGTAGGCCTTGGCGACCTCCGTGAACTTCTGGCCGGAGAAGGAGTTGACCGTGAAGACCAGGCCGGTGACCTCCTGCGGGAGGCGGCCGAGGTCGACCACGATCACCTCGTCGTCACCGCCGCCCTCACCCGTGAGGTTGTCGCCGGAGTGCTTGATCGCGCCGCCGACGATGGACAGCTTGCCGAAGTAGCAGCTGTCGATGTGGTTGCGCTGCGGGCCGTAGGCGATGACCGAGGCGTCCAGGTCGATGTCCTTGCCCCGGTACGCCGGCTCCCAGCCGAGGCCCATCTTGACCTGGGAGAGCAGGGGGCGGCCGCCCTTGATCAGGGAGACGGTCTGGTTCTTCTGGAGGCTGACGCGGCCCTTGTCGAGGTTGATCTTCCCGGCGCCGGGGGCGGGCGGCGGAGGTGTGGCCGGAGCCGGGGGCGCCGCCGGCGTGGTGACGGGCGGGGCGGGGGGAGCCACCGGCGGCTGCATCGGCGCCGGCGGCGGGGTCGCCGGCTGGGCCGGGGCTGCCGCGGCCGGTTCCTCCACCGTGACTCCGAAGTCCGTGGCGATGCCCGCGAGGCCGTTGGCGTAGCCCTGGCCGACGGCCCGGGCCTTCCACTGGCCGTTGCGCAGGTAGATCTCCACGATCACCAGCGCCGTCTCGTCACCGAGCTGCGGGGGCGTGAAGGACGCCAGGACGGAGTTGTCGTCCGCGTTGCGGATCGTGGCCGTCGGTTCGATGCCCCGGAAGGTCTGGCCCGCGGCGTCCGGGCTGGCCGTGACGACGATCTTCTCGATGCCGGGCGGCACGGCCGCTGTGTCGACCACGATCGCGTCAGGCGCGGTACCGCCGCCCGAGCGGTACGTCACGCCCGCGCCCGAAGGCTGGTTGTAGAAGATGAAGTCGTCGTCGGAGCGCACCTTGCCGTCGGCGGTGAGCAGCAGGCCCGATACGTCGAGCCGCACCGGGGCGGCGACGTCCACCGTCACGCAGGCGGCGGACAGGGGGATGTTCGAGCCGGGGGTCATAGCTGTCATGCCGGGTGAACGAGCGAGGCGGTTTTGCCGTTCCCTTACCTTGCCGCCAATCGGGTCAGCGGCGATTGCGGGGGTGGTCCCGGGCCGTGCGTTCGTTGCCCCGCTTGTAGTTGCCGGTCCAGCGGGCCATGACGAGCTGCGGGTCGGAGGTCTCCACCTCGGCGAGGAACTGGGCGGCCCGGGGGCCGTTCAGGGTGGTGGCGGGGTGGCCGTGGTGGGTGATGCGGACGGTTCCGCCCGCGTGCTGCTCGTAAGCGAATCCGTGGGGTCGTGGCATGCCGTGAGCGTACGGGGGCGGGGGCAGGCGCCCCAGCGAATTTCGCCTGCCCCCGCCCACAGGGGTCCGCCGCCCTACGGCACGACCACGATCTTGCGGCCGACCCCTGACGCGAACTGCTCCAGCGCCTGCGGGTACCGCTCCAGCGGGATGCGGTCGCTGATGAAGACGTCGGGGTCGAGGACACCGTTCGCGAAGAGTTCCGCCGCGCGCTCGAAGCTGTGCAGCACCGCCATCGAGCCGGTGATGGTGATCTCCTGGTTGTAGATGCGGTACGGGTCGATCGTCACGCGGGTCGCGTAGTCGGCCACGCCGAACTGGAGGAACGTGCCGGCCTTCGCCACCCGGTCCAGACCGTCCTGGATCGCCGCCGCGTTGCCCGTGGCGTCGACGACCAGGTCCCAGCCCTGCGGGCGGTCGAGTTCGTCCGGGCTCGCGGCCGACGCCGAGACGCCGAGGCGGCGGGCCGTCTCCAGGCGGGCCGGGTTCACGTCGACGACATCCACGCTCGCCGCGCCCGTGCGCTTGGCCAGCTCCAGCATCATCAGGCCCATCGTGCCGGAGCCGTAGATCAGGACGTGCGCGCCGAGGCGGGAGCGGAGCACGTCGTAGCCGCGTACCGCGCAGGACAGGGGCTCCACCAGGGCCGCGTCCTGGGTGCGGACGTGGTCGGGGAGCTTCACGCAGTTCGCCACCGGGGCGAGCGCGTACTTCGCCGCGCCTCCGGCCGTCGTGACGCCGATCGCCGCCCAGCGTTCGCAGAGGTTGTTGTGGCCGGTGCGGCAGTAGCGGCACTCGTAGCAGTAGAGGGAGGGGTCGACCGCGACCCTGTCGCCCACCGACAGTTCCGTGACCTGGGTGCCGACCCCGACCACCTCGCCCGCGAACTCGTGCCCGGGCACGATCGGCAGCTGGGGGGCGAACTCGCCCTGGAGGATGTGCAGGTCCGTGCCGCACAGCCCGCAGGCCGCGACCTCGACGACGACCTCGCGCGGCCCTGGCGTCGGGTCCGGGACCTCGGCGACGACGGCCTTGCCCACGGACTCGATGACGGCGGCCTTCATTTGACGGCTCCCAACGACAGGCCCTGGACCAGCTTGTCCTGGGCGGCGAACCCCGCGGCGAGCACCGGCAGGGAGATGACGAGCGACGCGGCGCACACCTTCGCCAGGAACAGGCCCTGGCTGGTGATGAAGCCGGTCAGGAAGACGGGGGCGGTCTCGGCGACCACACCCGTGAGCACCCGGGCGAACAGCAGCTCGTTCCAGCTGAAGATGAAGCAGATCAGGGCGGTGGCGGCGATGCCGGGGAGGGAGATCGGGGCGACCACGCGCGCGAGGATCGTGGGCAGCCGGGCCCCGTCCACCTTCGCCGCCTCGATCACCGCGACCGGGATCTCGGCGAGGAACGACTGCATCATCCACACCGCGATCGGCAGGTTCATGGAGGTGTAGAGGATGACCAGCAGCCAGATGTTGTCGAGCATCCCGGCGTTCTTGGCGAAGAGGTAGATCGGGAGCAGGCCCGCGACCGCCGGCAGCATCTTGGTGGAGAGGAAGAAGAACAGCACGTCCGTCCACTTGCGGACGCGGTTGATCGACAGCGCGTACGCCGCCGGGAAGGCCAGCAGCAGGACCAGCAGGGTCGAGGCCACGGACGCGACGGTGGAGTTGATCAGCGCCGGCCAAGGGCTCGCGCCGCCGCCCGCGCCGAAGAACTCGCGGTAGCCGTCCAGGGTCAGGGCGGCGGCGAAGGACGGCGGGTTGGTCGCCGCGTCCTGCTCGGAGTGGAAGGACGTCAGTGCCATCCACGCGATGGGCAGGAAGAAAGCGATGCCGAGCAGCCAGGCCAGCAGGCCGAGGCCCGCACCCTTGCCTCGGACACGGCTCACACGCAGGGCGTTCGTGCTCATGCGCCGGACACCTCCTCGCGGAACAGGGACGACACCACGCGCAGGGCGAAGGTCGCGATGATGATCGAGCCGATGACCACCAGGACGCCCGCGGCCGAGGCGAGGCCGTTCTCGTGGGCCTGGTAGAAGCTCTGGTAGACGGTGTAGGGGAGGTTGGCGGTGCCCAGGCCGCCGGACGTGATCGTGAAGACGGCGTCGAAGTTCTGGACGATGTAGATCGAGCCCAGCAGGGCGCCCAGTTCGAGGTAGCGGCGCAGATGCGGGAGCGTCAGGTGGACGAAGATCTGCCAGTCGCTCGCGCCGTCGACCCGGGCCGCCTCGATCTGCTGGTGGTCACGGCTCTGCAGGCCGGCCAGCAGGATCAGCATCATGAACGGCGTCCACTGCCAGACGAGCGACGCCTCGACCGCGAGCAGCGGGGTGTTGGAGATCCAGTCGGGCTGTGGGCCGCCCACATAGTGCAACAACCCGTTGAACAGGCCGTATTCGGGGTTGTAGAGCACATGCTTCCAGAGCAGGGCCGCCGCGACCGGTACCACCAGGAAGGGTGCGATCAGCAGCGTCCGTACGATGCCCCGGCCGCGGAACTTCCGGTCCAGGAGCAGGGCGAGCACGAGTCCCAGGACCAGGCTGGCCAGGACCACCGCCACCGTCAGCAGGACGGTCGTCCACACCGACTGGCGCAGGTCCGCGTCGGTGAGGACCTCCTGGTAGTTGCCGAGGCCCGTGAAGTGCCGGGCGTCGGGATAGAGGGAGTTCCAGTCGAAGAAGGAGATCACCAGCGTGGCCACGAAGGGCAGCTGGGTGACGACGATCATGAAGATCAGGGCGGGGAGCAGCGGGGCGCGGGTGGCCCAGGCACGCAGGCGGGCGGAGGGCCGGCGGACCGGGGTGCGCGTCTCGGGAGCGGCCACGGGGGCCGTGGTCATGGCGGTCATCGTCCCTCGTACTCCTCGGAGATCTTCTCGGCGAGCGCCTGCGACTTCTTCAGGGCCGACTCGACTGACTGGCGTCCGGCGATGGCCGCGCTGATCTCCTGCGAGACCTTGGTGCCGAGGTCGGTGAACTCGGGGATGCCGACGAACTGGATGCCGGGCGCGGGCCGCGGCTGCACGCCGGGATCGTTCGGCCGGGCCCCCTCGATGGCCTCCTTGGTCATCTCCTGGAAGGCGGCGGCCTCCTTGCGGTAGTCGGCGTTGGCATACGTCGACGCCCGCTTGCCGGCGGGCACGTTGGACCAGCCGATCTGGTCGCCGACCAGTTGCTCGTACTTCTTGCCGGACGCCCAGGAGACGAATTTCCAGGCGTCGTCGGAGTTGCGGGAGGCCTTCTGGATGCCCCAGGCCCAGGTGTAGAGCCAGCCGGAGGACCTCGTCTTCTCCACGGGGGCGGGGGCGTAGCCGATCTTGCCCTTGACCGGGGAGTTCGCCGCCTCCAGGGATCCGGCCGCGGAGGTGGCGTCGTACCACATGGCGACCTTGCCCTGGGTCATGTTGTTCAGGCACTCGGCGAAGCCGGACTGGGCGGCGCCGGACTCGCCGTGCTCGCGGACCAGGTCGACATAGAACTTCGTCGCCTTCTCGAACTCGGGGGAGTCGAGCCGCGCCTTCCAGTCCTTGTCGAACCAGGTGCCGCCGAAGGTGTTCACGACGGTGGTCAGGGGGGCCATCACCTCGCCCCAGCCGGGCAGTCCGCGCAGGCAGATGCCCTTCATGCCCGGTTCGGCGCCGTCCGCCTTCGCCGCGAGGTCCGCCACCTGCTGCCAGGTGGGGTGCGCGGGCATCGTCAGGCCCTTCTTCCGGAACACGTCCTTGCGGTACATCAGGAACGACGACTCGCCGTAGAAGGGCTGGCCGTAGAGCTTGCCGTCGTCGCCGGTGAGGGACTGGCGCATCGGCTTCAGGACGTCCTGCTCGTCGTAGGCCGGGTCCTTGGCCAGATAGCCGTTCATCTCGTGCAGCCAGCCGTTGCGGGCATAGATCGGGATCTCGTAGTTGGACAGCGTGGCGACGTCGTACTGGCCGGCCTGGTTGGCGAAGTCCTGGCTGATCTTGTCGCGGACGTCGTTCTCGGGCAGGACGGTGAAGTTGACCTTGATGCCGGTCTCTTTGGTGAAGTGGGCGCGGGTGAGCTTCTGGAGCTCGACCATCTGGGGGTTGTTGACCATCAGGACGTTGATGGCGTCACCGCCGGATCCGGCCCCGCCCGCGCCGACCCAGCAGCCGGAGAGCAGCGGGGCGAGCAGCGTCCCTGCGGCGGCCATGGCGAGCGTGGCTCGCGGTGGCCGTCGTCGGCTCTGGGTTCGCATGGATCGCTCCTGGATGTATGGGGAGATAAGGGGCATCGCAGGGCGTGAAGGTGCCCTGTGGGAACAAGGGGTGAAGGGGTGTAGGGGCGGTGGGTGGTCAGACCCGGATGACCTGCGGTCCGAGCAGGGAGTAGCGGTGGGCCTCGGCCGCGGGCAGCAGGGTGCTCGTCACGATCGTCTCCAGCGCGCCGACCTCGGCGAACCGGCAGAAGCTGACCGCTCCGAACTTGGTGTGCACCCCCGCGAAGACCGTGCGGCGGGCGGCCCGGATCGCCTGGGTCTTGACCTCGCTGACGGCCGGGTCGGGGGTGGTGAGGCCGTGCTCGCGGGAGATGCCGTTGGCGCCGATGTACGCGAGGTCGACCACGAAACCGGCCAGCATCTTCGTCGTCCAGTGGTCGACGGTGGCGAGGGTGCCGGAGCGGACCCGGCCGCCGAGCAGCAGGACGGACACGGTGTCGGTCCCGGCGAGGGCGCCGGCGACGGGGAGGGACGCGGTGACCACGGTCAGCGGCCGGTCCCGGGGGAGTGCCTCGGCGATGAGCTGGGGGGTGAAGCCCTCGTCGACGAAGACGGTCTCGGCGTCGCCGAGGAGTTCGGCGGCGGCGGTCGCGATGCGGCGTTTCTCGGGGACGTGGCTGGTGGCGCGGAAGGCGAGCGTCGTCTCGAAGCCGGCGCTCTCCACCGGGTAGGCGCCGCCATGGGTGCGGCGGAGCAGGCCGTGGTCCTCCAGGACACGCAGGTCCCGCCGTACGGTCTCCTTGGCCACGCCGAGTTCGGCGGCGAGGGCGGTGACATCGACCGAGCCGGCGCGCCGTGCGGCCAGCACGATCTCGCGCTGGCGTTCTTCCGCGGTTCTGGTCATGGCCGTCACCCGCCTTCCTGCTGTGCTGCCCGTTCGGACCCTCGGTGGGCCATGGGGGAAGTTCTACAGCGGGTGCTCCACGGCGACCAGGTCTGTTGCGGAAGTGTTCGTGCCCGGATGTGCCCGTTCGGTCTCGGACTTGCGGCGCGTGCCACACGGGAGTCGTGGCCGTGTGCGGGTGTGTTGTGGCTGGTCGCGCGGTTCCCCGCGCCCCTGGGGGCGCTGTCCGACCGCATCCGTGCGTGCCCGGATGCCCGAGCGGGCGGGCCCGTTTCCTGCCCGCCCGCCCTCTCGCGCCGGCTCTTTCCGGTCAGTACGGCCAGATCGGCGGGTCCGTCACGAAGTGGCCGCCGAGGTAGGCGTGCGCCTCGTTCTCCGGGTCCAGCTCGCCCTGCTCGGCGATGAGCTTCTCGGCCCACGGCTCGGAGTCGTCCTGCGGCTCGTAGCCGAGCGCCCGGGCTGTGGCGAGGTCCCACCACAGCCGGGTGTTGGCGGAGGAGCCGTGGACGACGGTGTGGCCGACATGCTCGGCGGTCAGGGCCGCGTGGAAGAGGCGGGCACCGTCGGCGGGGCTCATCCACACCGAGAGCATGCGCACGCTGGTCGGCTCGGGGAAGCAGGAGCCGATCCGCACCGAGACCGTCTCCAGGCCGTGCTTGTCCCAGTAGAGCTGCGCGAGGTCCTCGCCGAAGCACTTGGATAGGCCGTAGAAGGTGTCCGGGCGGCGGGGGGTGTCGACCGGGATCAGCGGGTCGTCGCCCTGGGGGCGAGGGGTGTAGCCGACGGCGTGGTTGGAGGAGGCGAAGACGATCCGGCCGACGCCCTCCTCGCGGGCGGCCTCGTACAGGTGGTAGGTGCCCTCGATGTTCGCCTTGAGGATCTTCTCGAACGGGGCTTCCAGGGAGATGCCCGCGAGGTGGATGATCGCGTCGACGCCGCGGACCGCCTCGCGCACGGCGTCCTTGTCGGAGAGGTCGGCGGTGATCGCGTCCGGGGCGCCCTCGATCGGGCGCATGTCGAGCAGGCGCAGCTCGTAGCCGTAGTCCGGGAGCAGCTCCCGCATCAGGGTGCCGAGGCCACCGGCGGCGCCGGTGAGCAGGACGGTGCGGGGAGCGGGCATCCTCGGTCTCCTTGAATCTCCCACCGTGCAGATGGGTGCACGGCATCCGTGCAGATGACTGCACGGAATTCATATGCGTGGACACGCTAAGGATCCGGGACGGAGCCCGTCAAGTATGCCGCGAAAAGAGCGAATCCGCTGGTGCGTGGCGGGTTCGCGCGCTTGACCGGCGTCGCGGCGGCGCCTTAGCGTGGAGCTGTTCAGAAATATAGACGACAATCATGAATATGGAACCGGGAGAGTTCGTGACGTCAGCCCCTCTCGCCGCCCGCCTCGACATCCCCAGCGGACCGCTGTTCTTCCCGGTCACCGCCTACGGCCCCGACGGCTCCGTAGACCTCGACACCTACCGCACACACGTGCGCCGCGGAGTGGAGGCAGGAGCCGCCGCCGTGTTCGCCTGCTGCGGCACCGGCGAGTTCCACGCGCTCACGCCCGAGGAGTTCGAGGCGTGCGTACGGGTGGCCGTCGAGGCGGCCGAGGGGCGCGTGCCGGTCGTCGCGGGCGCCGGGTACGGCACCGCGCTCGCCGTGCGTTATGCCCGCATCGCCGAGTCTGCCGGGGCGGACGGGCTGCTCGCCATGCCGCCGTACCTCGTCGTCGCCGGGCAGGAGGGCTTGCTGCGGCACTACCGTGAGATCGCCGCCGCGAGCCCCCTGCCGGTCATCGTCTACCAGCGGGACAACGCCGTCTTCACGCCGGAGACCGTCGTCGAACTGGCCCGTACCGACGGGATCATCGGCCTCAAGGACGGGCTCGGCGACCTCGACCTCATGCAGCGCGTCATCAGCGCCGTGCGCTGCGAGGTCCCCGGCGACTTCCTCTACTTCAACGGCCTGCCGACCGCCGAACAGACCCAGCTCGCCTACCGCGCCCTGGGTGTCACGCTCTACTCGTCCGCCGTCTTCTGCTTCGCGCCGGAGATCGCCCTCGCCTTCCACCAGGCGCTCCGCAGCGGTGACGACAGCGTGGCGGAGAAGCTGCTGGACGGCTTCTACCGCCCCTTCGTCGAGCTGCGCGCCCAGGGCCGCGGCTACGCCGTCGCGCTGGTCAAGGCCGGCGTCCGGCTGCGCGGACTGGACGTGGGGGAGGTGCGGCCCCCGCTGCACGCGCCGACCGGGGATCATGTCAAGCAGCTCGCCGAAGTGATCGAGCGCGGCTACGCGTTGCTTGAGGAGGCCAAGTGAAGGCGTCGGCATTCGTCTACCCCTGGGACGTCAACGGGGACCCGGAGGCGCCCGCGCGGATCGCCGCGCTGGGAGTGGAGCAGGTGACGCTCGCCGCCGCCTACCACTCCACGCGCGCGCTCACGCCCCGCCACCCGCGTCACCGCATCGTCACCGCCGAGCACGCCGCCGTGCTGTACCCGGCGGACGACCGCTGGGACGGGCGCGAGCTGCGCCCCTACCCGGCCGGTGACTGGGCCCCCGGGGACGCCTTCGGCGGGGCCGCCACCGCGCTCACGGGCGCCGGCCTTGAGGTGCACACCTGGGTCGTCCTCGCGCACAACTCCCGCCTGGGCGCCGAGCACCCGGGCACCTCGGTCGTCAACGCCTACGGCGACCGCTACCCCTGGGCGCCCTGCATCGCGCAGCCCGCCACCCGCGCGTACCTGACCGACCTGGCCGCCGAGGCGGCCGTACGGCCCGGGGCGCGCGGTACCGAGCTGGAGTCCCTCGGCTGGTACGGCCTGCAGCACCTGCACGCCCACGACAAGACCGGCGGCGTCGGCCTCGGCGACGCCGGGCAGTACCTGATGGCGCTGTGCTTCTGCCCGTCCTGCCGGGAGGGCTACGGCCGGCACGGCCTGGACGCCGACGAGCTGGCCGCCGCCGTACGGACCGCGCTGGAGCCGGTGTGGCAGGGGGTGACGCCCTCCGACGGCGGCTGGGCGGGTGTCGAGAAGCTCCTCGGCGAGACGCTCGCGAACACCACGCGCGCGTACCGCGACGCAACCGCCCGCACGCTCCAGGAGAAGGCCGTGGCGGCGGTCCGGGCGGTCGCGCCCGACGGCTTCCAGGTGCTGCTGCACGCGGACCCGGTGTCCTACCACGTCGGTGCGAACCCAGGGGTCGACCCGGCGCACATCCTGTCCGTCGCGGACGGGGTGGTCGTGCCCTGCGCGGGCGGCACCGGCACTCTGACGCCGTTCGCCCGGCAGGGCAGGCAGGGCGCGGTCATCGCAGCCAACTTCACCGTGGTCTCCGGCATGGGCGGCAGCCCCGGCACCCTCGCTGCCGACGCGGCCGAGGCCCGGCGGCTCGGCGCCACCGAACTGCGGCTGTATCACGCCGGATTGGCGTCCGACGGCGACCTGGAGACCGTTCGCTCCGCTCTCGCCCGGCTCTGAAACAGCGGGGCCGCCGTCACCAGCAGGGCCACGCCCAGGCCCACCAGCACCGGCCGGTGGCTCACCAGCTCGACCAGGGCCGCCCCGGCGGCCAGCCCGGCCACGTTCGGCGTGTACACGAGCGTGTGGGCGGTGGCGGTGACCCGGCCCAGCAGCGGGCCCGGCGTCTCGCGCTGCACGGACGTCAGCGTGGCGATCAGCACCGCGGGCAGCCCCGCACCGATCGCCGCGCCGCACACCAGCGCCAGCGGGTCGGACGGCACCGCCCGCAGGGCCACGGCGACGGCCAGCAGGGCAATGCCGTAGGCCGCGAAGCGCCGCTCGCCCAGGCGGCGCAGGGCGGTGCCGGAGCACAGGCCGACCGCGACCGACCCGGCGCCCTGTACGGCGTACAGCACACCGGCGTACGCGGGGGAGCGCCCGAGATCGTCGACGACGGCGTAGACCATCGCCCCGTTCAGGCCGGCGCACAGCATGGTGGCGCCGCCCGCCAGCACCAGGGGGCGCAGCAGAGGGTGCGCCCACAGATGGCGGGCGCCCTCGGCGGTCCGCTCCCGGCGGCTGCCGGTGGGCGGCGCGGGCTTGTCCTCCTCCACCCGCAGCAGCGCGTACACGCCCGTGGCCAGGACGAACGTCGCCGCGTCCAGGAGAGCGACGCTCGCGCCGCCGTACGCCGCGTACAGGCCCGCGCCCGCCAGCGGGGCCAGGAGTTTCATACCCTCCGTGGCCGTCATGCGCAGGCCGTTGAAGTCGCCGAGCAGGGACGGGTCGACGGCGGTCGCCACCAGCGCCGACTCGGCCGCGTCGTGGACGACGCCCGCCGCGCCGTACACGAACAGCACCGCGTACAGCAGCCACAGGTCGCCCGGGGCGTCGACGCTCACGAGGGTGAGCAGCAGGGCCCCCAGCAGCAAGTTCACGCCGATCAGCAGAGGTTTGCGGCGGCCTCGGTCGGCGAGCGTGCCCAGCAGCGGTCCGGCCAGGGTCGGCAGCCACATGGCGAGCAGGCACAGCGCGGCCAGGCCGTCCGAGCCGGTGAGGTCCTTCACCCACACGCCGGACGCCAGCCACAGCGCCGAGGTGCCGAAGCCGGAGACCACCACGCCGGAGAGGCACAGCCCCGCGTCGCGGTCGCGCAGGACCCGCACTACGGGCCAGGCCGTTGTGTTCGTCATGCCTGGTCATCGTGGTACTAAGGCCCGCGAGCGGGGATCGGGCACGTGGCGTAGAAAACGGGCGGCCGGACGATGAGTTCCGCGGTCGCCGTCGGTCTACCTCCCAGGAGACGAAACCAGGAGGAACAGCGGATGACCGACACCACCGAGACCCTCGACCTCGGCCCGCAGACGGCGGTCCTGGCGCGCCTGGCCGAAGGCGTCACCGACGAGCACCTGGCGGCCCCGACGCCCTGCCCGGAGTACGCGGTGCGCCACCTGCTGGGCCACCTGGTCGGGCTGACCGTCGCCTTCCGCGACGCCGGCCGCAAGGACCTGGGCGTCACCACCGGCACCAGCCCGGACTCCGCGCTCCCGGACCTCGGGCCCGGCTGGCGCGAGGAGCTGCCCAAGGTCCTCGCGGAACTGGCCGAGGCCTGGCGCGACCCGGCCGCCTGGACCGGCATGACCCGGGCCGGCGGCGTGGACCTGCCCGGCGAGATCGCGGGGCTCGTCGCCACCGACGAACTGGTGATCCACGGCTGGGACCTGGCCCGCGCGACCGGCCAGGCGTACACCCCCGACCCGGCCGCGCTCCAGATCTGCCACGACTTCCTCGCCGCGTCGGTCGACGACCCCAGCCGGGCGAGATCTTCGGCCCCGTCGTCCCCGTCCGGCCGGACGCGCCCCTGCTGGACCGGGCGGTGGGGCTGAGCGGGCGGGATCCGGGGTGGGCGCCCAAGTCGTAGAAAGCGATTGCTACTTCCTTCGTCAGAAGCATTGACGAAACAAACGCGCCCTCTTAACGTCATCGCGTCGTACTTCGTACGTCATATATGAGACGCGATACGCGAGATCCGATACGCGATCCCCCTCGGGGACGCGAGATCCGAGAGGCGCGCATGACCTCTGTGCCCACGCCGATCCCCTCCCGCACGCAGTACGTGCTGGAGGGGATCAAACACCGCATCCTCACCGGGCAGTTGACGCCCGGCCAGGCGCTGGTCGAGACCGAGCTCGCCGCGCAGTTCGGGGTGTCGAAGACCCCGGTGCGCGAAGCGCTCAAGACCCTCGCCGGAACCGGGCTGGTCGTGATGAGCCAGTACAAGGGCGTCACGGTGCGCATGGTGGACGCGGACATGGCGCGCGAGGTCTACGACGTCCGGCTGCTGCTGGAGCCCGAGGCGCTGAAGCGGGCCGTGCACCGCGGGGCCTCCCTGGAGGCCGCCCGCGACGCGCTGACCCGGGCGGACGCCGCCACCGACACCGCCGAACGCTCCCTGGCCAACCGGGAGTTCCACCGCGCCCTGTACCTGCCGTGCGGCAACCCGCTGCTCGGCCGGATGCTCGACGAGGTCCGCGACCAGGCCGCCCTCGTCTCCGCCGTCGCGTGGGCCGCCTCGCCCTCCTGGGAGCGGGAGGCCGGCGAGCACCGCGAGATCCTCCGGCTCGCCCTCGACGGCGACGCCGACGGCGCTGCCCGCGCCCTGCACTCCCACATCGCGTCCTTCGTGCAGCGTGCTTTCCCCCAGGCGGAACTGGAACAGGAAGGTCAGGAATGAGCAGCGTGGCGTTCGAGACCCAGCGGGCGGCCCTGGCCGACGTGGTGGCGATCCCGGTGACGCCGTTCGCCGAGGACGGCTCCGTCGAGCAGGACACCTACCGGGCCCTGCTGCGCCGCCTGCTCGACGGCGGCATCACCACCCTCACCCCGAACGGCAACACCGGCGAGTTCTACGCCCTGACCCCCGAGGAGCGCCGGCTCGTCACGGAGCTGACGATCGACGAGGCCGGGGAGCGGGCCGTCATCCTGGTCGGCGTCGGGCACGACATCCCGACCGCCGTCGCCTCCGCCCGGCACGCCCGTGATCTCGGCGCCCAGATGGTGATGGTCCACCAGCCCGTCCACCCGTACGTCTCCCAGGCCGGCTGGGTCGACTACCACCGGGCCATCGCGCAGGCCGTGCCGGAGCTGGGTGTCGTCCCGTACATTCGCAACGCGCAGCTCCCCGGTGCCCGGCTCGCCGAACTCGCCGACGCCTGCCCGAACGTCATCGGCGTGAAGTACGCCGTCCCGGACGCCGCCAGGTTCGCGGCCTTCGCCCGGGACGCGGGTCTGGAGCGGTTCGTGTGGGTCGCCGGGCTCGCCGAGCCGTACGCCCCCTCCTACTTCTCCGCGGGCGCCACCGGCTTCACCTCCGGGCTGGTGAACGTCGCCCCGGCGGTCTCCATGAACATGATCGAGGCGCTGCGCTCCGGCGACTACCCGGCCGCCATGAAGGTCTGGGAGCAGATCCGCCGCTTCGAGGAACTGCGCGCCGACAGCGGCTCCGCCAACAACGTCACCGTCGTCAAGGAGGCCCTCGCCTCCCTCGGACTGTGCCGCCGCGAGGTCCGCCCGCCGAGCAGGCAACTGCCCGAGGGCGAGCGGGCCGAGGTCGCCGCCATCGCCGCCGGGTGGTCGATATGAGCACACCGAAGAAGCGTCCGGAGGACCTGCGCAGCCACCAGTGGTACGGCACCGAAGGGCTGCGTACCTTCAGCCACCGCGCCCGCACCCGCCAGCTCGGCTATCTGCCCGAGGAGCACCTCGGCAAGCCCGTCATCGCGATCCTCAACACCTGGTCCGACATCAACCCCTGCCACGTCCATCTGCGCGACCGCGCCCAGGCCGTGAAGCGGGGGGTGTGGCAGGCCGGTGGTTTCCCGCTGGAGTTCCCGGTCTCGACCCTGAGCGAGACCTTCCAGAAGCCGACCCCGATGCTCTACCGCAACATGCTCGCCATGGAGACGGAGGAGCTGCTGCGGTCGTACCCGGTCGACGGGGCCGTCCTGATGGGCGGCTGCGACAAGTCGACACCCGCCCTGCTCATGGGCGCGGCGAGCGCGGACCTGCCGGCGGTGTTCGTGCCGGCCGGGCCCATGCTGCCGGGCCACTGGCGCAACGAGGTGCTCGGTTCCGGCACCGACATGTGGAAGTACTGGGACGACAAGCGGGCCGGTGTCATCGGCGACTGCGAGATGCAGGAGCTGGAGAGCGGCCTCGCCCGCTCGCCCGGCCACTGCATGACGATGGGCACGGCCTCCACCCTGACCGCCGCCGCCGAGGCCCTCGGCGTCACGGTCCCTGGCGCCTCCAGCATCCCGGCCGTGGACTCCGGGCACGACCGGATGGCCGCCAGGGCGGGGATGACGATCGTCGACCTGGTCCACAAGGACCGCAAGCTGAGCGACATCCTCACCGCCGAGGCCTTCGAGGACGCCGTGACGACCGTGCTCGGTCTCGGCGGCTCCACGAACGCCGTGATCCACCTGATCGCCATGGCCGGCCGCGCGGGCGTCCGCCTCACCCTCGACGACTTCGACCGCATCGCCCGCACGGTCCCGGTGCTGGCCAACGTACGGCCCGGCGGTCAGACGTACCTGATGGAGGACTTCCACTTCGCGGGCGGTCTGCCCGGATTCCTCTCCCGGATCACGGACCTGCTCCACCTGGACCGGCCGACGGTCTCGCACGACACGCTGCGCGAGCAGATCGCCGGCGCGCAGGTGCACAACGACGACGTCATCAGGACCCGGGACAACCCGGTCGCCGCCGAGGGCGGGGTCGCCGTGCTGCGCGGCAACCTCTGCCCGAACGGCGCCGTCATCAAGCACATCTCCGCCGAGCAGCACCTGCTCAAGCACACCGGTCCGGCCGTCGTCTTCGACGACTACAAGACCATGCAGCGCACCATCAACGACCCTTCGCTCGGCATCACCCCCGACCACGTGCTCGTGCTGCGCAACGCCGGCCCGAAGGGAGGCCCGGGCATGCCCGAGTACGGGATGCTGCCGCTGCCCGACTACCTGCTCAAGCAGGGCGTGCGGGACATGGTCCGCATCTCCGACGCCCGGATGAGCGGCACGAGTTACGGCGCCTGCGTGCTGCACGTGGCTCCCGAGTCGTACGTGGGCGGACCGCTCGCCCTCGTCCGCACCGGTGACCCCATCACCCTCGACGTCGAGGCGCGCACCCTCCATCTCCACGTGGACGACGAGGAGTTGGAGCGGCGCCGGGCGGACTGGACGCCGCCGCCCACTCGGTACGAGCGCGGCTACGGAGCGCTCTACAACGAGCAGATCACGCAGGCCGACACCGGCTGCGACTTCGAATTCCTGGCCCGCACGGGCAAGGTGCAGGACCCGTACGCGGGCTGAACCACCGCACCACCCGAGTACCTCAGCACGACCCGGCACGACCCTGCCCGGGGAGAAAGCGCTTCCCGCGCACCGACGCACGACGTACCACGACGTACTGAGAACGGAGAACAGTCATGGCCCAAGCCGCAGCCGTGGCGAAACCGCCCGCGCCACCCCGGCGGCGCCGTGCCTCCGCCACGCCGCGCAGGTTGCCGTACCTGCTGATCGCACCGGCGGCGCTGCTGATGCTGGGCTTCATCGCCTACCCGGTCATCAGCGTCTTCTACTACAGCCTGCAGAACTACAACCCCACCAAGCCGTGGCGGAACGGATACGCGGGCTTCGACAACTTCGTCCACGCCTTCACCAAGGACCCGGTCTTCTGGGACACCCTCGTCTTCAGCGCCAAGTGGGTCTTCGTCGAGGTCGGCCTCCAGTTGCTGTTCGGTCTCGCGCTCGCCCTCATCGTCAACCAGACCTTCGTGGGCCGGGGCCTGGGACGCGCGATGGTCTTCTCCCCGTGGGCCGTCTCCGGCGTGCTCACCTCCGCGATCTGGGTGCTGCTCTACAACTCCCAGACGGGCATCACCCGTTACCTCGCGGACATCGGCATCGGCTCCTACGGGACCAGTTGGCTGTCGGACACCTCCACCGTCTTCCCGGCGGCGATCGTGGCCGACCTGTGGCGCGGGGTGCCCTTCTTCGCGATCCTCATCCTCGCCGACCTCCAGTCCGTCTCGAAGGACCTCTACGAGGCCGCCGAGGTCGACGGGGCCAGCCGCCTCAAGCAGTTCTGGCACATCACGCTGCCCCACCTGAAGGACGCCATCATCCTGTCCACGCTGCTGCGCGCGGTCTGGGAGTTCAACAACGTAGACCTGCTCTACACGCTGACCGGCGGCGGCCCGGCGGGTGAGACGACCACGCTGCCGCTGTACATCGCCAACACATCCGTCGACGCCCACAACTTCGGCTACGCGTCGGCCCTGACCACGGTGGCGTTCGTGATCCTGCTCTTCTGCTCGATGGTCTATCTGCGGCTGAGCAAGTTCGGAGGCGAGAGCAAGTGAGCGTCAAGGAAGCCACCAAGGCGGCGCCCGCTTTGGCGCCCACGGCCCCCGAACCGCCGCGTCCCGCCAAGGGGAAGCGCGCCTGGGACGAGGCGCCCCGCTGGCAGATCTACCTGCCCCTGGGGATCTACCTGGTCTTCACCCTCATCCCCTTCTACTGGATCCTGTTGTTCGCCCTGCGCCCGGCCGGCTCGACCTCGCTGGTGCCCTGGCCGATGACCTTCGATCACTTCGAGAAGGTGTGGACGGAGCGCAGCTTCGGCACCTACTTCGCCAACAGCGTGCTCGTCGGCGTCGCCACCCTGGTCATGACGACCCTCGTCGCCCTGGCCGGCGGCTACGCCCTCGCCCGGTTCGACTTCAAGATCAAGCGGGCGTTCATGCTGGGCCTGCTGTGCTCCCAGTTCGTGCCGGGCGCGCTGCTGCTGGTCCCGCTGTTCGAGATCTTCGCCGAACTCCAGATGATCAACAGCCTCGGCAGTGTCATCCTCGCCGAGACGGTCTTCCAGCTGCCGCTGTCGATGATCCTGATCAGCAACTTCATCAAGAACGTGCCGTACTCCCTGGAGGAGGCGGCTTGGGTGGACGGCTGCAACCGCATGACGGCCTTCCGGATCGTCGTGCTGCCGCTGCTGCGGCCGGGCCTGATCGCCGTGGGTTCCTTCGCCTTCGTGCACTCCTGGAACCACTTCCTGTTCGCCCTGATGTTCCTCAACAACCAGGACAAGCAGACCATCCCGGTCGGCCTGAACACCCTGATGAGCGCGGACAGCGTCGACCTGGGCGCCCTCGCCGCGGGCGGCATCATCGCGGCCGTGCCGGTCGTGATCGTGTTCGCCTTCATCCAGAAGTGGCTGATCACCGGGTTCAGCGCGGGGGCGGTGAAGGGATGAGACTGCGCCAACTCGCCGTCGCGGCAGGTCTGGTGGGCGTGCTCTGCGTCCCCGCGCACGCCGAGGCACGGGACATCGGCCGCGACACCCTGCCCGCGAACGACGGCTGGGCCTCCGAGGGGGCGGGCACCACCGGAGGGGCCGCGGCCGACGACGCCCACGTCTTCACCGTCACCGACCGGACCCAGCTGGTCCGCGCCCTCGACGGCGGCAGCGACACCCCGAAGATCATCAGGATCGCCGGGACCATCGACGCCAACACCGACGACGACGGCGACCGTCTCGACTGCTCCGACTACGCCACCGGCGGCTACAGCCTGAAGAAGTACCTCGCCGCCTACGACCCCCGCACCTGGGGCGCCGCCAAGCCCAGCGGCCCGCAGGAGGAGGCCCGCCAGGCCTCCGCCGCCCGGCAGGCCGAGCGGGTCGTGCTGCCCGTCGGCTCCAACACCACGATCGTCGGGCTCGGCGACTCGGCCGTCCTGAAGGGCGCGAGCCTCCAGGTGCGGAACGCGGACAACGTGATCATCCGCAACCTCGACATCCGCGACGCCTACGACTGCTTCCCCGTCTGGCAGCCCAACACCGGCGGCCTCGGCGACTGGAAGACGGCGTACGACGCGATCGGGCTGGCCGGCGCCACCCATGTCTGGGTCGACCACGTGACGTTGAGCGACAAGGGCCACCCGGACGCCCAGGAGCCCACCCACTTCGCCCGCAACTACCTGCGCCACGACGGCCTGCTGGACATCACGAACGGCTCCGACCTGGTGACCGTGTCCTGGAGCCGGTTCGCCGACCACGACAAGGCGATGCTCATCGGCAACGGCGACACCGCCACCGGCGACCGCGGCAAGCTCCGGGTCACCCTGCACCACAACGCGTTCGAGTCGGTCGTCCAGCGCGCCCCGCGCGTCCGCTTCGGCCAGGTGCACCTCTACAACAACCGCTACGAGATCACCGACGACGACTACCGCTACTCCCTCGGTGTCTCCACCGAGTCGAAGATCTACGCCGAGAACAACGCCTTCCACGCGCCCGGCCATGTCGAGGTCGCCGACCTGGTCAAGAGCTGGAACGGCAGCGCCCTGCACCAGAGCGGCACGCTGTTCAACGGCTTTCCGGTCGACCTGCTCATGATCTACAACGCCTACAACTCGGGCAGCGAGCGCGACCTGACGGGCGACGTCGGCTGGACGCCCGCCCTGCACGGGCGGATCGACAGCGCCGCCGCTGCCGACCGGGCGGTGGCCCGCGGCGCGGGTGCGGGGAGGATCCCATGACCGGTCGCATGATCGACTCCATGAACACACCTCTGCCCGTCGTCCTCGCCGGCGCCCGGGGCCACGGCCGCTGGCACGTCGAGAACATCCGCCGCCTCCAGAAGCAGGGCCTCGTCCGGCTGGCCGGCGTCTGCGAACTGACGCCGCTGACCGAGGCGGAGCTCGACGGCCTCGGCACCCCCGAGCAGTCCGCCGACTTCGGTGCCCTGCTGGACTCCACCGGTGCCCGGATCGCCGTGATCTGCACACCGATCCCGACCCACACCGACCTGGCGCTCACGGCGGCCGAGCGGGGTGTGCACCTCCTGCTGGAGAAGCCGCCCGCCCCCTCGTACGCGGAGTTCCGCCGCATGGCCGACGGGGTCGCTGCGGCCGGGGTCGTCTGCCAGATCGGCTTCCAGTCGCTGGGCTCGCACGCCCTGCCCGCCATCCGCGCGCTGATCGCCGAAGGGGCGATCGGGCAGCTGGTCGGGCTCGGCGGGGCCGGTGCCTGGGTGCGCGGCGAGGACTACTTCCGGCGGGCGCCCTGGGCGGGCAAGCGGCGGATGGACGGCGTCGACGTGATCGACGGGACGCTGACCAACCCGCTCGCCCACGCCGTCGCCACCGCACTCGCCCTCGGCGGCAGCACCCGCGCCGAGGACGTCACCGGCATCGAGACCGAACTGCTGCGCGCCAACGCCATCGAGTCCGACGACACCTCCTGCGTCCGGATCGGCACTGCCCAGGGCCACCCGGTCACCGTCGCCGCGACCCTGTGCGCCGAGCGGGCGGACGAACCGTACGTCCTCGTGCACGGCAGCACCGGCCGGATCACCTTCTGGTACAAGCAGGACCGCGTGCTGCTCCAGCGCGCGGGGCACGGCCCGGAGGAGTTCGAGTACGGCCGCACCGACCTGCTGGAGAACCTCGTCGCGCACCTGACCACCGGTGCGGACCTGCTGGTCCCGCCGGAGGAGACCGGCGCCTTCATGAAGGTCGTGGAGGCCATCCGCACGGCGCCCGACCCGGCGCCGCTGCCGGACACCGCCTGGCACCGCGTCCCCGGCGAGAACCGCCGGGTGGTCCCCGGCATCGACGGGCTCGTCGCGGCCGCCGCCGACACCCTCTCCCTCTACTCCGAGCTGGGCGCCCCCTGGGCACTGGGCGCGGAGCACCTGTCGAAAGAGGTGAGCACCAGATGACCAGCAGCAACGACACGGCGGTGCTGCGTGTCGCGGGACGTCCGGTCGGCCGGTACGTCACCCGGCCCGAGCTGCCGGCGCGGCTCTCCCCGCGCCCGTATCTGCACCCCGTCACCACCCTGGCCGGCACGGCGGTCACCGAACTGACCCCCGCCGACCACGCACACCACCTCGGCGTCGGTGTCGCCGTTCCCGACGTCGAGGGGTTCAACTTCTGGGGCGGGCGCACCTACGTCCGCGACCAGGGCCCGACCGAGCTGGACAACCACGGCGCCCAGCGGCACGTCACGTTCCAGCTGCGCGACCCGGACGGCTTCGTGGAGGAGCTGCGCTGGGTCGCCGCGGGCGGAGAGCTGCTGCGCGAGCGCCGTACGGTCGCGGCCACCGAGCTCACCGAACAGGCCTGGGCGCTGGACCTCACCTTCTCCCTCACCAACGTCACCAAGGACCCGCTGTCGATCGGCAGCCCGGCGACCAACGGGCGGCCGGGCGCGGCCTACGGTGGCTTCTTCTGGCGGGCCCGCAAGGAGTCCTCCGCGCCGGAGGTCTTCTCGGCCGGGGCCGAGGGCGAGGAGCAGGTCCACGGCCGCCCGGCCGACTGGCTCGCCCTGCGGGGCGGCACCTGGACGCTGGTCTTCGCCGGCGCCACCGAACAGACCCGCCAGGACCCGTGGTTCGTGCGCACCGAGGAGTACCCGGGCGTCGGCTCCTCACTGGCGTACGGCGAGCGGCTGCCCCTCCCGCCGGGCGAGACCGTCGTCCGCCGGGTCGTCACCGTCGTCGCCGACGGCCGCCTCGACCGCGACGCCGCGGCGGCCCTCGTCCGCAAGGCGGTGAGCCCGTGACCACCGAGACGTACCGCAACCCGATCCTGGACGCCGACTGGTCCGACCCGGACGTCGTCCGCGTCGGCGACGACTTCTACCTGACCGCGTCCAGCTTCGGCCGCGTCCCCGGACTGCCGTTACTGCACTCCCGTGACCTGGTGAACTGGACCCTGGTCGGCCACGCGCTCGAACGGCTGGAACCGGCGGAGGAGTTCGCCACGCCCCGCCACGACTGCGGCGTCTGGGCTCCGTCCCTCAGGTACCACGACGAACGCTTCTGGATCTTCTGGGGCGATCCCGACCAGGGCATCTTCCAGGTCAACGCCCCGGAGATCAGGGGCCCCTGGACCCGCCCGCACCTGCTGAAGGCCGGCAAGGGCCTGATCGACCCCTGCCCCCTGTGGGACGAGGAGACCGGCGAGGCCTATCTGGTCCACGCCTGGGCCAAGTCCCGCTCGGGCATCAAGAACCGCCTCACCGGGCACCGGATGCGCCCCGACGGCACCGAACTCCTCGACGAGGGCAAGGTGATCGTCGACGGCGACCGCATACCCGGCTGGTTCACCCTCGAAGGCCCCAAGCTCTACCGGCACGACGGCTGGTTCTGGATCCTCGCTCCCGCCGGGGGAGTGGAGACCGGCTGGCAGGGCGCCTTCCGCTCGCGCGGCTTCTTCGGGCCGTACGAGGAGCGGATCGTCCTGGAACAGAAGGACACCGACGTCAACGGCCCCCACCAGGGCGGCTGGGTGCGCACCCCGTCCGGTGAGGACTGGTTCCTGCACTTCCAGCAGCGCGGCGCCTACGGCCGGGTCGTGCACCTGCAGCCGATGCGCTGGGGTCCGGACGGCTGGCCGGTGCTCGGGGACGACGGCGCCCCCGTCGCCGTGCACCGCAGGCCCGGCCTGCCGCCGCAGCCGTCCGCCGCGCCCGCCACCGACGACGACTTCCCCGGCGGACGGTACGGCCGCCAGTGGCAGTGGACCGCCAACCCCGGCGACGGCTGGGCCACCCAGCACTCCGGGGACGGGCTCCGGCTGACCTGCGTCCGCTCGGCCGACGCGCACGACCTGCGCAAGCTGCCGAACGTGCTCACCCAGCGGCTGCCCGGCACGCCCTGCACGGTCGAGGTGGAGCTGCGGCTCGACAGCGACGAGCCCGGGGCCCGAGCCGGACTCGCGGTCCTCGGGGACGCGTTCGGCTGGATCGGCCTCCAGCGGGGCACGGACGGGACCGCGCACCTGGTGCACCGGTTCGCCGAGGCGGTCGCGGACGCCGAGCGCGACGCCGCCCACCCGCGGCTCGCACCCGGGGACCGGGCCCGGTTGCGGATCGAGATCGGCGCGGGCGCCCGCTGCCGCTTCTCGGCCGACGTCGGCGACGGCTTCCGGCCGTCGGGCCCGGTCTTCGCCGCCACCCCGTGGCGCTGGGTCGGCGCCCTGCTCGGCCTCGTCGCCCTCGCACCCGCCGGCCAGGGACACGCGGGCGCGGCGACGTTCACCCAGTTCCGGATCAGCGCCTCGTAAAGCACCTGAAGCCGTAAGCCTGTTGGGAGCCGCAATGACGCACCTCCGTAGCAAGCGCTTGTCGAGACCGGGGCACGGCAAGGTGGTGGCCGCCGTACTCGGCCTCGTCGCCGCGCTGGGCCTCGCGACCCTCGGGGACGCACAGGCGGCCCCGCAGTACCGGAAGGCCGGGCCCGCCACCGACCGCTGGACCGACCGGCCGCACGGCTTCGCCTCCCTCGCCGGCGGCACCACCGGCGGCGCGGGCGGCAAGGTGGTCACCGTCACCGATCAGGCGGCGCTGGCGAAGTACGCGGCGGCCGAGGAGCCGTACGTCATCCGCGTCAAGGGCTCCCTGGACATGGACCCCTTCGGCACGGAGATACCCGTCGCCTCCGACAAGACCATCATCGGCGTGAGCGACACCGCCGAGATCGTGCACGGCGGCTTCACCCTCGACCCCGGCACGCACAACGTCGTGATCCGCAACCTCACCATCCGCGACACGGCCGTCGAGGGCAACTGGGACTGCAAGGACACCGACTACGACGGCATCCGTCTCGACACGGCCCACCACGTGTGGATCGACCACATCCGCTTCTCGCGGATCTGTGACGGCCAGCTCGACATCCGCAAGGACAGCGAGTACGTCACCGTCTCCTACAACCAGTTCACGAACAACAACAAGACCTTCGGCATCGGCTGGACCCCGAACGTCAAGACGCAGATCACCGTCGACCACAACTGGTTCCGCGCCACCAAGCAGCGCAACCCGTCCGCCGACAACTGCGCCTACGCCCACCTCTACAACAACTACCTGTCCTCGCAGCTGTCCGACGGCGACCCCGTGTGGACGTACGGCAACTGGTCGCGCGGCCGGACCAGGATGGTCATCGAGAACAGCTTCTACGACGGCGTCCAGCACCCCTACCAGGCCGACGCCACCGCCGAGCTGGTGCAGCGGGGGTCGGTCCTGCGCAACACCACGGGCCGGCACGACGCGTGGGGCACGGCGTTCGACCCGCGCGCGTTCTACGACTACCGGCTCGACCCGGCCGCCGCCGTGCCCGCGCTGGTGAAGCGGTTCTCCGGACCGCAGAAGCGGATCGGCGGCCCTGCCGTCCTGCACGTCCCGGGCGACTACCCGACCGTGCAGGCAGCCGTGGACGCGGTGCCCGACGGCAACGACACCGCCGTCGAGATCGCCGTCGCGCCGGGCACCTACCGCGAGAAGGTGTACATCCCGGCGAGCAAGCCGAACATCGTGCTGCGCGGGACTGGACAGGACCGCTCCGACACCGTCATCGTCTTCGACACGCCCGCCGAGTACGGGGGTTCGACGGGGAGCGCCACCGTCCGGATCGCCGCGAACGACGTCACCGCACGCAACCTCACCTTCAGCAACGACTTCGACGAGGCCGCGCACGAGCTGAAGGGCGAGCAGGCGCTGGCGATGAAGACGACCGGCGATCGGATCGTCTTCGAGGACACCGCCTTCCTGGGCAACCAGGACACCCTGATGACCGACAGCCCCAAGCTGACCACCCTCAGCCGGGTCTACGTCCGCGACTCCTACATCGAGGGCGACGTCGACTTCGTCTACGGCCGGGCCACGACCGTGATCGAGCGTTCGGTGATCCGGGCGCTGAGCCGGGGCTCGGACACGAACAACGGCTACATCACGGCGGCCTCCACCTGGAAGGGCAACCCGTACGGGTTCCTGATCACCCGGTCGAAGATCGTCAGCGACGCCCCTGCCGGGAGCTTCCACCTGGGCCGGCCCTGGCACCCGGGCGGCGAGCCGGACGCGATCGCGCAGGTGCTGATCCGGGACACCGCGCTGCCGGCCGCGATCAAGTCCTCGCCGTGGACCGACATGAGCGGGTTCTCGTGGAAGGACGCCCGCTTCGCCGAGTACGGCAACCACGGCCCGGGTGCGACGGTCACCGCCGACCGTCCGCAGCTGAGCGACCAGGAGGCGCGGTCCCACACCGTGGCCGCCTACCTCAAGGGCACGGACGACTGGGCGCCCCACGCCCGCCACTGACCCCCCACACCCTCAAGTTCCGCTGGATCCAGAAGAAGAGAGCCGACCAATGAAGATCAGCAATCGCAGAAGCAGGCGCGCCGCCACGGCCGTCGCCCTGGGGGCCGTGCTCGCGCTGACCGTCACCGCCTGCGGCGACGACGGCAGCGGGGCGGGCGGTGACGAGGGCGCCGACGGGAGCGGCAAGGGCAAGATCGTCTTCTGGGACAACAACGGCGGTGTCCGCACCGAGATATGGAAGGAGGTCATCGCCGACTTCGAGAAGGCCAACCCGGACATCAAGGTCGAGTACGTCGGGATCGCCTCCACCGAGTACCAGTCCAAGGTCGACACCGCCCTCCAGGGCGGCGGTCTGCCGGACGTCGGCGGTGTCGGCGCGGCGATGCTCGCCGGGTTCGCCGCGCAGGGCGCGCTGGAGCCGCTGGACGAGCGGCTCGAGAAGTCCCCGCTCAACGGCAAGCTCAACAAGGACATGGTCGAGTCGCTGAAGGCGGCCGGCGGTGGCGACGACAAGCTGTACTCGATCCCGACCTCCGCCAACAACGGTGTGCTGTACTACCGCACCGACCTGTTCAAGAAGGCGGGTCTCCAGGAGCCCACGACGTGGGAGCGGTTCTTCACGGCCGCCGACAAGCTCACGAACAAGGGCAAGAACGAGTTCGGCTACACGATTCGTGGCGGCGCCGGTTCCATCGCCCAGGCGCTGGACGCCATGTACGGGCAGTCCGGGATCACCTCGTTCTGGGACTCCAGCGGTGAGAAGACCACCGTCAACGATCCCAAGAACGTGGCGGCGCTGGAGAAGTACGCGGCGCTGTACAAGAAGGTCACCCCCGCGGCCGACCTCAACAACGACTTCACCAAGATGGTGGCGCAGTGGGACTCCGGCACGATCGGGATGCTGAACCACAACCTCGGGTCGTACCAGGACCATGTGAAGGCGCTCGGCGTCGACAAGTTCCGCGGTATTCCGCAGCCGACCGGGCCCGGCGGGAAGCGGGTTCAGGTCTCCAACCCGGTCGACGGCATCGGGCTGTTCAAGAGCTCCAAGAACAAGGACGCCGCCTGGAAGTTCATCGAGTTCGCCACGTCGAAGGCGGAGAACTCGAAGTTCAACGAGGCGGCGGGGCAGGTGCCGGCGAACACGGATGCGGCGAAGGACGCGTGGATCTCGAAGGCCGAGCCCACGAAGCTGGCCGCTGACGCGTTGTCCGACGGGACGACGACGATCGTGCAGTTGCCGTACTACCTGCCGGACTGGAACACGATCTCCAAGGCCGACAATGAGCCGAACTTCCAGAAGGTGCTGCTCGGGAAGATGAGCGCGAAGGAATTCCTGGACACGTTGGCCGAGCAGCTGAACACCGCGCAGGAGGAGTGGAACCAGCAGAAGGGTTGATTTTTGCTGGGTTTCGCCGTGGGACGGCCTGTGGTTCGCAGGGTGCGGGCCGTCCCGTGGCTTGTCGCGCCCACGCGGCGGAGCCGCACATCGATACAGCCCCGCGCACCTAAGGAGTTTCACGCATGTCTCTCAGTCGAAGACAAGTCGCCGTCGCAGCTGTCGCCTCCGTGCCTCTCGCGTTTTCCGGCACAGGTACCGCGCAAGCCGGCGGTCACCGTAATCGCACCCTTTATATTGCCGGTGACTCCACCACAGCCCAGAAGTTCGCGAATGCCGCGCCCGAGACCGGGTGGGGTATGGCGCTTCCGTTCTTTCTCCGTAAGGAGCTGGTGGTCGCCAACCATGCGGTGAACGGGCGTAGTTCCAAGAGTTTCGTCGACGAAGGGCGGCTGGAGGTCATTCTCTCCGCCATTCGGCCCGGGGACTTCCTGCTCATCCAGTTCGGTCACAACGATGAGAAGGCCGAGGACCCGACTCGGTACACCGAGCCCTGGACGACGTATCAGGACCATCTGCGGATGTACGTCGAGGGGGCCCGGGCCCGTGGGGCGCGGCCCGTGCTGGCCACCTCCGTCGAGCGGCGGAAGTTCGACGCCGCCGGGAAGGCCCTGCCGACCCACGGTGAGTACCCGGCGGCCATGCGGGCGCTCGCCGCCGAGGAACGGGTCGCGGTGCTCGACGTGCAGGCTCTGTCGCTCGCCCTGTGGCAGGAGCTCGGGGTCGAGGAGACGAAGAAGTACTTCAACTGGACCGCCACCGAGCAGGACAACACGCACTTCAATCCACCGGGCGCGATCGCCGTGGCCCGGCTCGTGGCGAGGGAGTTGCTCCGGACCCGGGTGCTAGGGCCGCGCGATGTGCGCCGGCTGGACGAGCCGATTCCCGAGTCGTGGATCACCTGGCCGCAGGCCGCCGTGTAACACCCCCGACGCAGCAGGAAGAGAGCCGCACCATGAACCTTCGGAAGTGTCATGATCATGCCAGAGTGAGAGTTGCCGCGGTGGCCGGGTGTGCCGCGCTCGTGCTGTCCCTCAGTGGTACCGCCGCGCAGGCCGGGCCCCGGGACGCGGCCCGTCAGACGCTCGGGGCCAACGACGGGTGGGGCGCGTACGGCACCGGTACCACGGGTGGTGCCGCGGCCGATGCCGCGCACGTCTACACCGTCACCACCTGGGAGCAGTTCAAGGCCGCCCTGAAGGACGGCGGGTCCGCGCCCAGGATCATCAAGGTGAAGGGGATGATCGACGCCGTCTCCCAGGGCTGCGAGGCGTTCGAGGCCGAGGGGTACGACTTCCAGAAGTACCTCGCCGCCTACGACCCCGCCGTCTGGGGACACGACAAGCCGGTCAGCGGTGAGCAGGAGGACCTGCGGGCCGCGTCCGCCGCCCAGCAGGACAAGGTCATCAAGGCGGTCGTGCCCGCCGACACCACCATCATCGGCGTGGGCAGGAACTCCGGGATCCTCGGCGGCAGCCTCCAGATCAAGGGCGTCGACAACGTCATCGTCCGGAACCTCACCATCGAGGCCCCGGTCGACTGCTTCCCGCAGTGGGACCCGGCCGACGACAACAAGACCGGTGCCTGGAACAGCGAGTACGACGGGGTGGTCGTCTACGGCTCCACACACGTGTGGGTCGACCACAACACGCTCACCGACGGCCGCTACCCCGACAGCTCCCTGCCGTCCTACTTCGGCAAGACCTACCAGCAGCACGACGGGCTCCTCGACGTCGTGCGCGGCTCGAACCACGTCACGGTGTCCTGGAACTCGTTCAAGGACCACGACAAGACCATGCTCATCGGCAACAGCGACAGCGCCACCGCCGACGACACGGGCAAGCTGAAGGTCACGCTGCACCACAACCGCTTCGAGGGCATCGTCGAGCGGGCGCCGCGGGTGCGGTTCGGGCAGGTCGACTCGTACAACAACCACTTCGTGGTCACCAAGGGCCAGAAGTGGGGCTATGTCTACGGCATCGGCAAGGAGTCCCGGCTCGTCGCCGAGCACAACGCGTTCACGCTGGCGCAGGGCGTCAGCCCGGCGAAGATCCTCAAGAAGTGGAACGAGGCGCCGGTCACGGCGGGCGCCAACTACGTCAACGGCAAGGCCGTCGACCTGATCGCCGTGCACAACGCGGAGATCCCGGGGGAGACGCTCCAGTCGGGCGCCGGCTGGACGCCGACGCTGCGGGCCGGCGTCGACCCGGCGAAGGCGGTCCCGGGCATCGTCGATGCCCGCGCGGGCGCAGGCCGCGTGTGCTGACCTGACCCGACCGGCACGTGAACCGGCCGGGGCGGCCGCATCGCATCCCCGCCCCGGCCCATCCCCCTCCGCACCAGCTACCCGCACCAGCCGCACCGCGAAGGAGCAGCCGTATGCTCTCGCAGCCCCATGTCTCCCTCTCCCGCCGGAAGTTCCTCGTCACGAGCGCCGCAGCGGGTGCCGTCGTCGGGCTCGCCGCCGGCCCCGCGCGGGCCGCCGGCACCCGGCCCCGCCCCTTCGGCCGGTACGGCTCACCTGCCGCCCGCCCCGACCCGAAGACCCTGTACGTCCATCCGGGCGGCGCCGGTGACTTCACCACCGTCCGGGACGCCGTGGACGCGGCGAACGGCAGCGGATACACCCTCGTCATCGCCCCGGGCGTCTACCGGCAGACCGTCGCCGTCGACCCCGGCCGTACCGAGATGACCTGGATCGGGGCGAGCGAGAACCCCCGTGACGTCGTCGTGGTGTACGACAACGCGGCCGGGACGCCCAAGCCCGGCGGCGGCACGTACGGCACCACCGGGTCCGCCACCACCACCGTGCAGGCCGACGGGTTCACCGCCCGCTGGATCACCTTCGCCAACGACTGGCTGCGCGCCGACCACCCCGGGATCACCGGCACCCAGGCCGTCGCCCTCAAGGTCCAGGGCGACCGGTCCGCCTTCCACCACTGCCGGTTCCTCGGCCACCAGGACACCCTGTACGCGGACTCGATGGCCCTGGGCACCTTCGCCCGCCAGTACTTCGCCCACTGCTACGCCGAGGGCGACGTCGACTTCGTGTTCGGGCGGGCGACCGCCGTCTTCGAGCAGTGCCGCTTCCGGACCCTGAACCGGACCGACCTGCCGGCCGCCCCGTACGGCTTCGTCTTCGCCCCGTCGACGGCCGGTGCCAACCCGCTCGGATACCTGGTGACCAGGAGCCGCGTCGACAGCGAGGCTCCCGACGGGCACTACAAGCTGGCCCGCCCCTGGGTGCCCAGCTCCGACACCACCGCCCGCCCCATGCTCACCGTCCGGGACACCTGGCTCGGCCCGGGCATCGACGCGGTCGCGCCCTACACCAACATGTCGAACGCCTATCCCTGGCAGTCGATGCGGTTCGCCGAGTACCGCAACACCGGGCCGGGCGCGGTCGTCTCCGTTCCGGAGAACCGGCCCCAGCTCGGTCGCGCGCAGGCCGGCCTGCACACCAAGGAGACGTACCTCGGCGACTGGCGGCCCGGTGCGTAGGGCCGCGGCGCTCCTCCTCGGCGTGTGTCTGCTCTGGCCGGCTCCTGCCGCCTCCGCCGCCGAACGCGCCCCCGCCGGCTGGGCCTCGGCCGGCTCCGGCACGACCGGCGGGGCGGGCGGTACGACCTGGACGGTGCACACCCGCGCCGAGCTCAAGAAGGCCCTGGCGAACGACGGCGCTCCCACCGCGCCCAAGGTCATCCGGGTCGTCGGTGACATCTCCGGGCACGAGGCGGACGACGGTTCCCTGCTCGGCGAGCAGGACTACGCGCCCGGATACGACCTCGGCACGTACATGTCCTGCTTCGGCGAGGACGGCGCCGTCTGGTCCGACACCCGCTTCGACCACTGCAAGCAGCAGCGGCAACTGCGCCAGACCGGCTCGAACAAGGAGAAGGCACAGATCCAGCTCACCGTGCCGAGCAACACGACCCTCGTCGGCGTGGGCCGGGACGCCCGGCTGCTCGGGGTGTTCCTGACGGTCAACACCGGCAGCAACATCGTCGTGCGGAACCTGCACCTGGAGGCGCCCGTCGACCACTTCACCAGCTGGTCCCCGGACGACGGCACGCAGGGCAGCTGGAACGCCCGCTTCGACGCGCTCACCGTGATCACCGGCAGGAACATCTGGATCGACCACTGCACCTTCACCGACGGCCGGTTCCCCGACCGCGAGGCACCCCTCGGCTTTCACGGCGAGCGTGTGCAGCGGCACGACGGGCTGCTGGACATCGAGGACGGCTCCGACTTCGTCACGGTCTCCGACAGCAGGTTCGAGGACCACGACAAGGCGATCCTGATCGGGTCGGGCGACGGCCGCGGCGACCGGGACCGGGGGCACCTCAAGGTGACCTTCGTGCGCAACCTGTTCAGTGGCGTCGTGCAGCGCGCCCCGCGGGTCCGCTTCGGGCAGGTGCACGTCCTCAACAACGTCTACCGCGGCCGGGCCCCCCTGTACGCCCTGGGCGTGGGCGTGGAGTCCGCGATCTTCTCCGAGCGCAATGTGTTCCACCTTTCGAGGCCGTCCCGGACCGTCGCCGCCTACGGGGGCGAGCACTTCCACGACACCGGCTCCTGGTTCGACGGCCGGCCCGCCGGCCTGAACGCGGTGGCGAGCCGTTTGGGACTCACGGACGACGTCGGCTGGGATCCCGCCGGCGTCTACGACTACCGCGCCCTGACGTCCCCGTCGGCCGTCGAGCGACAGGTCCTGAACCACGCCGGAACCGGGAGGTCGTATGGGCACCCATGAGCCGCTCGGCCGGCGGACGTTCGTGGTCGGGGCGGGCACGGCGCTCCTGGGCGGGGGAGCGGTGAGCGGGGCGGAGGCCGCGGTCGTGGACGGCCCGCTCCCCGACTTCCACCCCGCCCTGAAGGACGCCCTGACCTTCCCGCGCGCCTGGGGGAGATCTCCGGTCCGCGACTTCCGCGCCTGGCGGCGCGCCGCCCGGGCCACGGTCGAGGAGCACCTGCTCGTCGAACGGCAGGACGGGACGCCGTACGCCCCGGAGACCGCTGGACGTGCTCAGGGGGAGGGGTACACACGGGAGTTGGTCACCGTCTCCCTCACCCGCTACGAACGCGTGCGCGGCGTCCTGCTCACCCCGCACGGCAGGGGCCCCTTCCCCGCCGTGCTGCTCCTGCACGACCACGGCGCCAAGTTCGACATCGGGAAGGAGAAACTGGTCCGGCCCTGGTACGACGACACGCGTCTCGCCTCCGCCCGGGCCTGGGCGGACACGTACTTCAGCGGGCGGTTCGTCGGAGACGAACTGGCCCGGCGCGGCTATGTGGTGCTGTGCCTGGACGCGCTCGGCTGGGGCGACCGCGGGCCCCTCGCCTACGACCAGCAGCAGGCCCTCGCCGCCAACTTCTACAACCTGGGCTCCTCGCTCGCCGGGCTCATGGCCCGGGAGGACCAGCGGGCCGCCGCCTTCCTGGCGGGACTCGACCGTGTGGACGCCCGGCGGGTCGCGGCCGTCGGCTTCTCCATGGGCGCCTACCGCGCCTGGCAGACCGCCGCCCTCAGCGACCACATCGCGGCGGCCGCGAGTGTGTGCTGGATGACCGGCCTGAAGGAGATGATGGTGCCCGGCAACAACACGCTGCGCGGGCAGTCGGCGTACTCCATGCTGCACCCGGGGCTCGCCCGGTACCTCGACATCCCCGATGTGGCGAGCATCGCCGCCCCGAGGCCGATGCTGTTCCTGGGCGGCGGGCTCGACACGCTGTTCCCGGCCGAGGGCGTACGGGTCGCGTACGACAAGCTGCGTGCCGTCTGGCGGTCGTGCCACGCCGAGGAGCGCATACGGATGAAGACGTGGCCGGAGCTCGGCCACGTCTTCACCCACGAGATGCAGGACGAGGTCTTCAGCTGGCTCGACGACGTCCTGTGAGGGTCATCGCCGTACCGGCTCGACGCCCTCCAGCGTCGGCACCACGGGCTTGATGCTGCCGTCGGCCGCGAACTCCATGCGGTCGACGGTGGTCTCCCGGTGCATGCCGTCACCGCCCGGCCTGCCGGGGCCGTTGAGGGCGAAGCGGTGGTAGACCATGTACCAGTCGTCGGTGCCGGGGGTGTTCACCACCGAGTGGTGACCGGTGCCCAGGATGCCGTACTCGGGCCGCTTCTGGAGGATCGTCCCGCGCTTGGTCCACGGGCCGAGCGGGGACGGTCCCGTCGCGTACGCCACGTGGTAGTTCTCGCTGCGGGTGTCGTCCTCCGACCACATGAAGTAGTACGTGCCCTTCCGCTTGATCACGAAGGAGCCCTCGCGGAAGTTGTCCGGGGTGATGTCCTTCACCTTCGCCGCGTCGAACGACACCATGTCGTCGTTCAGCGGCACGACGTACCCGTGGCCGTTGCCCCAGTACAGGTACGCCTGGCCGTCGTCGTCCGTGAAGACCGACGGGTCGATCATCTGGCCCTTGAGCGCCCCGCCCTTGGCGACCAGCGGCTTGCCGAGCGCGTCCTTGAAGGGGCCGGCGGGGGAGTCGGCCACCGCCACGCCGATCTGCTGCTCGGCGCAGAAGTAGAAGTAGTACTTGCCGTTCCGCTCGGCGATCGCGGGCGCCCAGGCGTACTTGTCGGCCCAGGTCACATCGGGCCCGAGGTCCACGATGACGCCGTGGTCCTTCCAGTGGACCAGGTCCTTCGACGAGTACGCCTTGAACTTGGTGCCGCTCCAGCCCTGGAAACCGTCCGTCGTCGGGTAGATCCAGTATCTGCCGTTGAGGTAGTGGACGTCCGGGTCGGCGTTCAGGCCGGGCAGCAGGGGGCTGCGGGTGCGGACCGCCTCGACCGTCCAGGTGCGCTTGGTGCCGTCGGCCGCCGTCACGGTGTACTTCTGGGGCGTGCGGAAGTCGCGCCGGGTCCCGGACCTCGGGCTCAGCGTCGCGCCCTCACCGACCCACAACTTCGGGGCGAGGCCCCGCAGATCGGCGTCGGGCTCCATGGGCAGCACGACCTTCGAGGCACTGTCCGTGACGATCGAGTAGCCCTTCTGTTGCTTGGCCGTCGCGTCCACCACGGAGGTGGAGGTGGACGGGTACGCCGCCAGCAGCCGGTCGTACTCCTGCTGCGTCACCGGGAGCACCGTGCCGTGCCGGGGGCTCGCCGGGAGCTGGTAGTCGGTGGACGGGGTCCACTTGCCGGAGGCGAGGTCGGTGGTCTCGAACGGGACGTAGCCGCGGCCGCCGTACTCGTCGATGAACAGGTACCACTTCTTCTCGGTGTTCGACTTGAATACCGTCGGGCCCTCGCCGCGGTCCATCGCGCCCTTGCCGATGCAGTCGGCCACGAAGTCGTACTTCGTCGAGGTCAGGGACGTCGACTTCTCACCGGTGATGAACTTGGAGCAGGGGCTGGAGGAGCTGGGGTCGCGCTCGTCCTTGGTGTAGCGGTAGTACTCGTCCTTGTACTTCACGACCGTGGAGTCGATCACCGAGTAGCCCGGGTCGTTCCAGATCTTCGGCTCGCTGAAGGTGCGGAAGTCCTTGGTGGTCGCGTACATCATCTTGTTGTACGTGTTGCCCTCGTGGTCCGGGTCGTCGTCGGCGTACAGCTTCGACGCCCAGAAGACGACGTACTCACCGAGCTCGTCGTCCCAGTAGGCCTCCGGGGCCCAGGTGTTGCCCGCGCTGTCCGGGGAGACCTTCACCAGGCGCTGATCGGTCCAGTGGACCAGGTCGGTGGACTCCCAGACCATGATCGACTTGCTGCCGTGCCGCTGCACCTGGTCCCAGCTGCCGCTGGAGTTCTGGTACATCCGCAGGTCGGTGGCGATCAGGAAGAACTTGTCGCCCTCGGGGGAGCGGATCACGAACGGGTCGCGCAGGCCCTTCTCGCCGATCGTCGACGTCAGGACCGGCTTGCCGGCGTTCAGCTCACGCCAGTGCAGCGCGTCGTTGCCCCGGCTGAGGGCGTAACGGATCTGCTCGCCGTCGGCGGTGCCCTCGCCCGTGAAGTAGGCGAAGAGATAGCCGGCGTACTTGGAGTGCTTCACGGGTGGTGCTCCGGAGTCCGCGGCGCCCGGTGGCGCCGTGAGAAGGGTCAGGAGGAGGCCGGTCAGGGCCACGAACGGAAGCAGGAGCGTGCGGGGGCGCATGACACTTCCTGTCGGAGTCTGGGGGATTCTGTTGGATAGCGGCCTTCGGAGTTTCACCGGCCGGGGACAGGGCGTCAACGGGTGTGCATGAGGCCGGTGGTTCCGAAACTTTCGGAGACTCGGGCACGCCCGTGCACGTGACGGCGGCAACCCTTTCGGCGCGCAGCGGCGACTGTTGCTCGGAAACGGTCGGGAGCGGGCCCCTCGCGAACCGTCTCCGTCCCCATCGCCCAGGAAAGGAACGCTCCGTGCTGCTCAGCACAGGACGCCACCGCAGGACCCGCACGCTCGCCATCGCCGCCGCGGTGGCCTGTGCCTCGGGGGCCGGCGGCGTCTATCTCGGGCTCTCGGGCGGTGGCGCGCAGGCCGCCTCGTCGACGGTCACCGTCTCCACCACGGCCCAGCTCGAAGCGGCCGTGAAGAACGCCACCGCCGGTACGGTCATCCAGGTCCGCGGCGGTACGTACCATCCGGCCGCGACCCTCAAGTCCACGGCGAACGGCACGAGTTCCGCACGCATCACGCTGCGGGCGTACGGCGCCGAGAAGGTCCGGATCGACGGCTCGAAGCTGCCCGACGGCTCCTGGCTGGCCGGCCTCTACGGCGACTACTGGACCGTGGAGAACCTCGCCTTCGTCAACTCCCCGGCCCAGGGCTTCGTCGCCACCTCCTCGGCCGGCGGCGTTTTCAGGAACCTCGTCACCGCGGACAACGGCGACTCCGGCTTCACCCTGCGCGGCGACGGCACCACCGGCAACCTTGTGCAGAACCTGGACAGCCACGGCAACTACGACTCGGCCGGCCACGGCCGGAACGCCGACGGCATCGCCGTCAAGTTCGGCTCCGGGACGGGCAACAGGATCACCGGCGCCCGGCTGTTCGGCAACTCCGACGACGGCCTCGACCTGTGGCAGTTCTCCTCGCCGGTCACCGTCGAGCACTCCTGGGCCTTCGGCAACGGCGAGAACCGCTGGAGCGACCCGGCCTTCAAGGGCAACGGCAACGGCTTCGAACTGGGCGGCGGGGGAGCGTCGGTCGCCCACGTCGTCAACCACAACGCCGCCTGGGACAACGCGCTGCACGGCTTCACCGAGAACTCCAACACCGGCGCCATCGCCCTGCACCGCAACACCGCGTACGCCAACGCCCACAACGGCTTCTCCTTCGCCACCGGCGAGGCCCGCCTCGGCAAGAACCTCGCCGTGAGCGACCGGGGCGGCCCCGCCGAGCTGGGGTCCGCTGCCGTCTCCGCCGGCAACAACTGGGACAGCGGCGTCACCACCCCGCCCTTCAGGTCGACGGACGCGAAAGGCGCCTACGGAGCGCGCGGGGCGGACGGCGCCCTCCCCGCGACGACGTTCCTCACGACCGGCTCCACGACCATCGGGTCGACGATGAACTAGCGCGTGTCGCTCCGACGGGTCACCGGCAGGTGTCCATCCAGCGGGTGACCACGGAGGTGTTGTTCTTGTCGGCGTCACGTGCCGGACCGCACAGGAACGGGCCGAAGCGGGTGTCGGCACGCAGCCGGAGGCTGAAGAACGACACGATCCACTTGCCCTGCTTGGTCTTGTCGCCGTAGCCCGTCATCGGGCACAGATGGTCGCCCGGTACCTCGATGTAGAGCTTCTCGGCCCGGGACATGGAGTTGTACCAGGGCACCGCGAAGGTGTCGCCGTGGGCGACGGGGTCGCTCTGACAGGTCAGGAAGAAGGTGGGCTCGGTGACCGAGGAGAAGTTCCCGTTCGGGTGGTACGGGGCGGTCGGCACGCCCGCCCGGAAGCGCGGATCGTCCCGGAGGGCCGCCATGACGCCACCGCCGCCCATCGAGTGACCGGCCGCGCCAAGGGTGCCGTTGAGCTTCCCCGACAGCGGGTTGCGCGGGGCCTTGCCGAGCGCGAGCAACTGGGTGCCGGCGGCGCTGATCTGGCGCCCGCGCGATTCGGGATCGTCGGTGAGTGTCTTCGTTCCGACGTTGATGACGACGAAGCCCCAGGAGGCGAGGCGGGGCGCCAGCCACCGCAGGTTCTCCTGGGTGCCCTGGTAGCCCGGCATCAGCACGACGCCCGGGTACGAGCCCCTGGCCGTGGGATACGTGACCGTGCCCGAGCCGTACCCGCTCGGGCGGGGAACGGTGTAGGTGGCGGTGGCCAGCGGCCCGTTGCCGGCCTCCAGGGAGGCGGTCGTCGGGGACGGGATGCCGGCGGCGGTCGCCGGCGCGGCGGTGGCCGTCAGCAGGGTCAGCGCCAAGCCGATGATGGTCGCCAGTGCGATCAGCGCCGTCATGAGACGGGATCGGGTCCGTAACGGCGCGCCGGTGTGGGTGGAACGACTGCAGGGACGCATTGCTCTACCTCCAAAAGGCGATGAGAGCGGTCGGCTAGCGGGACTGTGCGAAGAGCCAGTCGATGACCACGTCGTTCTCGTACGTCTGAGCCCATGACAGGTGCGGGCTCACCGGTGTCGTTCCGGCCGTGTAGCTCGTGAACAGCACGTGGCTGCGCGCGGCCCGGGCCTGCCGCAGGAGGGCCCGCGACCGGGCCTCGAACTCCGTCTTCGGCAGGTCGTTGGCCCACTCCCCACGGGTGACCCGCGCACCGGCGGTCTCCAGTGCGTTCATCAGCGTCCAGGTGCCGGGGTTGCCGAACCGCCCCTCCCGGTAGGGGACGACCGGGTCGTCGACCGAGTGGTCGGCCCAGATCGGGATGTGCGTGATCCTTTCCATGGCGGCCGCCTCGCCCCAGCCGGCCGTGGGCAGGGCAGCCGCGAACACGTCGGGTCGCTCGGCCAGCAGGCTGTAGATGCCGCGACCGCCCGAGGACAGGCCGACCAGATAGAGCCGGTCGGTGTCCACGTTGCGCGCGTGCTCGCGCACGAAGGTGTCGATGAGTTCGATCAGCGCGGCCTGGACCTTCGCGTCGGTCCAGTCCGTGCCGTCGGGGCCGTCCATGGGACGGGGCAGGGGGATCTGCGGAGAGAGGACGAACGCGGGGTTGCGGCGCTGCCGTGCCGGTTTGGCGAACGTGACCGCGATCCGGTTGGAAGTGAGCTGCGTCATGTTGTTGTCCGCGACTTCGCCACCGCCGTGCAGGGTGACGACGAGCGGGTACCGGGTGCGGGTCCGTGGATTCCGCAGGAATCCCGCGGGCTGATACAGCCGGAAGTCCAGTTCGAACCCTGCGGAGTCGGTGAAGGAACCGGCGGTGAAGTCGTCGGCCACGGGAGTGATGACGTCGTCGTTCCGGTGCGCGAACGGACCGGCCTTGAGCACCGGTTCACCTTCCGGGGTGCGCAGGTCCGCCACCTGCCGGACGGAGTAGGCACGGTCGAGCGGAAAGGGATCGGTGCCTGACGCCCGTGCGTTGGCGTCGTTGGGATCGAGTTCGATGATCAGGTGGTCCCCCGGACGTCCGGGGCGGGAGCGGTCGTCCACTTCGGCACTGGTGTGGGAGTAGACCCGGGTCACCGTACGAGCCGCTGTCCGTCCGCCCACGGTGGCCTGCACCTGGAAGGCGGTGGGCGGGACCGTCCCGCCGCGTAAGTCGATGCGGTGCGCGTACCTGATGGCGACCGCTGTCACCAGCCAGTTGTTCCTCGGCGTCACCTGCGTGAGGAGGTCCGTCCGCAGGACCGGGCCGGGTCCAAAGGCCGCTTGCCGTCCTTCGGACGGGGCTGCCGTGGCCGACGTGCTCACTGCCGGTGCCGCGAGCGCACCTGCGGTGACGGCGAGCACCGTACGTCTGGGGATCGCTCTCATGGGGTCCTCGTCTCGGTCATCGAGCTGGGGGGGCAGGCCGAGGTATTACGCGAGAGTTTCGGAGCACTGCCGGATCGCTGTCCAGCATCAAACCGAGATCTGTCCATGCGATACGCGCATCAATTCACGGGGGCGCGCCCGAAAGACACGACGACGCCCCCGCCGGTTCGCACCGGCGGGGGCGTCCTGCCGACCGGCCGAGGGGGGCTCGGCCAGGGCTGTCCGGCCGTCCGGAGGGGGGCTCCGGAGGGCCGGGGGTGCCGGGACGTCCGACTGGGGGCCCGGACACCCGGCATCCGGCCGGCCCAAGGGGGGATCAGGGCCGGCCGGAGTTCACACGTGCTGCGGCATCACTGGTAGCTGATGTCCGAGGCCTTGAACTTGCAGGTCTTGCCGTCCGGGCCGGGCGGGGTCAGCTCCTTGGGCTCCTTGCCCGTGTTGTTGCCCTCGAAGCGCACACACGTCTTGATCTTCTTCTTGCTGTCGCCGTGGATGCGGATCTTCGACAGCGTGGCCGTGTCGCCGTAGTTGGCGTTCACGCCGACGATCGAGTTCATCGGCGCCGTCACGTCGATGTCGTTCAGCACGACCGTGCGCTTGTACTGCGTCTTGCAGTTGCCGCAGGAACGCACCAGCTTCCCGGCGTTCTGCACCTGGAAGCCCGACACGTTCAGCGTTCCGGCGCCGTTGAACTGCAGCACCTTGTCGTCGGCGTTCTTCGCGCCGCCACCGATCACCTTGTACACGGCCGACGACGACTTGCCCTTGAAACTGGCCGCGTCCTCGCCGACGTCCGTCCACCACACGTTCTGCAGTGTGCAACTGCCCTTGCAGTGCACGCCGTCCGCGGCCGGGGTGCCGATGATGACGTTCTTGAGCACCGCGCCGTCGGCCAGCTCGAAGAGGGGGGCCTGGCCCTCGTCCTGGCTGTCGCCGCCGAGCGCGCCGGTGCCGTAGAACATCTTCATCCCGCCGTCGCGGACACCGGAGACCGGGATGGTCTTCGACACGGGCGTCTTGCCCTTGTCCGTGGGCCAGGAGGTCGCGGCGCCCGCGGTGGACAGCATCGACGTGGTGACGACCGCCGCTCCGGTGATGCCGAAGGAGGCTAACCCGGCGATCACGGCACGCCGCTTGGTGACCCGGCGGCGATGGCGGACGCGCTGTTGTGCTGGTGCAGTCATGTACCGATTCCTCATTGGGGGTGACTCTTGCGCCTGGTGGTCGCCACCCGTGAGAAAAGGGTTGCCGCGTCTTCGGGAATTTTTCACGAGTCGTCGTCGGTGTCGTCCACGGCCGCGAAACCGCCGCCCACGGACAGCCGCTGCGAACCGGCGGCGCCCGTCACCGCGTAGCGGTCGGCGCCGGCGTCACGGCCGCCGCGCTCGTGGTCGAACTGGCCCGCGAACACCCACTCGCCCGCCGGGACCTTGCGACCCTCCTTCAGGGTCCAGGTGTAGACGAGGAAGCCGTCCCGCTCGGCGACCGCGAGCGTGAAGTCCTGCTCGGGCAGCGACCGCCAGGCGCCCGCGTCGGAGACCCCGCCGGTCTGGGCGACGCTCAACCGCACGGTCAGCGCGGTCAGTTCCGTGCGCGTCTTGATCGTGACGTTGCTCTGCGCCCAGAAGTCGTTGCTGTGCGGGTCGACCGAGCCGTCCGACCACAGCGGCCCGTCCTCGGTGGCGGCCGGCGGGCGCCCGGTGACGGAGGGGCTCGGCGTCCGCGAGGGCGGCGGAGCGGACTCGCGGCGCTCCGGCGGGGCCGACGGCGTGGGATCCACCGGCGGCGCGGGGGCCCGGCTCGTCGCCTCCGGCGACGGCGTGGGCGTCGGCGAGGTCGCCACGTCCTGCTGCTGCGGCGCGGCGGTCTCCTCCTTCACTGCGGACGCGACCGCGTAACCGCCCACGGCCAGCACGCCCGCCACCGCGGCCGTCGCACCGGCCACCCGCATCCACCCGAACACCGGCGGACGCGTCGCCCGGTGGCCGGGGCCGACCGGACCGGCCATGCCGCGCTCGACCCGGGCCAGGATCTGCTCCCGGTCGGGCTGGTGCGTCCCGGCCGCCTCGTGCAGCCGGGCGCGCAGCTCCTCGTGCACGTCCCGCCGCATGGTCATCGGTCCCTTCCTCCGCCCTCACCGGCGCGCGCCCGCAAGCTTTCCACGGCCGGCGAGCAGCGGGGAGCGCCCACCGCCGCGTGCATCCGCTGCGGTACTCCCTGTGTGCCCAGCAACCGCTGGAGTTCGGCCATTCCCTTGGAGGTCTGGCTCTTCACCGTACCCACCGAGACACCGAGGGCGAGCGCGGTGTCCTTCTCGGAGAGGTCGAAGGCGTGCCGCAGCACCACACAGGCCCGCTTGCGGAACGGCAGTCTGCGCAACGCCTCCTGGACGTCGACGACGCCCGCGACGTCCGGGTTCTCGGTGTTCTCCTCGCGCTGCGACCAGAACAGGGCGACGCGCCGCCGCTCGCGCACGGCGCTGCGGATCCGGGTGCGGGCCAGGTTGGCGACCACCCCGCGCGCGTACGCCGCCGGATGGTCGGCCGCGCGCACCCGGTCCCAGCGGTGCCACAGCGCCAGCAACGCGTCCGCCGCCAGATCGTCGGCGGTGTCCGACTCGCCCGTCAGCAGATAGGCGAGGCGGGACAGTTCGGCGTAGTGACGCTCGAAGAAGGCGTGGAACTCCACGGAGGCGGCGTCGTCGACGACTGTGCCCACGGGCGACCTCTCCTCGCAGCGGCTTCGGGCACTCCGGGCTGGGGTGCCAGTGAGTGTCATGTAGATGACATGTGATCATCCGGGGGAGGTCCGGACGAGATCGGGAAGCGTAGCAGCGTTCTCAGGACGGTTCGTACGGAGCTTCGAACGACGTATGGCGGGCCGGACTCTGATTCCGTAACACGAAGAAAACCTGAACGTGGTTCAACGCGGGAACAATCCAGCCAGCATCCGCACACCGATCACCCAGGCACCGAGGAGCACTTGCCATGTCCGAATCGCAGAAGGTGGCCGACCGGCCCGACGCCGCACCACCGGCGGTGAACAGCGTCGACCGGTTCTTCAAGATCTCCGAGCGGGGATCCACCTTCGGCCGTGAGATACGCGGCGGCTTCGCCACGTTCTTCACGATGGCCTACATCCTTGTCCTGAATCCCATCATCCTGGGCAGCGCGAAGGACAAGTTCGGGCACCAGCTGGACGCCGTCCAGCTCACCACCGCCACCGCCCTGGTGGCCGCGGTCATGACGATCATCATGGGCGTGGGCGGCAATCTGCCCCTCGCGCTCGCCGCCGGACTCGGCCTGAACGCCGTGGTCGCCTTCCAGATCGCCCCGCTGATGAGCTGGGACGACGCGATGGGCCTCATCGTCCTCGAAGGCCTGCTGATCTGCGTGCTGGTGGTGACCGGCCTGCGCGAGGCCGTCATGCACGCCATACCGCAGCCGCTCAAGCAGGCGATCAGTGTCGGCATCGGCCTGTTCATCGCCTTCATCGGCTTCGTCGACGCCGGGTTCGTCAGCCGCATCCCGGACGCCGCGAACACCACCGTGCCGGTTCAGCTGGGCGGCACGGGAACGCTCACCGGCTGGCCGATTCTCGTCTTCTGCCTCGGCGTTCTGCTGACGATCGGGCTGCTCGCCCGCAAGGTCAAGGGCGCCATCCTGATCAGCATCGTCACCATGACGGCGCTGGCGATAGTGATCAACTCCATAGCCGACATCAAGACCTGGGGCCTGACCACACCGTCCTGGCCCGACCGGCTCGTCGACGCCCCCGACTTCGGGCTCATCGGCCACTTCGACCTGTTCGGCGCCTTCAGCGCCCCCGGCGTCGGCGTCATCACCGTCGTCCTGCTGGTCTTCACCCTGATCCTGTCCGACTTCTTCGACACCATGGGCACGGTCGTCGGCATCAGCGCCGAGGCGGGTCTGCTCGACGAGGAGGGCAAGGTCCCGAACCTCGGCCGGGTGCTGCTGATCGACGGCGCCGCGGCCGTCGCGGGCGGCGCGGCCTCGGCCTCCTCGGCGACCTCCTACATCGAGTCGGCGGCCGGCGTCGGCGAGGGCTCGCGCACCGGCTTCTCCAACCTCGTCACCGGCGGCCTGTTCGGCCTCGCGCTGTTCCTGACCCCGCTGCTCACCATCGTCCCGCTCCAGGCGGCCGCCCCCGCCCTGGTCGCCGTCGGCTTCCTGATGATGACCCAGGTCAAGCACATCGACTGGGACCGCTACGACATCGCCATCCCCGCGTTCCTCACCATCGCCGTGATGCCGTTCACCTACTCCATCACCAACGGCATCGGCGCCGGCTTCCTCGCCTACGTCGTCATCAAGACCGTGCTCGGCAAGGCCAAGGAGGTCCACTGGCTGCTGTGGGGGACCTCGGTGCTGTTCCTCGTGTACTTCGCGATCGACCCGATCGAGCAGCTCCTGGGAGCCAAGTAGCGCGAAGGGCCGCCCCCGGGGGGAAGGGGGCGGCCCATCTGTCTGTACAGACGGCTTTCGTGCGGTGGAGGTTCAGTCCTTCAGCGCCGCTTCCATCATCGCCTTGGCGACCGGCGCCGCCAGGCCGTTGCCGCTGACCTCCGAGCGGGCCGCGTTCGACTGCTCGACGACGACCGCCACGGCGACCTCCTTGCCCGACGAGTCGGACTTCCCGTACGAGGTGAACCAGGCGTACGGCACCTGGCTGTTGTTCTCGCCGTGCTGCGCCGTACCCGTCTTGCCGCCGACCGTCGCGCCCGGGACCTGGGCGTTCGTGCCCGTGCCCTGCTCCACGACCGTCTGCATCGCCGACTGCAACTGCTCGGCCGTCGAGGAGGAGACGATCTCCTTCGAGCCCGCGTCGTCGTCGTAGTCCTGCAACACATCACCGCCGCTGTTGGTGATCTGCGAGACCATGTGCGGCGAGACCAGCTTGCCGCCGTTGGCTATGGCCGCCGACACCATGGCCATCTGCAGGGGCGTCGCGGTGACGTCGAACTGGCCGATGCCCGTCAGGGCCGTCTGCGACGGGTACATGTCCGAGGGGTACACGCTCGTGTAGGCCCGGACCGGCACATCCAGCTTGTCGTCGTTGAAGCCGAACTTCTCGGCCATCGCCTTCACCTTGTCCTGGCCCAGCTGGACGGCCATCTTCGCGAAGACGTTGTTGCACGAGTACTCCAGCGCCGTACGGATCGTGGCGTTGGTGCAGGGCGCGTTCGGGTTCTCGTTCGACAGGTCCCGCGTGGTGCCCGGCAGGGTGTACGGGTCGGGGCTGGCGGTCTTCTCGTCCACCGACGAGTACAGCCCGTCCTCCAGTGCTGCCGCCGCCACGACCAGCTTGAACGTCGAACCGGGTGGCAGCGGCTGCCTCAGCGCCCGGTTGACCATAGGCTTCTCCGGGTCGGCCGTGAGCTTCTTCCAGGCCGCCCCCGCCGTGTTGGCGTCGGTCAGCGACGAGGGGTCGTACGACGGGGTCGACACGACCGCGAGGATCTTCCCGGTCTTCGGGTCGACGGCGACGGCCCCGCCCTTCTTGTCGCCGAGCGCGTCGTACGCCGCCTTCTGCACGTCGGGGTCGATCGTCGTGATCACGTTGCCCGGGTCGGCCCGCTGGTTGGTGAGGGTGTCCATCACGGACTTCAGACGGCTGTCCGTGCCGTTCAGGAGGTCGGTGTAAATGCCCTCCAGCTGGGTCGGCGCGTACGCCTGCGAGGCGAAGCCCGTCACCGCCGCGTACAACTCGCCGTCCGTGTACGTGCGCTTGTACCTGAGGTCGCCCGTCTTCGTCGGGGCCGAGCCGGTGACCGACCGGCCGCCCACGATGATGTTGCCGAGCGGCGCCGAGTACGTCTCGATCGCGTTCCGCCGGTTGTCCTTGTCGTCTGCGAGTGCCTGGCCCTCGTAGAACTGCACCCAGGTCGCCCTGACCAGCAGAGCGAACACCAGCAGCAGCGTGAAGACCGACGCACGCCTGATCGTCTTGTTCATCCCGAACATGAGGACGAGCCAGGCAGGGCGGATCGTTCCCACCCGTCCCGTTTTCTCATCCGGCGTTCAGAAACCGCGCCTCGTACGCCGCGATGACCGCCTGCGTGCGGTCCCGGGTGCCCGTCTTGGCCAATACCGCCGCCACGTGCGACTTCACCGTGGCGGGGCCGACCTCCATGCGGCGGGCGATCTCCGCGTTGGTCAGCCCCTCCGCCATGTGCCGCAGCACCTCCCGCTCGCGTCCCGTGAGCCTCGCCACCCACGCCGGCGGCGCCGGGTGTGCGCGGGCGTGCTCGGTCGCGAGCGTGCGGACGGCCGCGGGGAACAGCAGGCTGTCGCTGCGCGCCACCAGCCGGACCGCCTGCACGAGCGCGTCGGCGTCCGCCCGCTTCAGCAGGAACCCGGCGGCTCCGGCACGCAGCGCGTCGTAGACGTAGGAGTCGTTCTCGAAGGTCGTCACGACGACGATCCGGGGCGGCTCGTCCAGCGTGGCGAGGATCTGCTCGGTGGCGCGGATGCCGTCGGTCTCCGGCATGCGGACGTCCATGAGGACGACGTCCGGCCGCAGATCCCGCACGACCGACACGGCCTCGGCGCCGGTGGCCGCCTCGCCGACCACCTCCAGGTCCGGCTCGGCGGAGAGGATGGCGCGCAGCGCGGTGCGGACCATACGCTCGTCGTCGGCGAGGACGACACGGATGGGGGCGGGGCGGGTCATGCGGGTCCTTTCATCGGCAGACGTACGTGCAACCGCCAGCTCTTCCCGGCCGGTCCGGCCGGTCCAGCCGGTCCGGACGATCCAGCCGGTCCGGACGAACCAATTGCCGGCCCGGCGGTCATGGTCCCGCCCAGCAGCCTGACCCGGTCCGCGATACCGCGCAGCCCGTGGCCGCCGCCCGGGCGGGAGGACGCGGGATCGGTGACCGTGGCGGGACCGGTCACCGGATTCTCCACGGTGATCTCCAGCTCCCCGTCCGCCACCTCGATCCGCACCTCCACGGCGACTCGCTCACCGGCGTGCCTGAGGGCGTTGCTCAGCCCCTCCTGCACGATCCGGTAGGCCTCCCGGGACAGCAGCGCAGGCAGCACCTCCAGGTCGGTGCCGACCGTGGCCGTCACGCGCTGTCCGCCCGCCCGGGTGCGACGCAGCAGCCCGTCGAGGTCGGCCGCGAGCGTCGGTGCGGGGGCCGTGCCGGGGGCGTCGCCCTCGCGCAGCACGCCCAGCACGGCGTCGAGTTCGCCGACGGTGCGCCGGGTCGTGTCCTCGATCGCGGCGAGGGCCTCGCGGACGAACTCCGGGTCGGAGTCGAGGACGCGGCGCGCCGCGCTCGCCTGGAGACCGACCGCGCTGAGCGCGTGGCCGACGGAGTCGTGCAGCTCCCGCGCCAGCCGGTTGCGTACGGCCAGGTCGGCGGCGCGTGCCTCGGCTGCCGCGAGCCGGCCCTCGGGAGACGGGCCGAGCAACGTCGGCGCCCAGCGGGCCAGCAGCGCACCGCCGCCGGCCGCGCAGCCGCCGAGGGCGACGAGCATCGCCGCGCCCGCGACCGGTGCGAGCGCCAACGCCCAGGTGTGGTCGAGGACTTCGGGCAGTTTGAGGGGGGTGCCGCCCAGTCCCGCGATGACCGGCAGCAGGATCAGCACGGCGGCGAACGGCGGTACGGCCAGCGACATCCCGGCGATGATCCCGCCGAACCCGAGATGCAGCGTGAACCAGCCCGCCGTACGGCCCCTCTCGCCCCGCGTCCGGGCCGGCCCGAAGGCGAGCCGGTCCGGGTCGACTCCGCACAGCCAGCGCACGGCGGCGGCCTCCAGCGGCCGGGTGAGCGGGAACAGGGACGTGACGGCGGCGAGCGGAAGCCCCACGGCGAAGGAGGCGAGCTGGAGGGGAAAGGACCCGAAGACGTTGGTGCTGCCGGTGGCCGGACCGATGATCACCGACCCGACCAGGACGTACGGCATCGCGAGCGCGCCGCCGAGGATCAGATGCACCCAGCGCAGCCGGGCCCGCCGTCCGAACAGCGACCGGGCGGCCCGTCTCACGCCGCCCGCCGCTCGGCCCTGGCCGAGCGCTCCGCGAAGTAATAGACGCCGATGGCGGCGATGAGGAAGCCGACGAGCATCTGCCCAGCGTAGGCAAGGTTCATCAGCGGCGTCGGACGATCGGCGGTGCCCTCGACGCCGCCGAGGGAGGCGAGCGACAGCCAGCCGCCCCAGCAGGCCACGGCGCCCGAGCCGACCCAGGCCAGGCCGAGCGGCACCGCCACGGGCAGCGCCCGCCCGCGCCGGAAGGCCAGCAGGAAGCCGCCGGCGACGGCCGCGAGGAGGAACAGCACCAACACCGCTTCCAGGACGTGGAAGTCACCGCCCCGGTCCGCCGCCCGGCCCTCGCTGAGCCCGGCGGTGCCGCCGCAGGCCCACAGCACGTGGAGGGCGAGCGGCAGCAGGGCGAGCACCCCGGCCGTGACGGCGAGGGCGCGGTGGGCCGGCCCCACGACACCTACGGGCAGCTCCCACACCCGCCCGCGCCACAGGTGCCCCCAGCGGTCGCGGGCATAGAGCACGAACAGGGCGCCCAGGGCGAGCCCTTGGAGGATGAACCCCGAGTACACGACGGCGAACACCCACTCGTCCAGGAAGGCGTTCCGCCCCGGCGACTCCGCGCCCCCTCCACCGAACGCCCTCACGACCAGCTGCGCCGGGAACCCCGCCATGATCGGCGCGAGCAGCCCGCCGGCGACCCACACGGGGAACGCCAGGAGCCACGCGGGCACCCGCAGCCCCCATGGCCGGGTCAGCACCAGCGCCAGCACGATCACCGCGCTGTCCAGCAGCACGGAAATGCCGTTGATCACCGCCATGCCCACCCGGTCGTCGAGCAGCCCGCTCCCCTCCGGAATGCCGATGTGGCTCCCGGCGATCCAGGCGGCCTTGAGTCCGAGGTACGGCACACAGGAGAGGACGGCGACGGCACGCAGGACGCGCCGGGGACGGCTGGGACGGACGGTGGGGCCGTCGGCGGCGGGAGCGAGAGACCGCGTCATGCGGTGTGACCGCGTCATGCGATCAGGCTCCCGCGCGGCGGGCCGGCGGCACCTCCTGCACGGCGACGATCCGCCTCCGCCGGACGGGGGAGGGCGGCTCAGCCCTCCAGGAGGAACACCGTCTCCTCGATCTCCGCACCCCGGGCGGAGGCGTACCCGCTGGCCGTCGCGGCGGCACGGAAGCCGCACTTCTCCAGTACGCGCAGCGAGCCCGCGTTGTCCGACGCCGCCCGGGCGTACAGGGGACGCTCGGGCACCTCCGTCAGCAGCGCCCGCAGGGCCGCCGTGGCGATGCCCTTCCCCCAGTACGCGCGGTCGACCCAGTACGTCACCTCGCGCTCGCCCGGCACCCCGTACACCGCCGCGCTGCCGACCACGTCACCGTCGGCCAGGACGGTCCGCACCACGTCGGACGAGGACCGGATCCTGGCCCAGTGGGCGTCGAAGGCGTCCCGGTCGGCCGGGTCCTTGGGGACGAAGGCCGCCATGTGGAGCGCCTCGGGGTCGTTCATCTGCCGGAAGAAGACCGGCAGATCGCTGTCATGGACCTCGCGCAGCTCGACGTTCATGCCTCAGAGCCTACGGGTGGCCAGTGTCAGCCGGTCCCGCGCGTCGAACAGGGCGTCCTTCACCAGCTGTTCGTGCGCCGGGGTGAGCCGCGCCACCGGAACCGAGCAGCTGATCGCGTCCCGCGCCGGCGTGCGGTACGGGATCGCCACGCCGAAGCAGCGCAGCCCCAGCGTGTTCTCCTCGCGGTCCACGGCGAAGCCCTGCTCCCGGACCTGGTGCAGCTCCTCGATGAGCTTCTCGCGGTCGGTGATCGTGTTCTCGGTCAGCGCGGGCAGCGTCTCCGGGAGCATCTTGCGGACCTGCTCGTCGGAGTAGGTGCTCAGCAGCGCCTTGCCGAGGGACGTGGAGTGCGCGGGCAGGCGGCGGCCGACCCGGGTGAAGGGGCGCAGGTAGTGCTGCGACTGGCGGGTGGCGAGGTAGACGACGTTCGTGCCGTCGAGGCGGGCGAGGTGGATCGTCTCGGTCGTGTCGTCCGAGAGCCGGTCCAGCGTCGGGCGGGCCGCCGCCACGACCTCGTCGCCGTCGATGTACGACGTGCCGACCAGCAGGGCGCGTACCCCGATGCCGTACCGCGTGCCCGTCGCGTCCGTCTCCACCCAGCCCAGCTCGACGAGCGTGCGCAGCAGCATGTAGAGACTGGACTTGGGGTAGCCGACGGCCTCCTGGACCGCCGCGAGCGAGTGCATACCGGGACGCCCGGCGAAGTATTCGAGCAGTTCAACCGTTCGTACCGCGGACTTGACCTGCGCCCCGCCGCCCGTCTCGCCAGCCGACATCGCCCTTGACCCCTTCGTTCGACGGGAAATAGTCTCCACAGCATATTCATCATCGGAGACAGCGTTCAGTATATCGAACGTCCCTGGTGGATGACCCAGTACTGCGGCATTACATGTGTGGAGGGACCCGCGGTGGCAGCAGCACCAGTCTGGAGTGTCGACCCCCGAACCGGGAAGCAGCGTGAACAGGTTGCGGTGGAGGCCACAGCCCAGGAGGTGGACGCCGCCGTCCGTGCCGCGCAGGAGGCGCGTGGCTCACTCGCCGACCGTACCGTCCGCGCGGCCTTCCTGCGCAGCGCCGCCGAGGAGCTTCAGGCGGCCAAGGACGGTCTCGTCGAGACCGCCGACGCCGAGACCGCGCTCGGCCCGGTCCGGCTGACCGGCGAGCTCGCCCGCACCTGCTACCAGCTGCGGGCCTTCGCCGACATCGTCGACGAGGGCGCCTTCCTCGACGTCGTCATCAACCACCCCGACGACACGGCGACCCCGCCGATCCCGGACCTGCGCCGCTACAAGGTGCCCCTCGGTGTCGTCGCCGTCTACTCGGCCTCGAACTTCCCCTTCGCCTTCTCCGTCGCCGGCGGCGACACCGCGAGCGCCCTCGCGGCCGGCTGCCCCGTCGTGGTCAAGGCGCACCCGGACCATCCGGCCCTGTCCGAGTACGTCGCGAAGGTGCTGCGCCGCGCCGCCGCCCGGCACGACATCCCCGAGGGTGTCCTCGGGCTGGTGCACGGCTTCGAGGCGGGCGTCGAGCTGATCAAGCACCCGCTGGTCGCGGCCGCCGGCTTCACCGGTTCCGTGCGGGGCGGGCGTGCGCTGTTCGACGCGGCCGCCGCGCGTCCCGTGCCGATCCCGTTCCACGGCGAGCTGGGTTCGCTGAACCCGGTCGTCGTCACCGAGGCCGCCGCCGCCGAGCGGGCCGAGGCGATCGGCTCGGGCCTCGCCGGTTCGATGACGCTGGGCGTCGGCCAGTTCTGTGTGAAGCCGGGCCTCGTCCTCGCGCCGTCCGGCGCCGCCGGTGACGCCCTGCTGAAGTCGCTGACCGACGCCGTCAGCGACACCGACGCCGGGGTCCTGCTCGACCACCGCATGCGCGACAACTTCGTCGCCGGTGTCGCCGAGCGGGCCGGGCTGCCCGACGTCGATTCCCCGGTCACCCCGGGCGCGGGCGGCGAGCACACCGTCAGCGCGGGCTTCCTCACCGTGCCGGCGAGCAGGCTGGCGGAGGAGGGTGAGCACGACCTGCTCCTGGAGGAGTGCTTCGGGCCGGTCACGGTGGTGGCCCGCTACGAGGACGAGACCGAGGTGAAGGCCGTGCTGTCGCGGCTGCCGGGCAACCTCACGGCGACGGTGCAGCTGTCCGAGGAGGAGGCCGCGGGGCAGGGCCGGGGCGCGGAGCTTCTGCAGGAGCTGACGCCGCTGGCCGGGCGTGTGCTGGTGAATGGGTGGCCGACGGGTGTCGCCGTCGCGCCGGCCCAGCATCACGGTGGTCCGTACCCGGCCACGACGTCCACGTCCACGTCGGTGGGTGGTACGGCGATCGAGCGGTGGTTGCGGCCGGTCGTCTACCAGAACGCGCCTGAGGCCCTGCTTCCGGCCGAGCTGCGGGACGAGAACCCGCTGGGGCTGCCCCGTCGGTTCAACGGGCGTTTGGAGCGGTAGCGCCGTGGGGGTGCGGTGAGTTGCGGGCTGCCGGTTCGTCGTGGTTGATCGCGCAGTTCCCCGCGCCCCTGGAGGTCGGACCTGAAAGACTCGGTCGAATGGATCTCGAGATTTCCGAACTGCCGTTCCCCCTGCGCTCTTACGGGCCCGAGGCCCACTGGTCCTACGAGGACGGGGTGCTCACCGGGTGGGCCGGGTCCCGGCAGGACCGGTTCGTGCCGCCCACCGACGAGGGGCTGGACCCCGCCTCCGACGCGCCGCGGCTGCTCGGGGCGCCCGAAGGGGACTTTCAGCTCATCGCCCGGGTCACGGTCGGGTTCGGTGCGGCCTTCGATGCCGGGGTGCTGTACGTCCATGTCGGCGAGCGCGCCTGGGCCAAGCTCTGTCTGGAGTACTCCCCGGACGTGCCCACCGTCTGCACGGTGGTCACCCGGGGACACTCCGACGACGCCAACTCCTTCACCGTCGACGGCAGTTCCGTCTGGCTCCGGGTGAGCCGCACCGGCCGCGCCTTCGCCTTCCACGCCTCCCGCGACGGTGAGCGCTGGACCTTCGTCCGCCTCTTCACCCTCGGCGACGAGAAGGAGACGGGCGCGGCCCTGATCGGCTTCATGACCCAGTCGCCGATGGGGGAGGGCTGCGTGGTGACGTACGACCACATCGCGTTCAGGCCCCACTGGCCCAACGACCTGCGCGACGGCAGCTGAGGCGTGGTGATGATCCGTACCGTCCTGCCCGCCGAGGTGGACGACGTCGTCGCGCTGCACGCGCGGGCCCGGGCGACCTACTACCCCGACGGGCTGCCGCAGGACGGCACCGACTGGTTCGCCGCCTGGCGGAGCGCCCTCGCGCGACCGGACGGCCGGGTGCTGTGCGTCGTGGAGGAGGGCCGCATCGTCGGCCTGGCTTCCTTCCGCACTCCCGAGGGTGTCCCCGCGGACACGGTGAAGCTGTTCCAGTTCCACGTCGACCCCGACCGCTGGCGCCGCGGTGTCGGCACCGCCCTGCACGCGGCGTGCGTCGAGGAGTGGCAGGCCGACGGCCGGCGGACCGCCGTCCTCGACGTGCATGTCGACAATCGGCGGGCGCAGGGGTTCTACCGGCGGCAGGGGTGGGTGCCGGAACCGGCCGAGCCGGGGGATCACCACCTGACGATGCGGCTCTCCCTGCCCGCGGAATGAACCCGGCTGCTTGAACGTTCACCAACTCGGCGGAGGGAGCCTCCGTACCCCGCACGACCTGGAGAGAGCCGAAGACATGCGCGTCGAGATCTGGAGCGACATCGCCTGCCCCTGGTGCTACGTGGGCAAAGCCCGCTTCGAGAAGGCGCTGCGGGAGTTCCCGCACCGCGACGAGGTCGAGGTGGTGCACCGCTCCTTCGAGCTGGACCCGGACCGCGCCAAGGACGACATCCAGCCCGTGATCACGATGCTCACCAGGAAGTACGGCATGAGCGAGGCCCAGGCCGAGGCCGGTGAGGACAACCTGGGCGCGCAGGCCGCCGCCGAGGGGCTGGACTACCGCACCCGGGGCCGCGACCACGGCAGCACCTTCGACATGCACCGCCTGCTGCACTTCGCCAAGGAGCAGGGGCACCAGGAGCGGCTGCTCGACCTGCTGTACCGGGCCAACTTCGCCGAGGAGCGTTCCGTCTTCAACGACGACGAGCGGCTCGTGGAGCTCGCCGTGGCCGCCGGGCTGGAGGCGCGGGCCGTCCGCGCGGTGCTCGCCGACCCCGGCGCCTACGCCGACGACGTCCGCGCCGACGAGCGCGAGGCCGCGCAGCTCGGCGCGAGCGGGGTGCCGTTCTTCGTGCTCGACCGCACGTACGGCGTCTCCGGGGCCCAGCCCGCGGAGGTCTTCGCCCAGGCCCTGGCCCAGGCGTACGGCGAGCGCTCGCCCCTGACGATCGTCGACAGCGGGGACGCGGACGCCTGCGGGCCGGACGGCTGTGCGGTGCCCCAGCGCTGAAGCCGCAGGTCGGCGCATATGTATAAGCGCCTCTTAGCGGCATCACGCAGAAATCGGCAATGGACGGGGAGATCCAGGGGACGCAGAGTGGTTCCATGGAGACCTTCGAGAACCTCGTCCGTGCCGAGTTCGCCCCGAAGCACACCTACCTCAACACCGCGAGCAACGGGCTCCTGCCCGCCCGTACCGTCACCGCCCTGCACCACGCGGTGCGGATGCGCGCGGAGGGCGTGCCGACAGGTCCCCTGTACGAGGACGTCGAGGCCGCCCGCGCGTCCTTCGCCCGGCTGGCCGGCGTGCCGGCCGAGCGGGTCGCCACGGGCGCCTCGGTCGCCGAGTACGGCGGGCTGATCGCCGCCTCGCTGCCCGAGGGCGCCGAGGTCCTCACCGCGGAGGGCGACTTCGCCTCCCTGGTGAACCCGTTCCACGCGCGCGGCGACCTCAAGGTGCGCGCCGTGCCCCTGGAACGGCTCGCCGAATCCGTCCGCCCCGGCACCGCCCTAGTCGCGGTCAGCACCGTCCAGTCCGCCGACGGCCGGCTCGCCGACCTGCCGGCCGTGCGCGAGGCGGCCCGGGCGCACGGGGCCCGCACCTACGTCGACGCCTCCCAGTCGGCCGGCTGGCTGCCGATGGAGGCCGACGCGGACGACTTCCTCGCCGCCGTCGGCTTCAAGTGGCTCCTGGGACCGCACGGGGCCGTGTTCTTCGTCACCCCGCGGGACTTCGGCGGGCTCACGCCGCTGCTCGCCGGCTGGGTCGCCGGTGAGGCCCCCTGGGACAGCTGCTACGGCCCGGTCGAGGAACTCGCCCACTCCGCACGGCGCTTCGACATCAGCCCCTCGCTCTTCAGCTACGCCGGGCTGCGCGCCTCCCTGGAGCTGCTGGAGGACATCGGCATCGACGTCGTGCACGCCCACGACGTCGCCCTCGCGGACCGCTTCCGTGTCGGGCTCGCCGAGCTGGGTCACGCGCCGGTGCCCGCGCCGGGCTCGGCGATCGTGTCCGTGCCGGGGCTCGGCCACCGGCAGGGCGAGCTGAGCCGGGCGGGCATCGAGGTGTCCGACCGGGCGGGGAACCTGCGGGCGGGGTTCCACCTCTACAACACGGCGGCGGACGTCGACCGGCTCCTGGACGCCCTGAAGGCATGAAGGCATGAAAAACCGCGTGGGGCCTCCCGTCCCACACGAGGAGGCCCCACCCGGCAGCTGTGTCATCCGGTCACATCACCGGCGGGCAGCGGTCACCGCACCGGAGTGAAGTCCCGAGCGCCGATGAACTCCGGCCGCCGCACCGGCGCCGCGAACGGTTCCACCGCCGTGTTCTCCACGCTGTTGAACACGATGAACACGTTGCTGCGCGGGAACGGCGTGATGTTGTCGCCGGAACCGTGCATGCAGTTGCAGTCGAACCACGTCGCCGAACCGGCCTTGCCCGTGAACAACTTGATGCCGTGCTGTGCGGCCAGCTGGGTCAGCGCCTCGTCGGACGGCGTGCCCGCGTCCTGCATCTGCAGCGACTTCTTGTAGTTGTCCTTCGGCGTGGCCCCCGCGCACCCGAGGAACGTCTTGTGCGACCCCGGCATGATCATGAGCCCGCCGTTGGTGTCGTAGTTCTCGGTCAGCGCGATCGACACCGACACCGTGCGCATCCGCGGCAGACCGTCCTCGGCGTGCCACGTCTCGAAGTCCGAGTGCCAGTAGAAGCCACTGGCCCCGAAGCCCGGCTTGACGTTGATCCGTGACTGGTGGACGTAGACGTCCGAGCCGAGGATCTGCCGCGCCCGGCCGACGACCCGCTCGTCCCGCACCAGCCTGGCGAAGACCTCGCTGATCTTGTGCACCTCGAAGACCGAGCGGATCTCCTTGGACTTCGGCTCGACGATCGACCGCTCGTCGGCACGGATGTCCGGGTCGTTCACCAGCCGGTTGAGCTCGTTCCGGTAGACGGCGACCTCGTCGTCGGTGATCAGCTCGTCGATGGCGAGGAAGCCGTCACGCTCGAAGGACAGCAGATCGGCCGGCGCGACCGGACCGGGCGCGTCGGGGGCGCCCCAGACGACCGGGTCCTGGCGCGGGGTGAGCACTTCGGTGGCGCCCCGACTGGGATAGAGGTCGGGGATACCGGTGGTGGTGTCGGTGATGGCGGTCATGAAATGTCACACCTCCTCGGTGAGCAGCGGGTAGACGCCGTTCTCGTCGTGGTCCTCCCGTCCGGTCACGGGCGGATTGAAGACGCAGAGGCAGCGGAAGTCCTTCTTGATCCGCAGCGTGTGCTTCTCGTGCCCGTCCAGGAGGTACATCGTGCCGGGCGTGATGGTGTACGACTTCCCGGTCTCGCGGTCGGTCAGCTCTGCCTCGCCCTCCACGCAGACGACGGCCTCGATGTGGTTGGCATACCACATCGACGTCTCCGTACCCGCGTACAGGATCGTCTCGTGCAGGGAGAAGCCGACCTTCTCCTTGGCGAGGACGATGCGTTTGCTCTCCCACGTGCCGGACGCCGACTTCACGTGCCGGTCGGTACCTTCGATCTCCTTGAACGAACGGACAATCACGGTGCTGCGATGCCTCCTAAATGGGGTGGTGCCGGTTGCTCGGTCAGGCGGTCTCGCGGACGGCGCGGGCCAGCGTCGACAGGCCCTCGTCCAGTTCCTCGGGCGTGATGGTCAGGGCGGGGAGCAGTTTCACGACCTCGCTCTCGGGCCCGGACGTCTCGATGAGCAGGCCGAGTTCGAAGGCGCGCTTGGCGACCTTGCCCGCACGGGCCTTGTCGTGGAACTCCAGGCCCCACACCAGGCCGCGGCCCCGGTACTCCTTGACGTCGGCCAGGTTCTCCTCGGTGATGGAGATCATGGCCTGCTCGACCTGCTCACCGCGCTTGCGGGTCTGCTTCTCCATCGCGGAACCGTCGGCCCAGTACGCCTCCAGAGCCGCGGTCGCCGTGACGAAGGCGGGGTTGTTGCCGCGGAAGGTGCCGTTGTGCTCGCCGGGCTCCCAGATGTCGAGCTCCGGCTTGAACAGGCACAGCGACATCGGCAGGCCGTAGCCGCTGATCGACTTCGAGACGGTGACGATGTCCGGCGTGATGCCCGCCTCCTCGAAGGAGAAGAAGGCACCGGTACGGCCGCAGCCCATCTGGATGTCGTCGACGATCAGCAGCATGTCCTGGCGCTCGCACAGCTCGGACAGGGCGCGCAGCCACTCGGCCCGGGCCACGTTGATGCCGCCCTCGCCCTGCACGGTCTCGACGATCACGGCGGCCGGCTTGTTCAGGCCGGAGCCCTGGTCCTCCAGCAGCCGCTCGAACCACAGGAAGTCCTCGACGGTGCCGTCGAAGTAGTTGTCGAACGGCATGGGCGTGCCGTGCACCAGCGGGATACCGGCGCCGGCCCGCTTGAACGCGTTGCCGGTCACGGCCAGCGAGCCCAGCGACATGCCGTGGAAGGCGTTGGTGAAGGACACGATCGACTCGCGCCCCTTCACCTTCCGCGCCAGCTTCAGCGCGGCCTCCACGGCGTTGGTGCCGGTCGGGCCCGGGAACATGACCTTGTACGGCAGGTCGCGCGGCCGCAGCAGCAGGTTCTGGAAGGCCTCCAGGAACGTGCGCTTGGCGGTGGTCGACATGTCGAGCCCGTGCGTGACGCCGTCGCGCTCCAGGTAGTCGATCAGGGCGCGTTTCAGGACGGGGTTGTTGTGCCCGTAGTTCAGTGACCCCGCTCCGGCGAAGAAGTCGAGGTACTCATGGCCGTCCTCGTCGTACATGCGGCTGCCCACCGCACGGTCGAAGACGGTGGGCCAGCCACGGCAGTAGCTGCGTACCTCGGACTCGACGGTCTCGAAGACGCTCAGGTCGGGCTGGGTGATGGTCACGACGAATCGCTCCTCGGTGCGTGGGGGAAGTCTGGGGAGTGTCGGGGGGAAAGTCAGGGGGCCAGCGGGCCGATGCGGTACAGGACCTCGGGGTCGTGCGGCCCGTCGGGGAACACGGCCGTGTCGAACAGCACCTCGCGCTCCAGCCGGGCGCCGTGCCGCTCGGCGAACGACGTGAACAGGCGCTCCGAGGCGGTGTTGCCCGGGGTGATGGTGGTCTCCACCGTCGTCACCCCGCGCTCGGTGGCGGTCCGGGCGACCAGACCGTCGAGCAGCGTGGCGGCCAGCCCGCGCCCGCGGTGCGCCTCGTCCACCGCCACCTGCCAGACCAGCAGGGTGTGCGGGCTGTCCGGCCGCACGTACCCGGTGATGAAACCCATCGGCTCGCCGTGCTCGTCACGCGCTACGGCCGACGTGGCCGCGAAGTCGCGGCACCACAGCAGATAGCTGTAGGACGAGTTCAGGTCGAGAACCTTCGAGTCCTTCGCCATCCGCCACAGTGCGGCTCCGTCAGCCACCGTGGGGCGGTCGATTTGCGGATCTGCTTGTACGGCAGTCATGCGAATTGAACTTACCCAGCGAAATTCGAAATTGCATCGCCGAGAGGGGTTACGTATGAGCCGTGTCTGTGTTATCGCGCGAGCGCGAGGCCTCACGCAAAAGGGCGCAGCTATGCCCGGTATTGTCCGGGTAATACCGGGCATAGCGGTCACAGTGTGTAACGCGTCACAGCCGTGTAATCGCCACGAGATCTGCCCGAATTCCTTCTCCAAGTGTCCTCAAAACCTTTGGGTTTAGGATCGGAGAAAGCGGGCAGAAGAATACGGGAAGCTGTTCTTGAAAGAATTCCTAATTGTGTGCCAGCTTACATGTGGGTCGCCTCGGAAACACGTTTAATTCAAGCCCCGGTCACTCCGTCGATACGTTCCCGCAGGAGATCGGCGTGACCGTTGTGCCGGGCGTACTCCTCGATCATGTGGATCAGGATCCAGCGCATGCTGACCTCCATCCCGGGCACCGGGCCCTCGGCGACCCGCCCGATGTGGTCCAGCGGCAGCCCCGCGCACAGCTCCCGGCCCCGAGCGATCTCCCGCCGCCAGATCCCGAATGCCTCGTCGAGCCCCCGCATCGGGTCCAGCGTGTAGCCGGTGCCGTCCTCGTACACCGGTGGCACGTCGAGTCCGGCGGCCACCCGCTGGAACCAGTTCCGCTCGACCTCGGCGAGATGCTGCACCAGCCCGAGCAGCGTCAGCTCGGACGGCTCGGCCGACGCCGTCCGCACCTGCGCGTCGTCCAGCCCGGCGCACTTCAGCTCCAGGGTGGCCCGGTGGAAGTCCAGCCAGCTCTCCAGCATGGCCCGCTCGTCACCGGTGAGGTGCGGGACAGGACGGCCGTCGGGAAGGGTGACGGTGGTGTCGGCGGGGGTGTCCGCAGGGGGGTTGGTGGTCATGCGGGGAGCATCGCACGGACCACTGACAACGGCGGCGGGCCCGGGCCACAGCCCGGTGGTCTCCGGCTACCGCCCGGCGGTGGGCCCGGCTCCCGTCCGGGATGGCCCCCCGGCTCCCGTCCGGGATGGCCCCCCGGCTCCCGTTCGGCGGTGGGCCCCGGCTACCGCCACGCCTCCTCGGCCGCCCGCAGTGCCCCCTCCACGTCCACCGGCAGCCCCGCCTCCGAGAGCGCGGCCCCCAGTGCCGCCAGACTCGCCCGCACGGCCCCCGGCGTGGCGTCCGCCCCGTAGTGGTTGACCCGGATCATCTCCTTGGCCAACGCACCCCCGCCGGCCGCGACCGGCGCCGCCGGATCCGCCTGAAGCGCCCTGGCCACCAGCTCCGACGCCTCCACCCCGGACGGCGCCCGGAGCGTCGTCGCGACCGGCGCCGCGTCCCGCGCCTGGTACACATACGGCTCCAGACCGCCACCGAGCGCCACCGCCCCGGCCCGCGTGGCAGCCGCGGCCGATGCGTGCCGGGCCATCACCGCGTCGAGCCCCACCGCCTCGATCCGCTCCACGCACGCCTCCAGCGCCAGCATCTCCAGCTGCGCCGGAGCGTGCAGCAGCGCCTTGCGGCCGCCGTCGATCCACCGCTCCTTCCAGTCGAGCAGCGACAGGTACGACCGGCGCGGCGCCCGCGGGTTCGCCGCCATCCGCGCCCAGGCCCGCTCGCTCACCGACACCGCCGACACACCGGCCGGCCCGCCCATCGCCTTCTGCGCCCCGATCACGCACAGGTCCACGCCCCACGCGTCCGGCAGCACCGGCTCGGCACCGATCGACGCCACCGCGTCGAGATAGAACAGGGCACCCTGCTCCCGCACCACCGCGCCGATCTCCGCGACCGGGTTGGTGTTGCCGGTCGCCGCCTCCGCGTGCACCAGAGACACGAAGTCGATCTCCGGGTGCTCGGCGAAGGCCTGCCGGATCTGCTCGGCCGTGACCGCCGTGTGGAAGGGCACCGCCAGGTCGACCACCGTCGCCCCGCAGTCCCGCAGCCAGTCGCCGAAGGTCTGCCCGTACGGGCCCGTGATCACGTTCAGGGCCGTCGTGCCCGGACCGGCCGCGGCGCGGATAGCGCCCTCCAGCGGCAGCAGTGCCTCACCCTGCATGATCACGACGTCCTGCTCGGTGCTCAGCAGCCGGGCCACACGGTCCTCGATCGCGGCGAAACGGTCCGCACCGAGCGGGGTCAGGTCCAGAAACGGATGCGTCACGGTGGCACTCTCTTCACGTGCGGGGACAACTCGCGGGACTACTCGCGGGGACAACGGGAACGAGCGTAACCGCCGCGCCCCAACCCCCTCGCGACCGGTGACTTCCCAGGCCCGACGCCCTCGCGGCCATCGGATTGTTTTCAGACACTCAAACTTCTCCTTATGATCGGAACCCACAGTTCACTCACAGGAGGCTCGCCGTGAACACGCACCCCGGGCACCGGGCCCGCATCCTGGCCGCCACCACCGCGACGGCCGGGCTGCTGCTCGTGGCCGGCTGCACCTCCACCGACGATGGCGGCAGCGGCAAGAAGACGGCCGCGGGCGGCGTCGAACTCGTCAAGGCGGGCAAGCTCACCACCTGCACCCACCTGCCGTATCCGCCGTTCCAGTCGGAGATCGACGGCAAGGTGCAGGGCTTCGACGTGTCGCTGATCGACCTGGTCGCCAAGGACCTGGGCGTGAAGCAGGACATCGTCGACCAGCCCTTCGAGAACTTCAAGACCGGCGGGTCCCTCAACGCCGGCCAGTGCGACCTCGCCGCCGCCGGCATGACCATCACCGAGGAGCGCAAGAAGAACGTCGACTTCTCCGACCCGTACTTCAACGCCACCCAGGCCGTACTGGTCGACAAGAAGAGCGGCATCTCCTCCTTCGCCGGCCTCAAGGGCAAGAAGCTCGGCGCCCAGGCGCAGACGACCGGTGAGGACTACGCCAAGAGCAAGGGCCTCGACCCGGTCTCCTTCGAGTCCTCCGACGCCGTCCTCAACGGCCTGCGCACCGGCCAGGTCCAGGCCGTCGTCATCGACTACCCGGTCGTCCAGGGCTGGCTGAAGGACAAGGCCAACGCGGACGCCTTCAAGGTCGTCGACAACATCGAGACCGGCGAGCAGTACGGCTTCACGGTGAAGAAGGGCAACACCAAGCTCCGCGCCGCCATCAACAAGGCGATCGAGGACGCCAAGGCCGACGGCACGTACAAGAAGCTGTACGAACAGTGGATCGGCCCGTACGACGAGTCCGCCGCGTCGCCGGCCGCCTCATGACCGACACGGCCACGCCCGAAGTCCAGCCGAAGAAGAAGGGCCTCACCCGGCGGCAGAAGCGCAGCCTCTCGCGCGGCGTCCAGTACGCCGTGTTCGTCGCGGCCGTGATCGCCTTCGCGGTCTCCGCCGACTGGGACCGGCTCCAGAACCAGTTCGCGCAGGCGGACATCGCCGAGCGCATGTTCCCGGACGTCATCGAGCTGGCGCTGAAGAACACCGTGCTCTACACGGTGAGCGGCTTCGCCGTGGGGCTGGCCCTCGGCATGGTGATCGCGCTGATGCGGCTGTCCTCCGTGGGGCCGTACCGCTGGCTCGCCGGGATCTACATCGAGATCTTCCGCGGCCTGCCCGCCCTGCTGATCTTCATCTTCATCGGCGTCGCCGTACCGCTGGCCTTCCCCGGCACCGAGATCATCGGCGGCACGTACGGCAAGGTCGCCCTGGCGCTCGGCCTGGTGGCCGCCGCCTACATGGCCGAGACGATCCGCGCCGGCATCCAGGCCGTGCCCAAGGGGCAGATGGAGGCGGCCCGCTCGCTCGGCTTCTCGCCCGCGCGGGCCATGATCTCCATCATCATCCCGCAGGCGTTCCGCGTCATCCTCCCGCCGCTCACCAACGAACTGGTGCTGCTGTTCAAGGACTCCTCGCTGGTGCTGTTCCTCGGCGTCACGCTGGAGGAGCGCGAACTGTCCAAATACGGCCGCGACCTGGCCAGCCAGACCGCCAACTCCACGCCGATCCTGGTCGCCGGACTGTGCTACCTGCTGGTCACGATCCCGCTCGGCTTCGTCGTACGCCGCATGGAGGCGAAGGCCCAGGAGGCCGTGAAATGAGCCGACCCGAGATCGAGGTACGCGCGCTGCACAAGTCGTTCGGCGCCAACGAGGTGCTGCGCGGCATCGACCTGGAGATCGGCCGGGGCGAGGTGGTCTGTGTCATCGGCCCGTCCGGCTCCGGCAAGTCGACGCTGCTGCGCTGCGTGAACCTGCTGGAGGAGCCGACGAAGGGGCAGGTGTTCGTCGGCGGTACCGAACTGACCGACCCGGACGTCGACATCGACGCCGCACGCCGCCGCATCGGCATGGTCTTCCAGCAGTTCAACCTGTTCCCGCACCTGACGGTGACCGAGAACCTCACGCTGCCGCAGCGCCGGGTGCTGCGCCGGGACAAGGCGGCGGCCGCGAAGGTGGCAGCCGAGAACCTGGCGCGGGTGGGGCTGTCCGAGAAGGCGGCGGCCTACCCCTCCTCCCTCTCCGGCGGCCAGCAGCAGCGCGTCGCCATCGCCCGGGCCCTGGCCATGGGCCCCGAGGTGATGCTGTTCGACGAGCCGACCTCGGCGCTGGACCCCGAACTGGTCGGGGACGTCCTCGCGGTGATGCGCATGCTCGCCGACGAGGGCATGACGATGATGGTCGTCACCCACGAGATGACCTTCGCCCGCGAGGTCGCCGACCGGGTCGTCTTCATGGACGGCGGCGTGATCGTCGAGGACGGCACCCCCGAGCAGGTCATCGGCAACCCGCGCCACGACCGCACCCGCCACTTCCTCTCCCGCCTCCTCGACCCCGCCATGGCCGAGGTGGAGGAGGAGACCTCGGACCAGGTGGGCAAGGCCGACTAGGGCCTGTTGTGAAGGTGGCCTCTGCCGCGCGACGCCCGGCACGCTCCCCCACTGCCTTAAGGGCGTGGGAGGTGCCCCCCACTCGCCGCACCGCCCGAAAGCCCGAGTACGCCCAATTCGAGGGCTTCCGGGCGCCCCAGAGCACGCACCGGACGCCGCGCGGCCGCCCTCCGGGCGACGAGGCCACTTTCGCAACAGGCCCTAGCGGCTGGCTAGGGTGCCGTACATGAGCGATCGCACGGTGCTGCATGTGAAGGGACGGGTGCTCGTCGGACCCGAGGAGATCCGCGACGAGCTGTGGGTCGTCGACGGCCGGATCTCCTACGACCGTCCCGCCGGCGCCCGCGACGTCCGTACCGTCAGGGGCTGGGCCCTGCCCGGCCTCGTCGACGCGCACTGCCACGTGGGACTCGACCGGCACGGCGCGGTCCCGCAGGACGTCGCCGAGAAGCAGGCGCTGACCGACCGGGACGCGGGCACGCTGCTGATCCGCGACGCGGGTTCGCCCTCCGACACCCGCTGGATCGACGACCGCGACGACCTGCCGAAGATCATCCGCGCCGGCCGCCACATCGCCCGCACCCGCCGCTACATCCGCAACTACGCCTGGGAGATCGAGCCGGACGACCTGGTCGCCTACGTCGCCCAGGAGGCCCGGCGCGGCGACGGCTGGGTGAAGCTGGTCGGCGACTGGATCGACCGCGACCTCGGCGACCTGTCGGCCTGCTGGCCGCGGGGGGCGGTGGAGGCGGCGATCGCCGAGGCACACCGGCTGGGCGCCCGGGTCACCGCGCACTGCTTCGCGGAGGACTCCCTCCAGGACCTCGTCGAGGCCGGCATCGACTGCGTCGAACACGCGACGGGCCTGACCGAGGACCTCATCCCGCTGTTCGCCGAACGAGGCGTCGCCATCGTCCCGACGCTGGTCAACATCGCGACGTTCCCGCAGCTCGCCGACGGCGGCGAGGCGCGGTTCCCGCGCTGGTCGGCCCATATGCGCCGGCTCCACGAACGCCGCTACGACACCGTGCGGAGCGCCTACGACGCCGGGATCCCGGTCTTCGTCGGCACCGACGCGGGCGGCGGACTCGCCCACGGCCTCGCGGCGGCCGAGGTCGGCGAACTGGTCACCGCGGGCATCCCGCCCGTCGAGGCCCTGGCGGCGGGGACCTGGACGGCCCGGGCCTGGCTCGGCCGCCCCGGCCTGGACGAGGGCGCCCCGGCCGACCTCGTCGTCTACGACGAGGACCCGCGCAAGGACGTGGGCGTGCTGACCGCGCCGCGCCGGGTGGTGCTGAACGGGCGCGTGGTCGGCTGAAGCCGAGACGCCCCCCCCGGCCCCGGATGGCGGGGCACACTGACCTCTGCGAGCGTGGAAGGCGAGGACGAACCCTGCCAGAGCGGGAGGTTCCGATGCGCGTCGCACCGCTGAGCGGGCTGCTGGCCGTCATCCTGACCATCACCGCTTTCGCGCTCCTCGGCGACACTCCCGCCTTCGACGCCACCGGCCCCGAGGTCAGAGCCTTCTACGAGGATCACCAGGGCCAGATGTGGACGAGCCTGTACCTGCTGGTGCTCGCGTCGGTGTTCATCGTCTTCTTCGCCGCCCACCTGGCCGGTGTCGTACGGGACGTCCCGGCGGGCGGCGGCTGGCTGCACCGCGTGGTCCTCGGCGGCGGCCTGCTGATCGCCGTCGGTTTCCTGACCGGGGCCTCGTTGACCCTGGCCCTGGCGGACCTCGCCGGCGAGCCGACGGCCTCCGGTCCCGCGCTCCAGGCCCTCAACACCTTCAATGAGGACTTCTTCATCCCCTTCGTCGGCGGCATGGGCCTGTTGCTGCTGGGCACGGGCCTGGCCACGTTCCGCGCCACCGTCAGCCCGCTGCCCCGCTGGCTGGCCTGGGCAGCCGTCGTCATCGGCGTGCTGATCTTCATCCCCTGGGTCGGCTACTTCGCCTTCGCGGCCGCCGGGCTCTGGGTCGCCGTCACCAGCGTCCTGCTGACCCGCCGCCCCGAGGACGGCACACCGATCGCGAGGGAGAGGGCCGGGGCCGCACGGCGGTGAGCGTCAGCCCGCCCACCGCACCGTGGTGAGCCGTCAGCCCGCCACCGCACGCTCCAGCGCTCGCAGGAACCCGTCCACCGTCGCCCGGTCCCGCACCGCCAGCCGCAGCCACTGCCCGTCCAGGCCGGGGAAGGTGTCCCCGCGCCGCACGGCGTAGCCGAGGACGCGCAGCCGGTCGCGTACGGCCGCCGCGTGCGGAAGCCGGACCAGGACGAACGGGCCCCGTGCGGGCTCGACCACCCGCAGCCCGGCCGGGGCGAAGCGGGCCAGGCCGGTCAGCAGGTGGGCCCGGTCCGCGGCGATGCGGTGCGCCGCGTGGGCCGCCTCCGCCAGCGCCCGTGGCTCCACGCACGCCCGCGCCGCGGCCAGCGCCGGTGTCGACACCGGCCACAGCGGCTGCGCCCGCTTCAGGTCCTCGATGGTCTCCGGAGCCGCCAGCACGTACCCGATCCGCAGCCCGGCCAGCCCCCAGGTCTTGGTCAGGCTGCGCAGCACCACGAGGCCGGGCACGTCCACGCGGTCAGCGAGGGACTCGGTTTCGCCCGGCACCGCGTCCATGAACGCCTCGTCCACCACCAGCAGCCGCCCGGGCCGGGCGAGAGAGGCGATCACGTCCGCCGGGTGCAGCACCGACGTCGGGTTCGTGGGATTGCCGATCACCACCAGGTCCGCGGCCTCGGGGACGGCCGCCGGGTCCAGCCGGAAGCCGTCCTCCTCCCGCAGCAGCACCCGGTCGACCGTGTGCCCCGCGTCCCGCAGGGCGGCCTCCGGCTCCGTGAACTGGGGGTGGACCACGACCGGCCGGCGCACCTTCAGCGCCCGCGCCAGCAGCACGAACGCCTCCGCCGCCCCCGCCGTCAGCAGCACGCGCTCCACCGGCAGGCCGTGCCGCGCCGCCACCGCCGCGCGGGCGGCCCGCCCGTCCGGGTAGGCCGCCAGATCGCCCAGCGACGCGGCGATGTGTTCGCGCAGCCACGCCGGCGGGGTGTCCGCGCGGACGTTCACGGCGAGGTCGACGAGCGAGCCGCCGTCGTCCCGGACCTCCGCGTCCCCGTGGTGCCGCAGATCGTGCCCGCCGTCAGTGGGCATGGGAGTGCGTCCCGTGGTGGTGGCCGTGCCCGTGGTGGTGGCCGTCGTCGTCCGGGTGGAAGTGCGGCTGCTGCGGCAGGCCCACCTTGTCCTCGAAGCCCGGCAGCGCGATGCGGTACACGCACGAGTCGCAGTTCATCCGCAGATCACCCTCGACGGCCTCCGTGTACCGCTCCCACACCAGGTCCAGCAGCTCCGGCTCAGGCCCGATGACGTCGGCCGAGCGCACCTCGACCTCCGGATGTGCCGCCGCCCAGCCCTCCGTCTGCAGCCGCACCCGGTCCGGCAGGATCCCGGTGAACAGGAAGTAGGGGAGCACCACGATCCGGCGGGCGCCCAGCCGCGCGCACCGGTCCAGTCCGCTCGGCACGTCCGGCGCCGCCAGCGACACGAACGCCGTCTCGACCCCCGCGTACCCGCGCCCCTCCCACAGCAGCCGCGCCGCCTTGTGCACCTCGGCGTTGGCGTCCGGGTCCGTCGACCCGCGCCCCACCAGCAGCACCGTCACATCGGCCCGGTCACCCGGCCTGCGCCCCGCCGTGCCGCCCAGAGCCTCGTCCAGCCGCCGCTCCAGCACGTCCAGCAGCGCCGGGTGCGGACCGAGCGGACGGCCGTACGTGTAGGAGATCCCGGGGTGCCGCTCCTGCTCGCGGGCCAGCGCCGCCGGGATGTCGCCCTTGGCGTGCCCGGCGGACACCAGCATCAGCGGCACGGCGGCGAACCGCCGTACGCCCCGCTCCACCAGCTCGGTGACGGCCTCGCCCAGCGGCGGCGGGGACAGTTCGATGAAGCCGCCCGCGACGGGCAGTTCCGGGTGGCGGGCCCCCAGCTCCCGAACGAAGTCGCGGAACGCCTCGGCTCCGGCGTCGTCACGGGTGCCGTGGCCGGCGATGAGCAGGGCGGGCGGGCTGGTCACAGGTTCTCCTCGGCGGACGTGGGGTGGTGGACTGCGCGGTTCACTCGGGCTCCTCCTGCCAGCGGTAGCCGCGCGGCGTCACCATGCGCCCGGCGATCTCGCGGGTCGCGGTGTTGCCCACGGTGACGACCGTCATCATGTCGACCGTCGCCGGGTCGAGCGCGGCCAGCGTCGTGAGCCGGGCGGACTCGTCCGGCCGCGAGGCGTTGCGCACGACACCGACCGGCGTCGTCGGCGCCCGGTGCTCGGCGAGGATGCCCAGCGCTTTGGGCAGCTGCCAGTCGCGGCCGCGCGAACGCGGATTGTAGAACGTCACCACGATGTCGGCCTCGGCCGCCGCCCGTACCCGCCGCTCGATGACCTCCCACGGCGTGTGCAGGTCGGACAGGCTGATCGACACGTGGTCGTGGCCCAGCGGCGCGCCCAGGATCGCCCCGGCCGCCAGCGCCGCCGTCACGCCGGGCACACCGACCACGTCGATGTCGTCGGAGGCCTCGGCGAGCGCGGGGGACGCCATGGCGTACACACCCGCGTCCCCGCTGCCGATCAGCGCGACGGCCCGCCCCGCGCGGGCCTCCTCGACGGCCGTGCGCGCCCGCTCCTCCTCGGCCCCCAGCCCCGACTCCAGGATCCGGGTGCCGGGCCGCAGCAGATCGCGGATCTGGTCGACGTACTGGTCGAGCCCGACCAGCACGGAAGCGCGCCGCAGTTCCGCCTTCGCCCGCGGCGTGAGCAGGTCCCGGGCTCCCGGCCCGAGCCCGACCACCGCGAGCCGTCCGCGCCCGGGGCGCCGTACGACGGCACAGGTCGCCATGGCGGGGCGCGCGGCCGACTTCCGCTTGGGGACGAGGAGTTCGCCCCCGCGCACCAGGGCGGCGGCCTCCGCGACCGAGGGAGTGCCGACGGCGGCGAGCGGCGCGTCGGACGGATTGGGCACGTCGACGGCGGCCAGCTCCCCGGCGGAGTACGTCACCAGGGGCGCACCCAGCCGCCGTGCGGCCTCGACGAGGCCGGGCTCCCCGGCCTTGGCGTCGACGGTGGCGAGCTCGGCGACCGACGCGGCGGACAGCCCGGCCTCCTTCAGGGCGTCCTCGACCAGCCCGAGCACCTCCTCGACGGGAGCGCCCTTCGACGCCCCGACACCGACGACGAGCGACGGCGGGCGCAGCACCACCTCCCGCTCGGCCGCCCGGACGAGCCGGTCGGTCAGCCGGATCGTGTACGGCCCCTCGGCGGCGACCGGGAGCGGCGGCAGCGGCCAGGCCACCTCGGCCCGCAGCGCCACCGCCTCACCGTCCAGCAACGCCCGCGAGACCCCGGCGACATCGCCCTCCACGGGCAGGCCGAGGGTGTCGAGACCGGGCAGGTCCACGGCGTCGGTCGCGGTGGTCACCACCGGCTCGGCGCCCAGCAACTCCGCGACCTCCCGGGCGAGTTCGTTGGCCCCGCCCGCGTGTCCGCCCAGCAGGGACACCGCGAACCGCCCGCCCTCGTCGACGCACACCACGCCCGGGTCCGCCGTCTTGCCGGCCAGCAGCGGCGCCACGAGCCGCACCACCGCGCCGGTGGCCAGGAAGCACACGAGCTGCTCGCACTGCGCGAACGCGGCCCGTACGGCCTCCCCGACGGGACCCTCGTACACGCGCGTGCGGTCCGGCCACGCGGCGGCCAGCCGGTCCCGCGCGGCCGCTCCCGCCGCGGTGGCGGAAATGAGGCCGATCACTGAGCTACTCCTTCTGCGATGTCTTCCCTGCGTTCGACAGGTACGGGAGGCCGGACCATCATGTGCGGGCACCCCGTTCGCGCAGGGCCTTGCGGGCCTCCGGGTCGGCCTTGCGGTAGCCGTGGAAGTGACCCGGGTGGTACAGGTGCGAGCGCGTGCCGTGCGCGTCGAGCGCCGGGCCGACCAGGAACAGGGTGTGCTTCCAGAGCTTGTGTTCCTTGACCGTCTCCTCCAGCGTGCCGATCGTGCACTTCACGATCAGCTCCTCGGGCCAGGTCGCCTGGTACGCCACCACGACCGGGGTCGTCGTCGGATAGCCGCCCTCCAGCAGCTCCCGCACGAGCTGCCCGCTGCGGGCCGCGGAGAGGAAGATCGCCATGGTCGTGCCGTGCCGGGCGAACTCGCGGACCTCCTCCCCGGGCGGCATGGGCGTCTTGCCGCCGCCGAGCCGGGTCAGCACGACGGACTGCGCTACCTCGGGGATGGTCAGCTCGCGCTGCGCGAGCGCGGCGACGGCGGAGAAGGCGGACACCCCGGGCACGACCTCGGTCGCCAGGCCGATCTCGGCACACCGGTCGAGCTGCTCCTGGGTGCCGCCCCACAGGGCGGGGTCACCGGAGTGGATCCTGGCGACGCGCAGGCCCTCCTGCCGGGCCCGCCGGTACACGGCCACCACGTCCTCCAGGGACAGGGCCGCCGAGTCGAGGATCTCCGCGTCCTCGCGCGCGTGCTGGAGGACCTCCGCCTGGACCAGGCTCGCCGCCCAGATCACCACGTCGGCCTCGGCGATGGCGCGCGCGGCACGGAACGTCAGCAGGTCGGCGGCGCCGGGGCCGGCACCGACGAAGGTCACCTTGCCGCTGGGGGCGTCGGCCATGGGTCGGTCCTCTCGTACAGGGGGGTTTCGGTAGGCGGGGTGATGCACGGGCGGGTCAGAGCTTTCCGCCCCGCCCGCCGTCGCGCCGGGCGGGGGAGATGAGCGTCGACAGATAGGGCAGGGGAGTGCCGTCCAGGTCGGCGGCCGGCCGGATCGACTCCTCCGACAGCCCCAGCGCCGACCCCCACACCGCGTCGCCGATCCGCCCGGTCTCCCGCAGGGCCTCGGCGACCTCGTGCGCCTGCCGGCCGAACTTGTAGGCGACGACCGTCCCGGGGCCGGCGAGGGCCTCCTTGAGCACGGTCGACCCCGCCGTGACGGGCACGAGCGTGAGCGGCTCGGTCCCCTCGGTCAGCACGGCGCCCGACCGCGAGGCGAGGTCCTGCATGGCGGTGATCCCGGGCACCGTCTCGACGACGGTCCCCGGCACCGACTCGGCGACGGTCTGCGCGAGATACGTGAACGTGGAGTACACGTTGGGGTCGCCGATGGTCGCGAAGGCGACGGCACGGTGCCCGCGCAGCAGCTCGGCGACCCGCTCGCCCGCCGCGTCCCAGGCCGCCTCGCGCCGCGCCCGGTCGCTGCGCTCGTTCAGCGCGAACACGACGCGGACGACCTTCTCCTCGGGCACGTAGTGCAGCACGGTCGCCTCGGCCCGCCCGCGTTCGCCGCCGTCTTTTCCATCAGACGCAGCCATCACGGGAACGACCACCACATCGGCTTCCCGCAGGGCGTTGACGCCCTTGACGGTCACCAGCTCCGGATCCCCCGGCCCGACCCCGACCCCGACCAGCCTGCTGCTCATGACGTCCGGCACCTCTCCACGAACCGACGGGCGACACCGGGCTCCGCGGCCCAGTGCGTGTGCAGATAGCTCGCGTGCACACCGCGCTGCACGAACCCCTCGACGCGCCGCTGAGGGGCCTTGAGGCCCCAGGCGGGTTCGGCCCCCGCCCCGGGCTCCACGACGGTCCGATGGAACTCGTGCCCGCGCATCCGTGTACCGGCCGCCGCGAGCACACTGTCGCCCACGGCCACCGCGTCCCGATACCCCAGGGTCAGCCGTCCGGTCATCCGTGCCCCGGCGTCCAGCACCCCGCACATCGGCTGCCCGTCCAGCTCCCGGCACAGATACAGCAGCCCGGCACACTCGGCGGCCACGGGCGCACCGCTCTGCGCCAGGTGGGCAACGGCCTTGCGCAGGGGTTCGTTGGCGGACAGCTCGGCGGCGTACACTTCGGGGAACCCGCCCCCGATCACCAACCCCCGTGTCCCTTCGGGCAGTTCCTCGTCCCGCAGTGGATCGAAGGGCACGACGTCGGCACCGGCTGCGGCGAGCAGCTCGGTGTTCTCGGCATAGGAGAAGGTGAACGCCTCACCGCCGGCGACGGCGACCCTCGGCCTCTCGTTGGACCGCGTCGAGTGGTGGGCGGGCGAGGAAACGGCCTCAGCCGCATCCCAGGCCGCACACGACAACACCCCCGCACTCCGCGCCAGCCCCGCCAACGCGTCCAGATCACAACCGTCGGAGACCTGCGCGGCCATCGCCGCGACCGCCTCCACGGCCTCGGCCCGCCGCTCGGCGACCGGCACCAGCCCCAGATGCCGCGACGGCGTGTCCACCTGCGGAGCCCGCCGCAACACCCCGAGCACCGGCACTCCCGTCTGCTCCAAGGCCTCCCGCAGCATCACCTCGTGCCGGTCCGACGCGACCTTGTTCAAAATCACGCCCCCGACCCGCACGTCCGGATCCCAGGAGACGAACCCGTGCACCAGCGCCGCCACCGACCGGGACTGCGACGACGCGTCGACGACCAGCACCACCGGCGCCCGCAACAGCTTCGCGACATGCGCCGTCGAGGCCAGCTCCCCCTCCCCGGCGGCCCCGTCGTACAGCCCCATCACGCCCTCGACGACGGCGAGGTCACACCCGCGCGCTCCGTGCAGGAACAGCGGCCCGACCAGCTCCGGCCCGCACAGATACGCGTCGAGGTTCCGCCCCACCCGCCCGGTCGCGAGCGCGTGGTACCCGGGGTCGATGTAGTCCGGTCCGACCTTGTGCGGGGACACGGCGAGCCCCCGCGCGGCGAACGCGGCCATCAGCCCCGTGGCGACGGTGGTCTTGCCGCTGCCCGACGAGGGCGCGGCGACGACCAGCCGGGGCACGGACGAGGACATCACCACTCGATGCCCCTCTGCCCCTTCTGCCCGGCGTCCATCGGGTGCTTCACCTTGGACATGTCCGTCACGAGGTCGGCGAAGTCCACGAGCTTCTCCGGAGCGTTGCGCCCCGTGATCACCACATGCTGGGTCCCTGGCCGGTTGCGCAGGACGTCCACGACCTCGTCCGTGTCCACCCAGCCCCAGTGCATCGGGTAGGCGAACTCGTCCAGCACGTACAGCCGGTACGTCTGAGCCGCCAGGTCCCGCTTGACCTGCTCCCAGCCCTCCCGGGCCTTCTCCTCGTTGTCCAGCTGCGCGTCGCGCTGCACCCAGGACCAGCCCTCGCCCATCTTGTGCCAGGCGACGGACCCGCCCTCGCCGGAGGCACCGAGCACACGCAGCGCGTTCTCCTCGCCGACCTTCCACTTCGCCGACTTGACGAACTGGAACACCCCGATCGGCCAGCCCTGGTTCCAGGCCCTGAGCGCGAGCCCGAAGGCGGCCGTCGACTTGCCCTTGCCGACTCCCGTGTGCACGACCACGAGCGGCCGGTTCCGGCGCTGTCGGGTCGTCAGACCGTCGTCCGGAATCACACTCGGCTGTCCCTGCGGCATTACGCGGCCCTCCTCGAAGTCCCCTGTACGTCCCTGACCAGCCCGGCGATCGAGTCGGCCCGCAGCTCGTCCAGCGTGACGGCGGTGCCGCCCAGCTCACCGGCGAGCTGCCCGGCGAGTCCCAGCCGCACCGGCCCCGACTCGCAGTCCACGACGACGGACGCGACGCCCTCGGCCGCGAACAGCCGTGCCGCCCGCCCGGCCAGGGCGACCGGCTCCGGGCCCCCGGTGGCCCGCCCGTCCGTCACCAGCACGACCAGCGGCCGCCGTGCCGGATCCCGCAGCCGCTCCACCCGCAGCACGTCGTGCGCGCGCAGCAGCCCGGCGGCGAGCGGCGTACGCCCGCCGGTCGGCAGCGACTCCAGCCGGGCCGCCGCCGCGTCCACGGACGAGGTCGGCGGCAGCGCGACGTCCGCGCCCGAACCCCGGAACGTCACCAGCCCCACCTTGTCGCGCCGCTGGTAGGCGTCCAGCAGCAGCGACAGCACGGCCCCCTTCACGGCACTCATCCGCTGCCGCGCCGCCATCGACCCGGAGGCGTCCACGACGAACAGCACGAGATTGCCCTCGCGTCCCTCGCGGGTGGCCTGCCGCAGATCGTCCCGGCGCACGACAAGACCCGGCCCGGACCGCCCGCGCGCCCGCTGGTGCGGGGCCGCAGCCTGCACGGTCGCCGCCAGGTGCAGCTTCGTGAGCGTGCCCCGAGGCCGCCGGGCCCCGGTCGTCCGCCCGTGCTCGGTCCGCGCCCGCGAGCGCCGCCCGGCGGCCCCCTCGCCGATGCCGGGCACGCTCAGCACCTTGGTCCGGAACGGCTCGGCAGCCCGTACCGCCGACTGCTCACCGGCGCCCGACGGCTGCGGCTGCCCGTTCTCCCCGGCCTCGGGCGTGGCGCCGGTGTCGTCGCCCTGCGGCCCGTCGTCGGACTCCGGCTGTCCGCCGTCCCCGCCGCCCCCGCCGGGCCCGTCCGGCCCCTGGTCGGGGTCAGGGTCGGGGTCCGGCTCGTCGTCCCCGGAGAACTCCTCCAGGGTCTCGTCCAGCTTGTCCTCGTCAAGACCCGGCGCGTCGAAGGGGTTGCGCCGCCGCCGGTGCGGCAGCGCGAGCAGCGCGGCCTGCCGGACGTCCTCCGCGAGCACGTCCGTACGCCCGGCCCAGGCGGCCAGCGCGGTCGCCGTGCGCGCCATCACGATGTCGGCGCGCATGCCGTCGACCTCGAAGGCCGCGCAGGTCGCCGCGATCTGGCGCAGCGCCCCGTCGCCCAGCCGCACGGACGGCAGCAGCTCCCGTGCCGCGACGATCCGTGCCCGTACGTCGGCCTCCTCGTCCGCCCACCGGGCCGCGAAGCCGTCCGGATCGGCGTCGTAGGCGAGCCGCCGCCTGACGACCTCGACCCGCTGGTCGGGGTCCCGCGAGGCCGCGACCTCGACGGTCAGCCCGAACCGGTCGAGCAACTGCGGCCGCAGCTCGCCCTCCTCGGGGTTCATGGTGCCGACGAGGAGGAAGCGGGCCGCGTGCCGTACGGAGACGCCCTCGCGTTCCACGTACGAGGCGCCCATCGCCGCCGCGTCGAGCAGCAGGTCGACCAGGTGGTCGTGGAGGAGGTTGACCTCGTCCACGTAGAGGATGCCGCGGTGCGCGTCGGCGAGCAGGCCGGGCTCGAAGGCCTTCACGCCCTCCGACAGCGCCCGCTCGATGTCCAGCGCGCCCACCAGCCGGTCCTCCGAGGCGCCGACGGGCAGTTCGACCATCCGGGCCGGACGGGCCTGGCCGGCGGTTCCCGGCGCGTGCGGCCCGTCGGGGCAGGCGGGGTCGGGGGAGGCGGGGTCGCAGGAGAAGCGGCACCCGGGGACGACGTCCACCTCCGGCATGAGCGCGGACAGCGCCCGCACGGCGGTCGACTTGGCGGTGCCCTTCTCACCGCGCACCAGCACACCGCCGACCGCCGGCGACACGGCGTTCAGCAGCAGCGCGAGCCGCAGGTCGTCCTGGCCCACCACGGCCGTGAACGGGAACGGGGTGCTCACTTGTCGTCACCTTCCAAGTCGCCTTCGAGCTCCAGGTACGTGGCACGCAGCCGCTCCAGCGTCTCCGCGTCCGGCTCCGCCCACAGTCCGCGGTCGGCGGCCTCCAGCAGCCGCTCGGTGATGCCGCGCAGCGCCCACGGGTTGGACGTCTTCATGAACTCCCGGTTCTCCGGGTCGAAGACGTACTCGGCGCTGAGTTTCTCGTACATCCAGTCGTCCACGACCCCGGCCGTGGCGTCGTACCCGAACAGGTAGTCCACCGTCGCGGCCATCTCGAAGGCGCCCTTGTAGCCGTGCCGCCGCATGGCCGCCATCCAGCGCGGGTTGACCACCCGGGCGCGGAAGACGCGGTGCGTCTCCTCGCCCAGCGTGCGGGTCTTCACCTGGTCCGGGGTGGCCGAATCGCCGACGTACGCCTCGGGGCTCGCGCCCGTCAGATGGCGGACCATGGCGACCATGCCGCCGTGGTACTGGAAGTAGTCGTCGGCGTCGACGAGGTCGTGCTCACGCGTGTCGACGTTCTTCGCGGCGACCGCGATCCGCCGGAACGCCGTCTCCATGTCCCCGCGCGCGGCCCGCCCGTCGAGCCCCCGCCCGTAGGCATAGCCACCCCACACCGCGTACACCTCGGCGAGGTCGGCGTCGGAGCGCCAGTTGCGCGCGTCGATCAGCGGCAGCAGACCGGCCCCGTACGCCCCCGGCTTGGAGCCGAAGATCCGGGCGGTCGCCCGGCGCCGGTCGCCGTGCTCGGCGGTGTCCTCGTCCGCGTGCGCCCGGACGTAGTTCTGCTCGGCGGGCTCGTCCAGCTCGGCGACCGTGCGGACGGCGTCGTCGATCAGCCCCACCACGTGCGGGAACGCGTCCCGGAAGAAGCCGGAGATACGGACCGTCACGTCGATGCGCGGCCGGCCGAGCTCCTCCGGGGGGATCACCTCGAACCCGGTCACCCGGCGCGAGGCGTCGTCCCACACCGGCCGGCAGCCCAGCAGCGCCAGGATCTCGGCGATGTCGTCGCCCTGGGTGCGCATGGCCGAGGTGCCCCACACCGTCAGGCCGACGGACTTCGGGTACGCACCGGTGTCGGTCAGGTACCGCTGCACCAGCGAGTCCGCGAGCGACTGCCCGACCTCCCAGCTCAGCCGGGAGGGAATCGCCTTGGGGTCGACGGAGTAGAAGTTGCGCCCCGTCGGCAGGACGTTGACCAGACCGCGGGTCGGCGAGCCGGAGGGACCCGCCGGGACGTAGCCGCCGTCCAGCGCCCGCAGGATGTGCCCGATCTCGTCGGTGGTCCCGGCCAGCCGCGGCACGACCTCCGTGCAGGCGAACTCCAGCACCGCCACGGCGTCGGCGACGTCCCCGCCGAGCACCTCCCGGACCAGCGCCGGGACCTCTGCGACCGCCCAGCCGCGCTCCTCCATGCCCTCCGCGAGCCGCCGGCACAGCTGCTCCAGCAGGTCGATCGCGTCGGCGGCGGTGCGCGCCGGGCCCGCCACCAGCTCCGTCAGCTCCGCCGGCACCTTCAGCAGAGCGCCCGGCTCGGCCAGCAGCTCCTTCTCCACCAGCCCGAAGTGCTCCGCCAGCGCCGCCCTCAGCCCGGGCAGGGCGTCGGCCTGACCGCCCCACACCTGCGAGGCGCGCAGCACCGCCAGCACGAGGTTGACGCGCGGCTCGCCGACCGGGCCGCCGCCCAGGATGTGCAGGCCGTCGCGGATCTGCACGTCCTTGATCTCGCACAGATAGCCGTCGATGTGCATGACGAACTCGTCGAACGCCTCGTCGTCCGGCTGCTCGTCGACATGCAGGTCGTGATGGAGCTCGGCGGCCTTCACGAGGGTCCAGATCTGCGCGCGCACGGCCGGCGCCTTCGCCGGGTCCAGGTCGCAGACGAGCGCGTACTCGTCCAGGAGCTGCTCCAGCTTGGCCAGGTCGCCGTAGGTGTCGGCGCGGGCCATCGGCGGCACCAGGTGGTCGACGACCGTGGCGTGCCCGCGCCGCTTGGCCTGGGTGCCCTCGCCCGGGTCGTTGACGATGAACGGGTAGATCAGGGGCAGCTCCCCGAGCACGGCGTCCGGGGCGCACCCGCCGCTGAGCCCGAGGCCCTTGCCGGGCAGCCACTCCAGCGTGCCGTGCTTGCCCATGTGCACGATCGCGTCCGCGCCGAAACTGTTCTCCAGCCAGCGGTAGGCCGCCAGGTAGTGGTGGGACGGCGGCATGTCCGGGTCGTGGTAGATCGCGATCGGGTTCTCGCCGAAGCCGCGCGGCGGCTGGATCATCACCACCACGTTCCCGAACTGCAGGGACGCCAGCACGATGTCGTCCCCGTCGACGTAGAGGCTGCCCGGCGGCTCGCCCCACGCCTCGGTCATGGCGTCCCGCAGCTCCGGGTCGAGCTTGTCGAACCAGGCCCGGTAGTCCGCCAGCGGCACCCGCGCGGGCGCGGCGGCCAGCTGCTCGTCCGTCAGCCACTCCACGTCGTGCCCGCCGGCCTCGATGAGCCGGTGGATCAGTTCGTCGCCCTGGTCCGGGTACGCGGTGAGGCCGTACCCGGCTTCCTTCAGGGCGTCCAGCACCCGCACCGCCGAGGCCGGGGTGTCCAGCCCGACGGCGTTGCCGACCCGCGAGTGCTTGGTCGGGTACGCGGTGAAGACGAGCGCGAGCTTCTTCTCGGCGTTCGCCTTGTGCTTCAACCGCGCGTGCCGTACGGCGATCCCGGCGACCCGCGCGGCGCGCTCCGGGTCGGCGACGTACACGGGCACGTCGTCCGCGCCCTGCTCCTTGAACGAGAACGGCACGGTGATCAGTCGCCCGTCGAACTCCGGGATCGCCACCTGCATCGCGGCGTCCATGGGGGACAGGGCGGCGTCGGACGCCTCCCAGGCGCTCCGTGAGGACGTCAGGCACAGCCCCTGCAGCACCGGGATGTTCAGCTCGGCGAGGGCGCCGATGTCCCAGGACTCCTCGTCACCGCCCGCCGAGGCCTGCGAGGCGTGGGTGCCGCCGGCGGCGAGGACGGTGGCGACGAGGGCGTCCGCCCGGCCGAGGATCTCGTACAGCCCCGCGTCGGCCCCGCGCAGCGAACCGCAGTACACGGGAAGCGCGTTGGCGCCCCGCGCCTCGATCGCGTCGCACAGCGTGTCCACGAAGGCGGTGTTGCCGCTCAGCTCGTGCGCCCGGTAGAAGAGCACGCCGACGGTCGGCCGGCCCTCGACCCGCGCGCGCTCGCCCCGGACGCCGTACTCCGGCATCCGCTCGGGCGCGGCGAACCCCTCGCCCGTGAGCAGCACGGTGTCGGACAGGAACCGCGCCAGCTCGGCGAGGTTGGCCGGTCCGCCCGCCACGAGGTACTTCAGCGCCTCCGCGACGACACCGGCCGGCACCGACGACTCGGCCATCAGCTCCGCGTCGGGCACCGCCTCGCCGCCCAGCAGCACGGTCGGGACGCCGGAGGCCTTCAGCGCGGCGAGCCCGTCCTCCCAGGCCCGCTTGCCGCCGAGCAGCCGTACGACGGCGATGTCCGCGCCGTCGAGGAGAGCCGGAAGCTCCTCCCGGACGTCCACGCGGGTCGGGTTGCCGATCCGGTACGAGGCACCGGAGGCGGCCCGGGCCGCCAGCAGGTCCGTATCGGCGGTCGACAACAACAACACAGTGCTCATGCGGGTGCTCCCGGTGGAATGAAGGGCAGTCCTCGCGGCGCGCCCGACTCGATGAGCCGCCACAGCGCGTCCGTGTCCGCGTGCTGTTCGATCAGGTCGCCGAGCCGGTCGAGCTGCTCCTCGCGCAGCGCGGCGAACGAGGTGTCCGGCGCCGGTACGAAGCGGCGCCCCGCGGCGGCCGCCACCTCGCGCAGGAAGGCCCGCCGGAACCCGTCCGACTCCAGCGAGCCGTGCCAGTGCGTGCCCCAGGTCTGGCCGACCCGGCAGCCGTCCAGGAAGGCTGCGCCTCCCTGGACGTCGGCGACGCCGTGATGGATCTCGTAGCCCTCCACGCGCTCCCCGAGAGCCTCGCCCTCCGGCCGCGTCAGGGTCTTCTCGCGGGCGAACCGCACCCGCACGGGCAGGACCCCGAGCCCCCCGACATGGCCCCGGCGGCTCTCGACGTCGTCCTCGATGTGCTCGCCGAGGATCTGGAAGCCGCCGCAGATCCCGAGGACGGGTCGCTGCTCGGCGGCCCTGCGGACCAGGGCCTCGGCGAGCCCCCGCTCGTGCAGCCACTCCAGCGCACGGACGGTTCCCCGGGTCCCGGGCACGATGACGAGGTCGGCGTCGGCGAGTTCCTCCGGCCGGTCCACGAACCGCACGACGACACCGGGTTCGGCGGCCAGCGCGTCGACGTCCGTGAAGTTGGACATCAGCGGAACGGCACAGACGGCGACACGCAGCACGTCCTCGCCGACCGGCGGGGCGACGACGGACTCGCGGACCGTTCCCCGCAGGGAGACGCGCAGCCCGTCCTCCTCGTCGATCCCGAGACCGTGGCGGAAGGGCAGGACGCCGTACGTACGCCGCCCGGTGAGGCCCTGGAGCATGTCGAGCCCCGGCTCCAGCAGGGAGACGTCCCCCCGGAACTTGTTGACGAGGAACCCGGCGACGCAACTCTGGTCCTCGCGCGACAGCAGCGCGACCGTCCCGAAGAACGAGGCGAAGACACCGCCCCGGTCGATGTCGCCGACGACGAGCACGGGGAGCCCGGCGTTGCGGGCGATCCCCATGTTGACGATGTCGGTCCGCCGCAGGTTGATCTCGGCGGGACTGCCCGCCCCCTCACAGATCACCGCGTCATACGTGCCCCGCAACTGCTCCAGGCAGTCCAGCACGGTACCGAGCAGCTTCTGCTGGCGTCCGCCGTGGTACCCGCGTGCGCTGAGCTCCCCGACCGGCTTGCCCAGCAGCACGACCTGACTGCTGCTCTCGCCGCCGGGCTTGAGCAGCACCGGGTTCATCAGCGCGGTCGGCTCGACGCGGCAGGCCTGCGCCTGCATGGCCTGCGCCCGCCCGATCTCGGCCCCCTCCTTCGTCACGAACGAATTGAGGGACATGTTCTGCGCCTTGAAGGGCGCGACCTTGACGCCCTGCCGCACCAGCCACCGGCAGATCCCGGCCGTCACGACGCTCTTGCCGGCGTCGGAGGTGGTACCGGCGACGAGAAGCCCACCGCCCGTCATGACGTACTCCCTTTCGCGATGCGGCGCGCGGCGGCACAGACGCCGAGCGCGAGCCAGCCGACACGCCTGGACAGCCGTACGGCCCGTTCGATGTCCCGGGTGGCGACGGCCCGCCCGGCCCCGTTGAGCACGGGCCGGTGCTCGACGCGCCCGCCGTACGACAGGGTCCCGCCCAGCCGCACCCCGAGCGCCCCGGCGAACGAGGCCTCCACGGGCCCGGCGTTGGGGCTCGGATGCCGGTCGGCGTCGGCACGCCAGGCCCTGACCGCTCCCCGTGGGTCGTCTCCTGCCAGGGCCGCGAGCACGGCGGTCAGCCGGGCCCCCGGCCAGCCCGCGAGATCGTCCAGCCGCGCGGAGGCCCACCCGTAGCGCCGGTATCGGGCCGACTTGTGCCCGACCATGGCGTCGAGGGTGTTGACGGCCCGGAACCCGAGGAGCCCCGGCACACCGCCGACGGCCCCCCACACGAGCGCCCCCACGACCGCGTCGGAGGTGTTCTCGGCGACGGACTCGACCACGGCCCGGGCGATCCCGTCGGCGTCGAGCGCCTGCGGATCCCGCCCGCACAGATGCGGCAGCCGCGCCCGGGCGCCTTCGACGTCCCCCACCTCCAGGGCACGCCCGACGGCTCGTGCCTCCCGCGCGAGCGAAGTCCCCCCGACCACGGCCCAGGTGGCGGCACCGGTCAGCGCGACGGACGCGACGGCGGAGTCCCGCACGGCGCGCGCGGCGACGCCCCCGAGCGCGACGGCTCCTCCGGCGCACACCACGGTGTGCAGCGCGCCCCATCCCCGGTGGTCCCGCCACAGCACCCGTTCCACGGCGCCCGCGGCCCGCCCGAACACGGCGACCGGATGCCCCCGGCGCGGATCGCCGAGCAGCAGGTCACCGATCAGACCGGCGGCGGCGCCGTACGCGAAGACGCGACCGGCACCCATGGGCTCAGCCGGCCGCAGGGGCGGGCAGGGGTGGGGTACTGAACCTCGATCGGCAGCCGCGCATGGCGATATGTCCTCACTCAGGGTGTCCACGCCCTGGTTCGACTAGACCGGCGGTGAGAGTTCCTGGCTCCCGGGGATTGCTACCCCGGTGACAGTGGCGGGACCGCGCCGGACTTCCACCGGCTTCCTCTCCTGCCGCCGTTAATGGCCCCGGCAGTCCACCACGGCCGGGATCAGTCGTCAACTTGCCGTTGACCTGCGAGGGGAGAGTGTGCAGAAGCCCACACCGCGCCCCTGCCACACGACGACCGGGCGGGACAGGACGGAAGTCCTGTCCCGCCCGGCGGGAACCTCGTGCGGTCAGGCCGTCAGGCCACGATCAGATAGATCCCGTACCCCACAGCCGCCGCGCACGCCGCGAAGCACGCGTACGCGCCCGTCACCGCGAGCCCCGCGGACCCGCCGGCAGCCACCGCCCGTTCGCGGCGGGACAGGCCGGTGATGCCGAGGGTGAACAGGCCCACCAGGGCCACGGTGACCACGAGGCTGACGCCGAAGACGGAACCGAGGGCGGCCCAGTCGATTTTCATGGCAGAGGTTCTCCTTGTAACCGAGTGGGCGGGATCAGACCGGGGTGGTCGTGGTGGAGGGCCGGCGTTCGGCCGGGGCCGGGGCCGCCGGTGCCGGGATCGTGGCACTCGGCTCGTCCGTGGCCGCGCCACCCGTGGGCGGCGGCGTCACCGCGGCCATCGCCGTGGTCACCACACCGGCCGGCTCCGCCTCGTCGGTGTCGTTGACGTTGGTGTGGTCGACGACCTGACGCCGCGAGAGCTTCCAGATCGCCGCGCTGGAGGCGACGAGGAAGACGGCCACCACCGCGGTGCCCCAGCTGCCGAAGCCGGTGACGTACTCGGCGAGCGCGCCCACCAGGGCCGCCGCCGGCAGCGTCAGGCCCCAGGCGACGAACATCCGCGTCGCCGTCGACCAGCGGACGACACCGCCCTTGCGGCCGAGCCCGGCGCCCATCACCGAGCCGGAGACGGAGTGGGTGGTGGAGAGGGAGAAGCCGATGTGCGAGGAGGCCAGGATGACCGTGGCCGCGCTGGTCTGGGCGGCGAAGCCCTGCTGCGGCTGGAGGTCGGTCAGGCCCTTGCCCATGGTGCGGATGATGCGCCAGCCGCCGAGGTACGTGCCGAGCGCGATGGCGAGACCCGCCGAGAGGATGACCCAGGTGGGCGGGTCGGAGTCGGGGGCGACGGCGCCGCCGGCCACCAGGGCGAGGGTGATGACACCCATCGTCTTCTGGGCGTCGTTCGTGCCGTGGGCCAGCGAGACCAGGCCCGCGGAGGCGATCTGGCCGGCCCGGTAGCCCTTCTCGGAGGCCTTGCCGTCGGCCTTCTTGCCGAGGGAGTACGTCAGCCGGGTCGCGAGCATCGCCGCGATGCCCGCGACCAGCGGGGCGGCGATCGCCGGGATCAGGACCTTGGTGACCAGCACGTCGCCGTGGACCGCGCCGACGCCCGCCGAGGCGATCGTGGCGCCGATCAGGCCGCCCATCAGGGCGTGCGAGGAACTCGACGGCAGGCCGACCAGCCAGGTCAGCAGGTTCCAGAGGATCGCTCCGACCAGGGCGGCGAAGATGACCTCGGGACGGATGCCGGTCTCGTCGACGAGACCTTTGGAGATCGTGTTGGCGACTTCCACCGACAGGAAGGCGCCGACCAGGTTGAGGACGGCGGACATGGCGACGGCGACCTTGGGCCGCATGGCGCCCGTGGAAATGGTCGTGGCCATCGCGTTCGCCGTGTCGTGGAAACCGTTCGTGAAATCGAACGCGAGTGCGGTTACCACCACAATCGCGAGGATCAGCGAGAAGCTTTCCATTTACCCAGGCAATCGTTCGAGGTCATTGGCTCGTCGAACGTAGGTAATCCGAGTGAACGGAAGATGAACTGAGGGGGGCGCGGGGGTGTCCGTGGTCGAGGCTTTCGCGTCCCGGCCGGGGGCGGGGTGGTATGCACCTTTTCGTATACACGGCTTCCGGCCTGAAGTGGACCCGCCCGACGGCGCGTTGGGGGCCCGCCTGGCAGGATCGCCGCATGGCTGAGCAGCGAGGCGACGGGCGGGACACACGAGACGTGGGGGAGTCGCGGCGCAGGAGCGTGCGCCCTGAGGAGGCGCGCGCCTGGGAGGAACTCGTCACGACCGCCCGCCGGACCGTCTCCGACGGACTCGTCGTCGGCACGTCCGGGAACGTCTCGGTGCGCGTCGGGGACACGGTCCTGGTCACGCCCTCGGGCGTCCCCTACGACCGGCTGGAGCCGGACGACGTGACGGGCGTCGACCTCGACGGCCGGCAGGTCCTCGGCACGCTCGTCCCGACCAGCGAGCTGCCCATGCACCTCGCGGTCTACCGCACGACCGGCGCCCGTGCCGTCGTCCACACCCACGCCGTGCACGCGACGGCCGTATCGACGCTCGTGAGCGAGCTGCCACTGATCCACTACATGGCCGCCGCGCTCGGCGGGCCCGTCCGGGTCGCCCCGTACGCCACGTACGGCACCGCCGAGCTGGCCGAGAACATGCTCCGCGCCCTCGCCGACCGCTCCGGCTGCCTCCTCCAGAACCACGGCACCGTCACTCACGGCGCGTCCCTGGGCCAGGCCTACGACCGCACGGCCCAGCTGGAATGGATGTGCCGCCTGTGGCTGACCGCCGCATCGGTCCCGGGCCTGTCCCCGAGCCTGCTGTCGGGGGAGCAGCTGGCGGAGGTCCAGGAACAACTGCGGGGCTACGGGCAACGCGGCTGACACTCGGCCCGGACGCCCCGTCCCGCCGGGCTTGCCCGGACGCCCCGGGCCGACGGATCCGGCCTGCCGCCCCCGGGCCGACGGGTCTGCCCGGACGCCCCGTCCCGCCCCGTCCCGCCCCGGCTGCCTCGGCGCACCGGCCGGGGATGCCACCGGTGCGCCGCCGACGCCGCCAACCCGCGCGGCTCTCCTGGGGAGGGGCTGCCCGTCTGGGCCGCGCGCTGCCCCCCCGGGGCCCATCACCCCGCCGCTGCCGCCCACTGGTCCGTCGCCGGGTCCGCCGGGACACTGGAGCCGTGCGCACTGCCAGAGCGACGGCCGCTGCCGTCACCGCCGTGATCGGAGCCGGCGCGGCCGCCGTGGCCGCCGGACGGTTCGCCAGTGACGCCGCGCTCAAGGCGCCTCCCGGCAGGCCCCTGCCCACCGAACCCCGGCTCACCGTGCACGGCACCGCCGAGGGGCAGATCAGCCTCACCCGGGACCTGGCCGCCCTGCGGCCCGGCCGCTACGGCCTGTCCGGCGACGGTTCCCACGCGGTCGTCGGGCCCGTCCTGACCGGCGCCTCGGACACCGCCGACACCGTCGTACGCCGCCTGGAGAGCGTCACGCACGGCACCCTGAAACCCGGCGACAAGGCCTGGCTCACCCCCAACGTCCACGTCGGCAACCCGAGCGCCGCCCTCGGCATCGAACACGCCGACGTCGACATCCCCGGCGAACTCGGTCCCCTGCCCGCCTGGTTCGTGCCCGGCGCCCGGGACACCTGGGTGATCGCCGTCCACGGCCTCGGCACCACCCGGGAACTCGCCATGAACGTCATGGGGTTCCTGCACCGCAACCACGTGCCCGTGCTCGCCCTCGCCTACCGCGGCGACCTGGGCGCACCCCGCCCGCCCGACGGCCTGAACCACCTCGGCGAGACCGAGTGGCGCGACCTCGACGCGGCGATCCGCTACGCCGTGCGCCACGGCGCCCGCCAGGTCGTCCTGCACGGCTGGTCCACCGGCGCCACCATGGCCCTGCGCGCCGCCGCGCACTCGGGGCTGCGCGACCGCGTCTGCGGGCTCGTCCTGGACTCCCCGGTGCTCAGCTGGGAGACCACCCTGCGCGCCCTCGCCGCGGCCCGCCACACCCCGGGCGCGCTGCTGCCCCTGGCGGTCCGCGCCGCACAGGGCCGCACCGGTCTGTACGGCGACCGCGTCCCGGACGCGTCCCCCGCCGCCGGGCTCCGGGTCCCGGCACTCGTCTTCCACGGACCGGACGACACGGTGGCCCCCTGGCAGCTCTCCCGCCGGCTCGCCGACGCCCGCCCCGACATGGTCGCCTTCCGCACCGTCGGCAACGCGCCCCACTCGGCGATGTGGAACGCCGACCCGCAGGGCTACGAGGAAGCCCTGCGACGCTTCCTGACACCTCTCATATGACCCCTGGCCCCGCACACCGGCCTCGTGCACCGGCCTCCACACCGGCCGTTCACGTCCCCTTCGCCCCGTCGCAACCACCCGGTTCCGCTCCCCGCAGACCGGTCGGGAAGATTCCGTTTAGCGTCGTACCACTGGCCTGTTTGCGGCCCTCGACCATTCACGGGGCCCCGTGCGTTGGCCATCCCCGTCGCCCGCCGTGACATTCCGTTTGGGTTTTCGGACCGTCAACCGGAAGACTGCCCTCGTGACGTCCCGTATCCCGCGCGACTCCAGGCTTCGACTCGTCCGCCCGCGACCCCTGGCCGCCGCCCCCAGAGCGATGAACCAGCGGCGCTCGCGCCGCCCCGCACCGCGCCCCCCGGAGGGCACCCCGGCACCGGCGGAGCTGGCCAGAATGGCACGCTCAGGTCTGGCCGACGCGGCCCGCGTCGCCCGCTGGGCCGACACCGAGCTCGGCCCCGGCCGGGGCAGCGCCACCGCCGACGGCAAGGCCACCCTCTCCGCCGCGACCGCCGAACGGGCCGCCCACGAGCTGGGCCTGACCCCGGATCAGGTCAGAGCCGACTGGGACACCGCCCGGCTCGCCGGTCTCGTCGAGGTGCACGGCGACAGTGCCCGCCCCGGCTGGCGGCTGCGCGCCTGGGACCGCGACGACAGTGCCGTCCTGCGGGGCTGGGTCGCCCTCTTCGACGCCTGGTCGCTCGCCTGTCCGCAACCCGAGGACCACGAGCCCGCCGCCGTCGCCGAGGTCGTCTCGGCCATGCCGCAGGTGCTCTCGTTCCTCCAGCTGTCCGCCGGCCCCGTCCCCGTGGAGCAGCTCCTCGACCTCCTCGAGCAGCGCGTCACCGAATTGCGCACCGCACGCTGCGAGATCCCCTACGGCCCGCAGCCCGAGCCGCCGGCCGAACCGGCGCCCACCGACGCGCCCCTCGCCCCGCTCCTCGACTGGGCCCTGCGCGCCCTCGCCTCCGTCGGCGCCCTCACCTACGGCGACGGCCAGGCCACGCTCACCCCGCTCGGCAGCTGGGCCGTCTGGGTCAAGCTGGAGCAGATCTGCGTCGCCGCGCAGAGCCCCGCCGGGAACATCGAGCAGGCCGCCGAGGACATGCTCCGCGGCTGCGCCCAGCTGCGCCCGAACGCCGCCCGCGCCGAGTACCGGGCCTGGCTCGCCGCCCGCACCGTCGGCAGCGCCGTCACCGAGCTCCTGGCCGCAGCCCGCGGCGAGGACGCCCTGCTGCGCGGCCTCGCCTTCGAGGCACTGCGCGTGGTCGGCGCCCCCGCCGAGCCGGACGTCCGCGCCGTGCTGGACGAGCCGACGCTCAGGCCGTACGCGCTGCTGTGGCTGGCCGAGCACGACGGGACCGACCCCGAGGACGCCCACGAGGTCCTCACCCGGGAGGAGGCGACCTGGCTGTGGGTGGACACCGCGGCCGCCGTCGCCGACCACGGTGAGGCGCCGCTGCTCGTGCGCCACCTGGAGTCCGCCGTGCAGCCGACCGTCCCGATGCTGCTGGACGAAGTGCGCGCCGTGGGGCACCCGCGGACCGTGCAGGTCCTGGTCGCCCTCGCCGCGGCGCACCCCGACCCGGCCCTGGCCAAGGCCGTACGCCGGGCCGCCTTCCAGGTGCACACCGGCGGCAGCTAGGGGCGGGCCGTCAGCCCGATATCTCCGGCGCGTACGTCCCGAAACTCCACACGTTGCCCTCGATGTCCCGGGCCATGTAGTCCCGCGAGCCGTAGTCCTGGTCCGTCGGGGGCATCAGGATCTCCGCGCCGTGGTCCACGGCGCGGCGGTGGTGCGCGTCCACGTCGTCCACGACGACGTACACCCCGGTCGTGCCCGCGTCCTTCATCGCCTTGTCGAAGACGCTGCCGGTGCCCTTGCTGCCGATCATCACCGCGCCGTTGCCCTGCACCAGCTCGGCGTGCATCACCGCGCCGTCCTCGCCCTCGAACACCGACAGCTCCGTGAAGCCGAAGGCCTCCGTGAGCTGCCGGACGGCCGCCTTCGCGTCGGCGTACAGCAGCGTGGGGTAGATGCTCGGACGCCCGCCGGACGTGCCTGCCATACCGATCACTCCCTTGTGCTCGGTCGCCGGAAATCCGATGATCCGGTTCTGCTGCCCAGTCTGGCACCCGCCACTGACAACGACCCGGCGAGACGGGCCCGGCGAGACGAACCGAACACCCGCACGCAGAAAAAGTGGTTGCACCGCCCCGTTAGACTGTCCCCCATGGCCTTTCTCCTCGCGCATTAGACGGCGGGAACGTCCTCAGCCGCCCATCCCGCCCCCGTATCCGCCCTGGAGTCTGTCCGTGATCTCCGCCTCCGGTATCGAGCTGCGCGCCGGTGCCCGCGTCCTCATCGAAAACGCCACCTTCCGTGTCGCCAAGGGCGACCGCATCGGCCTGGTCGGCCGCAACGGCGCGGGGAAGACCACCCTCACCAAGTGCCTGGCGGGGGAGGGCGTGCCCGCCGGCGGCACCATCACCCGCTCCGGAGAGGTCGGCTATCTCCCGCAGGACCCCCGTACCGGCGACCTCGACATCCTCGCCCGCGACCGCATCCTCTCCGCACGCGGCCTGGACGTACTGATCCGCAAGATGCGCGACAACGAGCAGCGCATCGCCAACGGCCAGGGCGCCACCCGTGAGAAGGCGCTCAAGCAGTACGAGCGGCAGGAGACGGAGTTCCTCACCAAGGGCGGGTACGCCGCCGAGGCCGAGGCCGCCACCATCGCCGCCGCGCTCAACCTGCCCGACCGGGTGCTCGGCCAGCCGCTGCACACGCTCTCCGGCGGTCAGCGCCGCCGTATCGAGCTGGCGCGGATCCTGTTCTCCGACGCGGACACGCTGCTCCTCGACGAGCCGACCAACCACCTCGACGCCGACTCGATCATCTGGCTACGCGACTACCTCAAGACCTACCGCGGCGGCTTCATCGTGATCTCCCACGACGTCGACCTGGTGGAGACGGTCGTCAACAAGGTGTTCTACCTGGACGCCAACCGCGCCCAGATCGACGTCTACAACATGGGCTGGAAGCTCTACCAGCAGCAGCGCGAGGCCGACGAGAAGCGCCGCAAGCGCGAGCGGCAGAACGCCGAGAAGAAGGCCTCCGCGCTGCATTCGCAGGCCGACAAGATGCGGGCCAAGGCCACCAAGACCGTCGCCGCGCAGAACATGGCCCGCCGGGCGGACAAGCTGCTGGCCGGCCTGGAGGCCGAGCGGAAGTCCGACAAGGTCGCCAAGCTGCGCTTCCCCGAGCCCGCGCCCTGCGGCAAGACCCCGCTGATGGCCGAGGGCCTGTCGAAGTCGTACGGCTCGCTGGAGATCTTCACCGACGTCGACCTGGCCATCGACAAGGGCAGCCGCGTCGTCATCCTCGGCCTCAACGGCGCCGGCAAGACCACCCTGCTGCGGCTGCTGGGCGGCGTGGAGCAGCCCGACACGGGCGCGGTGGTCCCCGGCCACGGCCTGAAGCTCGGCTACTACGCGCAGGAGCACGAGACCCTCGACCCGGAGCGCACGGTTCTGGAGAACATGCGCTCGGCCGCCCCCGACCTGGACCTGGTGGAGGTCCGCAAGACGCTCGGCTCGTTCCTGTTCTCCGGCGACGACGTCGACAAGCCGGCGGGCGTCCTCTCCGGCGGCGAGAAGACCCGCCTCGCCCTCGCCACGCTCGTGGTGTCCTCGGCCAACGTGCTGCTCCTCGACGAGCCGACCAACAACCTCGACCCGGCCAGCCGCGAGGAGATCCTCGGCGCGCTGCGCACGTACAAGGGCGCGGTCGTCCTCGTCACGCACGACGAGGGCGCCGTCGAGGCGCTCCAGCCGGAGCGGATCATCCTGCTGCCGGACGGCGTCGAGGACCTGTGGGGTGCCGACTACGCGGACCTCGTCGCCCTCGCTTGATCGAATGCGTGATCAACGGCGTATGGATCATTCGGCCTAGCGGTGATCCATCATCTGTGTGAGATCTCCTCGTACCGAGGTGTGTCCTACATCGATTTCGCGGCCGACTCCCCGATTCTTCCGGGTTCGGCCGCGACGCCTTTCTGACCTGGTCTTTCCCGTGGGAATCCGTTCGGGTGTACGGACATCACTCTTCGGAATTCGGCATTCCGCTTGTGGGGACGCGCTCCCGTCGTCACAACCTTGTCTCACGGACCTTGCCGAATGGGTGGCCATCGGGGCCCGGAGGGGTGATCATGAGGAGACCAGAGCGCACTTCCCATGAGGAGGCACGGGTGGCCGAGACTCTGAAGAAGGGCAGCCGGGTGACCGGCGCCGCGCGCGACAAGCTCGCGGCAGACCTGAAGAAGAAGTACGACGCCGGTGCGAGCATCCGGGCGTTGGCCGAGGAGACCGGCCGCTCGTATGGCTTCGTGCACCGCATGCTCAGTGAGTCGGGCGTCACGCTGCGAGGGCGTGGCGGGGCGACGCGGGGCAAAAAGGCCACGGCCTGACCCCGGGTGGCCCCTCGGCTCCGATGGTGGCCACCCGGTCGGTCGGCTGATCGACCGGGTGGTTACTGTGCAGTCACTTAGCTGACCGCACACCTCGGAGGCGTCCATGGCTTCGCCCGACAAGGACCTCGTTCCCGTACTCGACAAGGACGGCGTACGGCTCACCGTCGACGACGCGATCGCCACGGTGACGCTGACCAACCCGGCCAAGCGCAACGCGCAGAGCCCCGCTCTGTGGCGGGCGCTGACCGAGGCCGGCCGGCAACTGCCGGGCTCCGTCCGCGTCGTGGTGCTGCGGGCCGAGGGCAAGTCCTTCTCGGCCGGGCTCGACCGGCAGGCGTTCACGCCCGAGGGCTTCGACGGGGAACCGTCGTTCATCGACCTCGCACGTGGCAGTGACGCCGAGCTGGACGCGACCATCGCCGAGTACCAGGAGGCGTTCACCTGGTGGCGGCGCAGCGACATCGTCTCCGTCGCCGCCGTCCAGGGGCATGCCATCGGGGCGGGCTTCCAGCTCGCCCTCGCCTGCGATCTGCGCGTCGTCGCCGACGACGTGCAGTTCGCCATGCGCGAGACCAGCCTCGGACTCGTGCCCGACCTGACGGGCACGCACCCGCTGGTGGGACTCGTCGGATACGCCCGCGCGCTGGAGATCTGCGTGACCGGGCGCTTCGTCACGGCCGACGAGGCCGTGAACACCGGGCTGGCCAACGTGGCCGTGCGCGCCGACCAACTCGACGACACGGTCAGCGACCTCGTGTCGGCCGTGCTCGCCGCGCCCCGCGACGCGGTCGTCGAGACCAAGGCACTGCTGCGCGGCGCCCAGGACCGCACCTATGACGACCAGCGCACCGCGGAACGCCAGTCCCAGGCACGCCGCCTGCGGGACCTGGCGGGCATCGGGGACTGAACCGGCCGGATTCGCCGGATCACGGGCGTCCCCCGGGGAGCGGCCGCCGGGTGCCGGTCGCTCAGCCGATCCCGCTCACCAGGACCGCCACCGTCGGGTGGTCCTGCAGTGTCGTCCGCACCGCGGTGCGGACCTGGCGTGCCACGTCGCGCGCACGGTGGTCCTCCCGCACCGCGAGTTCCAGCCGGATGTGGCGGTGCGGCAGGGCGGCGTCGTCGCCCGGGAGTTGCTCGATGTGCACGGGGTGGCCCAGCGCGCCGGTCAGCCGGAGCACGCCCGGGACCTTGAGCGCGGCGGCGGCGACGCGGCCCTCGTCGTCGCCCCCGGCCTCGGCGGCGTGCGGTGGCTCGGGGAGCGGCGCGGCGGGCCCGGGCCGTTCCGTCTCCTCGTCCAGCAGGCCCGTCACGCGCAGATCCACCTCCGTCACCGTCAGACCGAGCCGCTGCGTCGCGGCCGTCGCCAGCGTCGCCCGCAGCAGGGACGCCGTCGTCGGCAGCGGCTGCGAGGCCGTGGCCGCGAACTCCGCCGTCACCCGCAGCGGCCCGGGCGGCAGACCGCTCGGCGGGGCCGGCACGGCCGGACTCCCGGTCTCGGCCGGATCGGCGAGCCCGACACGGAGCGTGTCGAGGCGCACGCCCGGAGCGTCCCCCGCCGCGCGCCGCAGCACCGCCTCTGCCGCCCGCTCGGCGATCCACGCGCCGTCCCGCGCATCACCCAGCGGCAGCAGCCTGCCGAGGCCCAGCTGATGTCTCACTGCCTGCGTCCACCGGTCGGCTGTCATTCCTCCAGCCTGCCGCATCAAAGGCGCGTATCCACGCAACCATGCTTACGGTGGTCGAAGGACGACAACCGAAAAGGACATACGGCGATGACTGACATGACCGAGAACCGGGGCGGGGAGACCGAGACGTCGGCGGTGCGCAGGAGTCCGCTGACCAAGCGCGGCGGGGGGGACCCCGGATCCCGGGGGCGGACGACCATCGCGGACGGCGTCGTGGAGAAGATCGCCGGGCTCGCCGCACGCGATGTGGACGGCGTGCACGCCATGGGAAGTGGCCTGTCCCGCACGTTCGGAGCAGTGCGCGACCGCGTGCCCGGCGGCGCCAAGTCGGTGTCACGCGGTGTGAAGGTCGAGGTCGGCGAGGTGCAGGCAGCCCTCGACCTGGAGATCGTGGTCGTCTACGGCGTGTCGATCGCCGATGTGGCCCGGGACGTACGGGAGAACGTCATCACCGCCGTCGAGCGGATGACGGGCCTCGAGGTCGTCGAGGTCAACATCGCGGTGAGCGACGTGAAGCTGCCGGACGAGGAGGAAGAGGAACCGGAGCGCCGGATCCAGTGAGCCGCCGGCCACCGGACATCGCAGCCAATGAGGAGCTGAGGAGCGCAGCATGAGCATGGCCGTCGTCGGCATGATCGCCGGCATGGCACTGGCATTCGCCGGGTATTTCGGCGGATTCGGCGCCTTCCTGCTGGTGGCGGCGCTGGGCGCCGTCGGCTACGTCGTCGGCCGGTTCCTGGAGGGGGACATGGATTTCGGCGACTTCTTCCGTCCCCGTGAACGGCGGCGGTGACGGCCGTGAGCGTGGGGGCCGGTGAGCTCGACAGACCCCTGACCGTCGTCCCGCCGGGCGAGCGGGGCGCCACCCGGATCGCCGACCGGGTCGTCGCGAAGATCGCTTCGCAGGCGGCCCTCGAGGCCGTCGGAACGCTGCCACGCGACGCCGACCGTCCGTCCGCCACCGTCGTCGTCCGCCACGAGGTCGCGCATGTCCGGGTCCACGTCGAACTCGACTACCCCTGCGACGTCGGCGCGCGCTGCCGCCAGGTGCGTCACCGAGTCGTCGAACGGGTAGGCGCCCTGGTGGGAATGCAGGTGCTGGAGGTCGTCGTCCAGGTGGAGCGGCTGCATCTGACCGCCGGGCCCGGCGCGGTACAGGGGAGGACGCGATGAGCGAACCCCGGGGCACCGAGCCGCCCGAGCCCGAAAACACCACACAGCGGCTGCCCGTCCTCCAGAAGCCGGACACCGGCACCGGACCCGACCGGTCCGCACAGGCGAGCGGGGACGGAACGCCGCCCGTGTCCGAGAGCGAGGGCGGCCGCGAAGGACGTTTCTGGTCGGCACGCCGCATCCCGGCGGGCATCGTCGCTCTGCTGCTCCTGGGACTTGCCGGACTGTTCCTCTACGACATCGCCTCCGTGCGCGCCGACCGGCCCGTCATGAGCTGGCGCCGGGAACTGGCCCGAGGGCTCGCCGAACGGCCCCTCGACGACACCTGGGTGCTCGTCGGGGCCGGGGTCGCCGCCGCCCTCGGGCTCTGGCTGCTGGCCCTGGCCGCCACGCCCGGCCTGCGGCACGTGCTCCCGATGCGGCGGACGCACCCCGACGTACGCGCCGGACTGGACCGGGACGCCGCCGCGACCGCGTTGCGCGACCGGGCCATGGAGGTGGCCGGCGTGCAGTCGGCACAGGTGCGGGTGCGCCGCAGGCGGGCGAAGGCCCGCGCCGTGTCCCATTTCCGTGAACTGGACGACGTACGAACCGACCTGGACGCCGTGCTCACCGACGCGATCCGCGGACTGGGACTCTCCCGGCCGCCCGCGCTGTCGGTGCGCGTCCGACGGCCCGGCCGGAAGGAGTGACCGCGATGCTCAGGGTCGTCAACCGTGTGTTCCTGGGGCTCGTCGGCCTCGTCCTGCTGGTGCTGGGCGGCTCCGTGCTGGCCGTCGGCCTCGGCGCTCCGGCACCCTCCTGGTGGATCCACCACAGCCGCCACGACGTGCTGCTGAGCAACGCCGAACGCACCCGCTGGCGGGACGACGGCTGGTGGTGGCCGGTCGTCATCGCCGTCCTCGCCGTACTGATGCTGCTCGCCCTGTGGTGGCTGGTCGCGGTACTGCGCCGGCGCAGACTCGCCGAGATCCTGGTGGACACCGGCGACGGCGACGGCGCCCTGTTGCGCGGCCGGGCCCTGGAGAACGCCCTCACCGAGGAGGCGGCCCGGATCGACGGCGTCGACCGGGCCCACGCCCATCTGAGGGGCCGCCGCAGCGCCCCCGAGGCCCGCGTACGGCTCGCCCTGGAACCGAACGTGGACCCGGGCACGGCCCTGCACGACCTGACGACCGGAGCCCTGACCCACGCCAGAACATCGGCGGGCCTCACGTCACTGCCGGCGGAGGTACGCCTGCGGGGGGTCAAGCACGGTGCGGGGAGGGTGAGCTGACTGTCCCGGAGGAAGCAGCGCTCAGAAGCCGTGCCGGGCCCCACCGTCCACCGGCACCATGACCCCGGTCAGATAGGAAGCCGCCGGAGACAGCAGGAACGCCGCCACCCGCCCGAACTCCTCGGGCGCCCCGTACCGCCGCAACGGAATACGCGACTCCGACGCCGCCCTGGTCGCCTCGGGATCCGCCGACAACGCGTCCAGCTCGCGCACGCGGTCCGTGTCGATGCGTCCGGGCAGCACACCGACCACGCGGATCCCCCGCGGCCCCAGTTCGTCGGACAGCGACTTGGCGAACCCGGCCAGCCCCGGCCGCAGCCCGTTCGAGATCGTCAGCCCCGGAATCGGCTCGTACACCGACCCGGACAGCACGAACCCGATGACACCCCCTGCCTCCAACTCGGCCGACGCGGCGCGCGCCAGCCGCACCGCACCCAGGAACACCGACTCGAACGCGGCCTGCCACTGCTCGTCGGTGTTGTCGGAGACGAACCCGGCCGGCGGCCCGCCCACGCTGACGAGGACACCGTTGAAGCGGCCGAAGTGCTCCCGCGCGGCCCTGATCAGCAGGGCCGGCGCGTCGGGGTCGGCGTTGTCGACGGCCACCCCGACCGCGTTCGGGCCCAGCACGGCCGCCGCGTCGGCGACGCTCTTCTCGTCCCGCCCCGAGACGACCACCTTCGCCCCGTCCGCGACGAGCTCCCGCGCGGTGGCGTTGCCGAGGCCCCGGGTGGCCCCGGTGACGACGTACACCCGGTCCTTCAGTCCAAGATCCATGGTCCCTATCCTGCCCCCTCCGCCCCGAACAGGGCGAGGGCGGTGTTCACCAGGCCGATATGGCTGAACGCCTGCGGGACGTTGCCGAGCTGCCGGCCGGTCACCGGGTCGAACTCCTCGGACAGCAGGCCGACGTCGTTGGCGAGTCCCGCCAGCCGCTCGAACAGCTCCCGGGCCTCCTTCGTACGGCCCGTCATGTGCAGGGCGTCCGCGAGCCAGAACGAGCACACCAGGAAGGCACCTTCGGAGCCGGGCAGTCCGTCGATGACCGAGTCGTCCGTGTCGTCGGTGCTGTAGCGGCGCAGGAAGCCGCCGTGGTCCAGCTCCTCGCGGACCGCGTCGATGGTGCCGATCACCCGTGGATCGTCGGGCGGCAGGAAACCGACGCGCGGGATGAGCAGCAGCGCGGCGTCCAGTTCGCGCGAGCCGTACGACTGCGTGAAGGTGTTGCGTCCGGGGTCGTAGCCCTTCTCGCACACCTCGCGGTGCACCTCCTCGCGCAGCGCGCGCCAGCCGTCCAGGTCGCCGTCCAGCTCCGGATGGCGCTCCAGGGTGCGTACGGCACGGTCGGCGGCGACCCACACCATCACCTTCGAGTGCACGAACTGACGCCGGCCGCCGCGCACCTCCCACAGCCCCTCGTCCGGCTGCCGCCAGTGGACGCGCAGGAAGTCCATCAGAGCCGTCTGCAACGCCCACACGTCCGGCTGGGCGGACAGGCCCGACTCACGGGCCAGCGACAGGGAGTCCATGACCTCGCCGTAGACGTCCAGCTGGAGCTGGTTCACGGCGTCGTTCCCGACGCGTACGGGGGCGGACCCGGCGAAGCCGGACAGCCACGGCAGCTCGAACTCGGGCAGCCGCCGCTCGCCCGCCACGCCGTACATGATCTGGAGGTCCGCCGGGTCGCCCGCGACCGCGCGCAGCAGCCAGTTCCGCCAGGCCTCCGCCTCCTCCTGGTAGCCCGCGGCCAGCAGCGCGCCCAGGGTGAGGGTGGAGTCGCGCAGCCAGCAGTAGCGGTAGTCCCAGTTGCGCACCCCGCCCGGCTCCTCGGGCAGTGAGGTGGTCGCGGCGGCGACGATGCCGCCGGTCGGGGCGTAGGTGAGTGCCTTGAGGGTGATCAGGGAGCGGACGACGGCGTCCCGGTACGGTCCGTCGTAGCGGCAGCGCGCCACCCACGCCCGCCAGTCCTCGACGCTGTGCCGCAGCGACTCGTACGGATCGACGAGCGCCGGGCGCTCCTCGTGGGAGGGGTGCCAGGTGAGGACGAACGCGACCTTCTCGCCCTTGCGGACCGTGAACTCCGCGTGGGTTCCGAAGTCCTCGCCCCAGCTGCGCACCTCAGGCTCGCTGCGCAGCCAGGCCGAGTCAGGGCCGGCGACGGCGACGCGGTGGCCGTCGGCCCGGCGCACCCAGGGGATGATCGAGCCGTAGTCGAAGCGCAGCTTGAGGACGCTGTGCAGCGTCACCTCGCCGTCCAGGCCCTCGACGACGCGTACGAGGTCGGGGGCCTGGTCGCGCTGCGGCATCAGGTCGGTGACGCGGACCGTCCCGTGCCCGGTCTCCCACTCGGTGTCCAGGACGAGGGTGTCGCGGCGGTAGGCGCGCCGGGTGCACCGGCCGGCCCCCATGGGGGCGATGCGCCAGTAGCCGTTGTCCTCGTCACCGAGCAGCTTGGCGAAGCAGGCGGCCGAGTCGAAGCGGGGCAGGCACAGCCAGTCCACGGATCCGTCCGTGCCGACCAGTGCGGCGGTCTGTTCATCGCCGATGAGTGCGTAGTCCTCGATGCTCGGGTCCACGGAGTGCGGGTTCCCGGCAAGTCGGCGCTGCAATCAGGGCGAGGGCCGGGGGAGTGACGTGCCGTCGGCGACGGGAGCGGGCGTGCCCGAGAAAATCACCCCCGGGTCCGACGGGGCCTGATTGAGCACCCACAGGCCGATCAGGGTGGCCAGCGTGAAGACGACGGCGATCAGCACGGCGAGCACGAGCCGCCGCCGGCGCTCGCGCCGCAGCCACTCACCGCGCGCCGTGCGGTACGCGTCGGGGTCGGGAAGCACCCCGCCCGCCAGCACCCGGAGCGCCTCGCGCAGTTCCTCCTCGGTGCGGTCGTGACCGGCTCGGTCCGGGCTGGTGTCATGCGACGGAGTCGCGTCTCGATGCGTCATCGCCGGGCCTCCATCGCCTGGGTCAGGGCGGCGATGCCGCGCGCCGTGTGCGTCTTGACCGAACCGCCGGATATGCCCATCGCGGCGGCTATCTCACTCTCCTTGAGACCGAGCCAGTGCCGCAGCACCAGCGCCTCGCGCTGCCGGGGCGGCAGCTGCTGGAGCGCGTCGATCAGCACGCGCTGGTCGTCCCGCAGCAGCGCGGCGTGCTCGGCGGAGGCGACCGTGTCGTCCGGCGCGTTCTCCTCGTGTCTGCGGGCGACTTGGAGGTGCCGGATCCGCATCCGCGTCAGATTGCAGACGGTGGAGCGCAGATACGCCTCCGCCGCGGCCGCGTCCCGCAGCCGCCGCCACTTGCGGTAGATCTGGTAGTACGCCTCGGCCACGACGTTCTCCGGGTCGTCGGCGCCGAGCAGGACGGCGAGGCGCAGCATCGAGGAGTAGTGCAGCTCGAAGAGGTGGGCGACGTCGGCCTCGCGCTCCGGGTCGGCGGAGTCGCCGGCCGGGGGAGCGAGAGGCTCGGCCGGTGCCGGTGCCGGTGCCGGTGCCGGTGCCGTTGCTGGTGGCAGTGTGGGGTTCTGTCTGCGTCTCACGGGTTGTTCGCTCCGGTCTCCGGGCGTCGCCGGACGGTCAGGCGGGACGGCAGGTCGGTCGTGTCGGCGGGGCGCGGGACGCCGAGGCGGGTCAGCAACGCGGTGCCGGCCACCACGACGGTCAGGTTGAGCAGCAGGGCGGCGAGCCCGGCGTAGATCTCCAGCGGCCGGGCGCCCGTGCCGAGCGGCACGATCGGGGAGAACCCCTCGCGCACCACCAGGTACGTCCCCGACGCCATGCCCACGGCCCACCCGGCGAGCAGCGCCCGCGGGTGCGGCCACCCGGTGAACAGCCCGACGGCGACGGCCGGGAAGATCTGCAGGATCCACACGCCGCCGAGCAGCTGGAGGTTGACGGCGTCCTGGTCGCGCAGCCCGAACACGAACGCCACGGCCCCCACCTTCGCGGTGAGCGACACCGCCTTGGCGATCCGCACCTGCCGCTTCGGCGTGGCCGTCGGATGGACGTACTCGACGTACACGTTCCGGACGAAGCCGGTGGCCGCGGCGATCGACATCACCGCCGCCGGGACGAGCGCCCCCACGGTGATCGCGGCGAACACCAGGCCGGCCAGCGGCGCCGGCATCAGCCGGTCCACCAGCATCGGCACGGCCGCCTCGGCTCCGCCGCGCGGCGCCCGCACCCCCGCCGCGAGGGCGGCGATGCCGAGGAACCCGAACAGCGCGAGCAGCCCGGTCCAGGCGGGCAGCGCCACCGAGACCTTGCGCAGGGTGCGCGGTCCGTCGGCGGCGAAACCGGCGGTGAGCACGTGCGGGTACATCAGCAGGGCGAGGGCTGAGCCGAGGGCGAGCGAGGCGTAGGCCGGCTGCTGCGCGGGGGACAGCAGCAGCGCCGGGCCGCCCAGCCGCTGCGCCGCGCCCTCGAAGACGGGCCCCGGTCCGCCCAGCCGTGCGAGGACCAGCCAGGTCACCGCGGTGAGCGAGACGAACACCGCCACCGCCTTCAGCGCGGAGATGACGGTCGGCGCCCGCAGCCCGTGCCGGTACGTCGCCACCGCGAGCCCCGCGAACAGCCCGACCAGCACCAGGTCCCCGGCAGCGCCCCGCGGGTACACGCCCCCGGCCGTCAGGACCGCCCTGATGCCCAGCAGTTGCAGCGCCAGGTACGGCATCGTGGCGAGGATCCCGGTCAGCGCCACCACCAGGGCCAGCGGCGGCGACCCGTACCGGCCGCGCACGAAGTCGGCGGCGGTGATGTAGCCGTGCCGCCGGGCCACGCTCCACAGCCGGCTCAGCAGCACGAAGGCGAGCGGGCAGACGATCACCGTGTACGGCACGGCGAAGAAGGCGGGCGCGCCGTTGCCGTAGGCCAGTCCGGGTACGGCGGTGAAGGTGTACGCGGTGAAGATCGTGCCGCCCAGCAGCAGCCAGGTCCAGCCGGGGCCGAGGGAGCGGTCGGCCAGGGCCCACCCCTCCAGGGAGGGCAGCCGGTCGACCGGGCGCAGCCGCCGCGCGGTGACGGCGAGCAGTGACGCCCCGCCGATCACGGCGAGGAACGTCGCGGTCATGGCGTCGTCAGCCATGGGTCACCGTCCTTGGTGTGCCTGTGCCCTCGCGCGAGAGTTGCGCGGACGGCCCGTCCGGAGGACAGGAAACCGGCGGGAAATCTTTCTCGAACGCCCTGTCAACCACTTCCGGCGAGTGCGCAACTCTTGCACAGACTGACAGCGAGCGGGAGAGGAGCACAGGCCATGGCACGCACCGGGCACCCCCGGCTACGGCGCGTCGCCGTCGCCCTGCTGCTGCTCGCACCCGCGGCCGGGTTGCTGTGGGTCCCGCTGTACGCCGGTGCCGGTCCGCGCCTCGCGGGGACGCCGTTCTTCTACTGGTACCAGCTCGCCTGGGTGCCGGGCTGCGGCCTGTGCCTGCTCGCCGCGTACGCGCTGACGGATCGGCACCGCTGATCCGCACTCCCTGTTGTGCACACCCGTCGAGGTGAGGAGCCGCCATGCCCGCATCAGCCCTGCCCGAATCCGGACCAGAAGTGCCGGAAAAGTCCAGAACTCGGCCGATTCTGCTCTGGACGGCCGTCTCCCTCCTCGGCGCGGTCGCCTGGGGCGTGCTCGCCCTGGCGCGTGGCGAGCGGATCTCCGCGGTCTGGCTGGTGATCGCCGCGCTCGGGTCGTACGCCATCGCCTACCGCTTCTACTCCCGGTTCATCGCCCGCCGTGTCCTGCAGCCGGACGACCGCCGGGCCACCCCCGCCGAACGCCTCGAGGACGGCGTCGACTACCACCCCACCGACCGCCGGGTGCTGCTCGGGCACCACTTCGCCGCCATCGCCGGCGCCGGGCCGCTGGTGGGGCCGGTGCTCGCGGCCCAGATGGGCTACCTGCCGGGCACCCTGTGGATCGTCGCGGGGGTGATCTTCGCGGGCGCGGTGCAGGACATGGTCGTGCTGTTCCTGTCGATGCGACGGGACGGCACCTCGCTCGGGCAGATGGCCCGCGACGAGATCGGCCGGGCCGGCGGGGCCGCCGCCCTGATCGCCGTGTTCGCCATCATGATCATCCTGCTGGGGGTGCTGGCGCTGGTCGTCGTCAACGCCCTCGCCCACAGCCCCTGGGGCACCTTCTCCGTCGCGATGACCATCCCCATCGCCCTGTTCATGGGCTTCTGGCTGCACGTCATCCGTCCGGGCCGGGTCGTCGAGACCAGCCTGATCGGCGTGGTCCTGCTGCTGCTCGCCATCGTCGGCGGCAGCTGGATCCAGGAGTCCTCGCTGGCCTCCGCCTTCACGCTCAGTCCCACGACCCTGGTGTTCTGCCTCGTCGGTTACGGCTTCGTCGCCTCCGTCCTGCCGGTGTGGATGCTGCTCGCCCCGCGCGACTACCTCTCCACCTTCATGAAGATCGGCACTATCGCCCTGCTCGCGGTCGGCGTGGTCGTCGCGGCGCCGGTCCTGCGCACGGACGCGGTGAGCGACTTCGCCTCGTCGGGTGCCGGGCCCGTCTTCGCCGGGGCGCTGTTCCCGTTCCTCTTCATCACCATCGCCTGCGGAGCGCTGTCCGGCTTCCACGCGCTGGTCTCCTCCGGGACCACACCGAAGCTGATCCGGAAGGAGTCCCAGGTCCGGATGATCGGCTACGGCGCCATGCTGATGGAGTCGTTCGTCGCGATCATGGCGCTGATCGCCGCGGCGACCCTGGAACCGGGCCTCTACTACGCCATGAACGCCCCGGCGGCCCTCCTCGGCACGACCGCCGAGTCGGCCTCCCACGCCGTCGCCGGCCTCGGCTTCACCATCACCCCCGACCAGCTCACCCAGGCAGCCAAGGCCGTGGAGGAGCAGACGCTGATCGCTCGCTCCGGAGGGGCCCCGACCCTGGCCGTCGGCATGTCGGAGATCTTCTCCGGGGTCTTCGGCGGTGCCGGGATGAAGGCCTTCTGGTACCACTTCGCCATCATGTTCGAGGCGCTGTTCATCCTGACCACGGTGGACGCGGGCACCCGCGTCGGCCGCTTCATGCTCCAGGACATGCTCGGCAACGTGTGGAAGCAGGCCGGCCGGGTCAACTGGAAGCCGGGCATCTGGGTGTGCAGCGCCCTCGTCGTGGCGGCCTGGGGCTACTTCCTCCACTCCGGCGCCACCGACCCGCTCGGCGGGATCAACCAGCTCTTCCCGCTCTTCGGCATCGCGAACCAGCTCCTCGCCGCGATCGCCCTCGCCGTCTGCACCACGATCCTGATCAAGTCCGGCCGGCTGCGCTGGGCGTGGGTCACGGGCGTCCCGCTCGCCTGGGTCGTGGCCATCACCTTCACCGCGGGCTGGCAGAAGATCTTCTCCGCCGACCCGAAGATCGGCTTCTTCGCCCAGCGCGCGCGGTACGCCGACGCCCTCGACGCCGGTCAGGTCCTGCCGCCCGCCAAGAACCTCGACGACATGCACACCGTGGTCACCAACTCCACGGTCGACGGTGTGCTGATCGCCCTGTTCCTGCTGCTGGTGGCCGTCGTGATCGGCAACGCCGCGGTGGTCTGCGTGCGGGCGATACGGGCCCCGGGCTCGGCTCCGGTCACCGAGGCGCCGTACGTCGAGTCCCGCCTCGACGTGCCGGACGAGCCGCTGGCGGGGGCCCGGACGTGAGGGCGGTGCGCTGGGCACGGGCGGTGCGCTGGTACGTGCGGGAACTGACTCAGGTGCTGAACCGGTCGCACCGGGAGGAGTGCCGGCAGGGGCGCTGCTGCTGACGCGGCCGGGGAGGGCCGGCGGAGGTCACACCGCCGCCGGCTCCGTCTCACTCGCGTCGGCTTCCCGGGCCGCCGCCTGCGCCCGGTCGCGGGCCTCGCGGCGGGCCAGGACCACCCAGCCGACCGGGACGGCGGCGGAGAACAGCCACCACTGGATGGCGTACGCGTAGTTCAGCGCCGCGTCCTCCTTGCCGGGGTCGCCGAGCAGCTCGGGGGTGTCGCCCTTCGGCTCGGGAGCCGTCTGCGCGATGTAGCCGCCGAGCACCTGCGCGTCCAGGCGCCGGGCCTCCTGCTCGCTGTTGATCAGCATGATCTGCCGGTCCGGCAGGCCCTTGAGGTCCTTGATCCCGCTCGCCGCGGTCGTCTCACTCGGCATCAGCCGCCCCTTGACGGTCACCTCGCCGCCCGGCGGTGCGGGGACCTTCGGGAACGTGGTCTGGCTCGGGCCGTCCGAGGGGATCCAGCCCCGGTTGACCAGCAGAACCTTGCCGTCGTCGAGGACGAACGGGGTCAGGACGTGGTAACCGACCTCGTCGTCGGAGTTGGTGCGGCGACGGACGACGACCTCGTCCTCCGTGTCGAAGCGGCCCTTCGCGGTCACGGTCCGGTACCGCTCGGTGCTGGTGACGGTGTGCCCGGGCGCGGTGAGCTTCTCCACGGGCACCGGTTCGGCCGCAAGCGCGTCGGTGACCAGCTGGTTCCGGGCGGTGCGCTCCTCGTAGCGATGCATCTGCCAGATGCCCAGCCTGATCATCGTGGGGATGAGAAGCAGGGCGATGAGCGTCAGGATCACCCACTGCCGGGACATCAGGAAGCGGTACACCCCACGACCGTACAACTCGGTCGTGGGGTGTTCTCAGGCGGGTACGGGTTCAGACCTTGTCGACAATTCCCACCTTTCCCTCCGCGCGGGCGCAGTGGGCTCCGCAGAACCAGTGGCCCTCGACCTCGACGCCCTGGCCGATGATCTGTACCCTGCAGTGCTCGCAGATGGGGGCCATGCGGTGGATCGCGCAGGCGAAGCAGTCGAAGACGTGCACCGCCCCCTGCGCATGCACCTCGAAGGTCATTCCGTACTGATTGCCACATACCTCACAAGTCGCCATGCGCCACAGGGTGAGCCGTCACGCTGGCCGGGGCGAGCGGCCGCCGGGCGAGTCGCCCGCCAATCACCCGTCCGTACGGTCACGCCTCCGCCGCCGGCTCCACATCCGCGAGGAGTTGCCCGAACGCCGCCTCGTCCACGATCGGCGTGCCGAACTGCCGGGCCTTGACCACCTTGGACGTGCCCGAATCCGGGTCGTTCGTGACGAGCAGGCTGGTCAGCCGGGACAGGCTGGTGGCCACATGCAGCCCGGCCTCGGTCGCCCGGTCCTCCAGCAGCTCCCGCTCGGTCGAGGTGTCGCCGGAGAAGGCGACCCGCATGCCCTGCTTGAGCCGCCCGCCCGCCTCGTAGCGCCCCGGGTTGGGGTAGGGGCAGGCGGGGCGCTTCCGGGCGGGGCGCCAACTGCTCTGGCGGTAGCCGCCGTAGCCGCGCGGGCCGGCCTGCTGCCCGATGCGGGGCGTGACGGGGCGGTCCGACCACTCCGTCAGCGGCCGGCACTCGTGCAGCGGCAGCCGTACGCCGCTCGCCGCCGCGGCCCTGAGGCTGGGGCGGAACGCCTCCGCCAGCACGCGCGCGTCGTCCAGCGCGTGGTGCGCCCGCCGCTGGACGACGCCGAAGTGCGCGGCGAGCGACTCCAGCTTGTGGTTGGGCAAGGGAAGCCCCAGCTCCTTGGAGAGCGCGATGGTGCACAGCCGCTGCCGCACCGGCGCCTCGCACTTCGCGCGCGCGTACTCCCGGGCGATCATCTGCCAGTCGAAGACGGCGTTGTGCGCGACGAGCACCCGCCCCTCGAGCCGGGCCGTGAACTCCTCGGCGATGTCCTGGAAGAGGGGCGCGCCCTCGAGCGCCTCGCTCGTCAGTCCGTGGATCCACACGGGGCCGGGGTCGCGCTCCGGGTTGACCGTCGTGTACCAGTGGTCCTCGACCTCACCGCGCGCGTCCAGCCGGTAGACGGCCGCCGAGATGATGCGGTCGTCCCGGGCGAGGCCCGTGGTCTCCACGTCAACGACCGCGTACCCCTTGGGGTACGCGGCCGGCCACGCCGTGGGAGAGAACGCTGCGGTCGTCAGGTCTTCCAGCATGGTCACTGAGGATACGGGCCGCGACTGACACCGCCGTCCGCCAGGTGCGCGCGCTCCGCTCTTCCGATACCCCTTCAGGCACCTTGTCTGGTCTGTCCGTTCGTGAGGCGTACGTCTGACCGAGGCTCAGGGACAGTCGTTCCGCTCGGTTTGGCGGAGATCGCCAAGAAGCAAGCGCGTACCGTCGGTAATACTTGTCGGTAACAACGTCTGGCCGGGACGGGACGGCCGCCCTACGGTTCAGGCATGCCGAACCTGCCCGATGTCGTGCTGTGGTCGATACCCGCATTTGTGCTGCTCACCGTGGTCGAGATGGTGAGCTGCCGTCTCCACCCCGACGAGGACGCGGCGGGCTACGAGGCGAAGGACGCCGCGACGAGCGTCGGCATGGGACTCGGCAGTATCGTCTTCGACTTCGTCTGGAAGATCCCGATCGTCGCCCTCTACACGGCCCTCTACGAACTCACGCCCCTGCGCGTCCCCGTCCTGTGGTGGACCGTCCCGCTGATGCTGCTCGCGCAGGACTTCTTCTACTACTGGTCCCACCGCGGCCACCACGTCATCCGCATCCTGTGGGCCTGCCATGTCGTCCACCACTCCAGCCGGAAGTTCAACCTCACCACCGCGCTGCGCCAGCCCTGGACGTCCCTGACGGTGTGGCCGTTCTACGTCCCCCTCATCGCCGCCGGAGTCCACCCGGCCGCGCTGGCGTTCTGCTCCTCCGCGAACCTCGTCTACCAGTTCTGGATCCACACCGAGCGGATCGGCAAGATGCCCCGCTGGTTCGAGTTCGTCTTCAACACCCCGTCGCACCACCGGGTTCACCACGCCTCCCAGGGCGGTTACCTCGACCGCAACTTCGGCGGCATCCTCATCGTCTGGGACCGGCTGTTCGGGTCCTTCGTCGCCGAGACCGTGCGGCCCGTGTACGGACTGACCAAGAACATCGACACGTACAACCCGCTGAAGGTGGCGACCCACGAGTACGTGTCCATCGCGAGGGACCTGAAGGCGGCGCGCGACTGGCGTGAGCGCGCGGGGCGCGTGTTCCGGGGGCCGGGGTGGGGGCCCGCGCCGGCCGCGGCCCCGGTGTCCACCGCCGGTACGGCCGCTGAAAACGCGTCGGCGTGAGCCACTCCCGGCTCCTCCTCGGCGCCTTCGGTCTCGCCGTCGTCGTCGACCTCGTCTGTCTCGCGGCCGGCTTCGACGCCGGGCACGCCCTCGCCAAGCCGCTGCTGTTGCCGCTCCTGGCGCTCTGGGCCGTCCTGCGCCGGGCGCCCCGGCCGCTCGTGGCCGCCCTGCTGTCCGGCTGGGGCGGGGACGTGCTGCTGCTGTCCGACGCCGAGCCCGCCTTCCTCGCCGGCATGGGCTGCTTCGCGGCGGGGCACGTCTGCTACCTCGTCCTCTTCGCACGGCACGGCAGCCGGTACGCGGTCCCACGCGCGCGTGCGGCCCTCCTCGCCCTGGGCTACGCCACCGCCCTCGTCACGACGCTCGCGTTGCTGTGGCCGGACCTGCCCGCGGACCTGCGCCTGCCCGTCGCCGGGTACAGCCTCCTGCTCACGGCCATGGCGTACCGGGCCGCCCTCCGGCTCGGCCTCTTCACCGGACTCGGAGGTGCGCTCTTCCTGCTGTCCGACACGCTCATCGTGACCGGCGTCGCCGACTGGCCGCAGCCGCCCCGGCCGGACTTCTGGATCATGCTCACGTACGTCGCCGCCCAGGCCCTGCTGGCCGGCGGCACGCTCGGGGCACTCAACGCGCGCAGGGCACCGGCCGCGACGTACGGAGAGATGCGCGCCGCCTGAGGATCAGCGGCGGCGGGGGAGCGTCACCAGCGGATCGGGAGCGGAAGGGCCGTCAGCAGTCCGGACACGGCGACCACCAGGCCCAGCGCGACGACCTCCGCCCACGCCGGCGTACAGGCGGTCAGCGGGTCGGCCGCCCGGCGCAGCCGCCGCCGGGCCCACAGGGCGAGGGCGGCGACGGCGGCCACGAGGAGCACCTTGGCGAGCAGGGTCCGCCCGTACGCCGTCGTCGTCAGCTGCTCCAGGACCGTCTCCGGCCGCATCCGGCGCAGCGAACTCCACACGCCCGTCGCGGTGATGGCAGCGAGCAGAACGGCCGCCATGCGCGCGTAGAGACCCAGCAGGGCCGCGCCCGCCTGCATGCCGTACCGGCCGTGCCACAGCCGCAGGGTCCGCAGCGCGTGCAGCAGACCGCCCGCCCACAGTGCCGCACAGGTCAGGTGGACGAGCGTCAGCCCGGAGCCGGTCAGCGGGGTGTGCTCGGTCGCGGGGTGCGCGCGCAGGGCCTCGGCGACGACCACGGCGCCCAGCGGCCACAGCTGCGTGGCCGGCCGGCGCGAGACGGCACACAGCCCCGCCACGAGGAACGCGTTGACCTCCAGCAGGGCGAGCTTGCCGTCCCGGGACGCGTAGAGCCCGCCGACGTCGACGTCCGACGGGCTGTCAGGGACGAGATTGCCCGTGGCCACGACCGAGGCGAGCCCGAACGCGGCGACGAAACCGGCGGCGGCCGCGAACGGTGACCAGCTGCGCGGCACGACCGGGTGGCCGACGGCTTCCTCCGTGCCCGGCACGGAACGCGCCAGCCGGTTCACGAACAGCTCGCCGATCGGTACGCACAGCGCCGCGAACAGCACCGTGCGCAGCAGGGCGCTGCCGCCGGCGCCGGGGGCGGCGGCCTCCCCGGTGCCGTGCAGCGCGGAGGAGGGGCCGAACAGCGGTATCAGCGCGGCCAGTGCCACCAGCACCAGGACGGCGACGGGTCTTGTCAAAGTCACCCCGAGATCTTCACCAGCCTTCACATGGCTCGGCAAATCCCCGGGGACGAACTCAGGCGGCCTTCGACGCGGCCGACCACCACAACCGGACCTCCTTGCGCACGTCCGTCGGCCGCAGCTCCCATCCCTGCGCGAGCGCGACCTCGGCCACGTACCACCCGCCGACGCCCCGGTAGGCCCGCAGCGGTATCGCGCACTCGACCGGCGGCCGCGGCTTGTTCGGCTCGATCGGAGCCGAGGCCCGGGCGGTCCGCTTCGCGACCGCCTTGTCCACGCGCGCCTTGTAGTACTCGGCATCTCCCTCATGGCGCAGCTCCGGCCAGGACACACACCAGGAGGCCAGGCGAGCGACCCGGTTCAGCATCACGTCCATGGCGCGCAGGTAGCCGCGTTCGAGGGTGTTGCTGAACACCGTGATCACCTCGGCGAACATGCCGACGACGAGGAACGCAGCCGCCACCGCCGCCCACAGCACACACACCACCGGAAACCACACCACACTCCCGGCGAACCGCAGGGCCAACTGCCATCTCGGCCGGACCGGTTGAGCCGTCCAGGTCGCCGGGTCCTCGTACACGTCCATGACAAGGAATCCTGCCCCAGACAGGAAGCGGGCCGGGCGGGTGCCCCCGCCCGGCCCGGACTACCTCCACACGAGCTCTACTTGGTCACCGCGTCCAGCGCGTCCGCGATGCCCCAGCCGTAGAAGCCGTTGCGGTTCTTCGAGCCCTCGCACACCGCGTCGATCTTGCCGTCGGCGTCGATGTCGTACGGGTCCGTGCACGGCGTGGCGTCGGCCTCGGCGTACAGGAGGGCCTTCACCAGGGCCGGAGAGGCGTACGGGTGCGTCGACTTGATGAGGGCGGCGACGCCCGCGACGTGCGGGGACGCCATCGACGTACCGGCCATGTAACCCCACTTGCCGCCGGGCAGCGTGCCCAGGATGAGGCCGCTCGTGGCCGGCGCGTCCGGCTTCTGGTAGGCGGTCGAGTCGCCGCCCGGGGCGGCTATGTCGGCCACGCCCAGACCGTAGTTGGAGAAGGAGGACTTGATGCCCTTCGCGCCCGTCGCCGCGACCGTGACGACACCCGGCAGCTGGGTCGGGATGTCGAGGCACTTGGAGGGGTCGACGACCCGGTCGCCCGGGGTGGAGTCGTTCGGGGACGACGGGTCGGTGATCTCGTCGGAGGCCAGGTCGTAGTTCTCGTTGCCGGCCGCCGCGACGTTGACCGCGCCCTTCTTCTCCGCATACCGCGAAGCCCGGCCGACCGCGTCCAGCAGCGCCTTCTGGTCCGGGTCGTTCTTGCAGTTGAAGTACCAGGGGTCGGTGTAATAGCTGTTGTTCGTCACGTCGACCCCGTGCTCGGCCGCCCACACGAAGCCGCACACCACGGCCTCCGTGTAGAAGAAGCCGTCCGGGTTGGACACCTTGATGCCGGAGACCTTCACCCCGGGGGCGACACCGGTCATGCCGACGCCGTTCTTCGCGGCGGCGATCTCACCCGCCACGTGCGTCCCGTGCGGGCTCTCCGCGGCGCCCGGCCGCCAGGCCCCGTCGGACGTGTCCGGCTTGCCCGAGACACAGTTGACCGATGCCTTGCGGTCGAAGTTGGGCGCGATGTCGGGGTGGGTGTCGTCGACACCGGTGTCGATCACGGCGACCGTGACCTTCTTGCTGCCCAGCGACTTCTCGTGCGCCTTGTCCGCATTGATGGCGGGCAGGTCCCACTGCTGCGGCTCCAGCGGGTCCTGGCCGGCCGGGGCCTCGGCCCTGGCGACCTCGGCCGCGCTCAGCGCCTTCGGCGTGCCCAGGTCGGCCGTCACCGCCGTGGGCAGGGGCGCGGTACGGGTGGCACCGGCCGACTGCACCCCGCGCACCTTGCGGATGCTCTTGGCGAAGTCGGGGTTCGAGGAGTGGACGACGATGACGCCGATCTGGTCGTACGACGTCACGATCGTGCCCCCGGCCTTGCCGACGGCCTTCTTCACGTACGCCGAAGTGCCGTGGCCCGGCTTGACGTTGACGACGTAGCTGAGCGAGGTCGCGTCGGCCGAGACCGGCGCGGGCGCCTCGTCGGCGGCCGTGGCCGTGGTGCTCGGCAGGAACGCGAGGGCCGTGGCCACGGCCATCCCGGCCGGGATCGCGACGGCGCGGCGGTAGCGCGCGTGCGGCGCAGTCATGGTGTCTCCAGTTCGTTCGCGGTACGAGCGGGTTGTGCGGAAAGTCCGGGAAACGCGCGTCACTCGACGGCGCGCAGCGCGTTGACGATGCCGTACCCGTAGAAGCCGTTGACGCGCTCGCCGCCCTCGCACACCGCGTCCTGCGTGCCGTCACCGTCCTGGTCGTACGACTCGGGGCAGGCCGTCCGGTCGGCCTGTGCCTTGAGCAGGGCCTGGAGCTGGGCCGGGGACGCCCACGGGTGCTTGGACTTCAGCAGCGCGGCGACGCCGGAGGCGTGCGGGGAGGCCATCGAGGTGCCCTGGAGGAAGCCGTACGCGCCGTTGGGCAGGGTGGACAGGATGCGGCCGTCCTTCGAGGGCGTGTCGGGTATCTGGTAGCGCCGGTCGCCACCCGGCGCCGCGACGTCGACGACGCCCTTGCCGTACGTCGAGAAGTACGACTTGACGTTGTCGACGCCCGTCGAGCTGACCGTGACGACACCCGGCAGCTGGTTCGGCACGTCGAAGCACTCGTGCGGGTCGATGGTGCGCTCGACGGGGGTGGAGTCGTCCGGGCTGGAATCGTCGACGATCGCGTCCGCGTCCAGGTTGTGGTTGGAGTTGCCCGCCGCGGCGACGTTGAGCGTGCCCTTCTTCTGCGCGTACAGCTGCGCCCGGTTGACCGCGTCGACGATGGCCCGCTGGTCGGGGTCGTCCATGCAGTTGTAGAGCCACGGATCGACGTAGTAGCTGTTGTTCGTGATCTCGACGCCGTGGTCGGCGGCGAACACGAAGGCGCACACCACGCTCTCCGGGTAGAAGAGACCGTTCGCCCGGTCGGTCACGTTGATGCTGGAGACCTTCACACCAGGTGCGACGCCGGCCACGCCGATTCCGTTGCGCGCGGCGGCGATCTCACCCGCGACATGCGTGCCGTGGTAGTCCTCGGCGGTGTACGGCCGCCAGGCGCCCTCGCTGGTGTCGGGCTTGCCGCCCGCGCAGTTGGCGGACTGGGACGCGGAGAAGTTCGGGGCGATGTCGGGGTGGGTGTCGTCCACGCCGGTGTCGATCACGGCGACGGTCACCTTGCGGCTGCCCGGGTCGATCTTCGCGGCCTTGTCGGCGCCGATCGCGCGCAGGTCCCACTGGTCGGCCTCGAGGGGCTCGCTCTCGGGTGTCTTCGCCGAGGCCGCCTCGGTGCGCTTGGCCTGAGCGGCCGTCAGGTACTCGACCGCGCCCTCCTCCTTGGTCCCCGCGGCCGTCAGGGGCGTCGTACGCGTGGCACCCGCCGACTGGACCCCGCGGGCCTTGCGTACGGTCTTGGCGAAGTCGGCGTTCGAGGAGTGGACGACGATCACGCCGATCCGCTCGTACGTGGCCACGACCGAGCCGCCGGCCTCTCCGATCGCCTTCTTCACCGACGCGATCGTGTGCCGGTCCGTCTTGGTGTTGACGACGTACGCCAGGGTCGGCGCGTCCGCCGTCCGGGTGGCCGACTCCGCCTGCGGGGCCGCCGACGCGGCGGCGGGCAGGAAGCCGAGCGAGGCCGTCAGAGACAGCACGACGGGCACGGCGAGGGCGAGCCGGCGTCTGGAACGCAAGTGAGACATGGGGTCTCCACATCCTCCGGAAACGAAACCGGCCCGAGGCACAGGTGGTGCTCGGGCAGGTACATGACGAGGTGGTGCAGGGCGAAGCTATCCCGCGCTCTCGCTGGCCAGCAACGTTTTGTCGAAACGACTTCGGAAAGAACGCCGCGCGGTTGAACCGGTTCTCGCGTGCCGCCGTGACGTTGGACAAGGAGCGCGAGGACACTCGCCTCCGTCCCTGTTCACAACCGCTTCCGTCATCGCGAGGAGACTCTCCGTGGCCACCGACGCACCGCCCCCCTCGAAAGAGCAACACAAACTCCCCTCACCCGAGGAGTTCAGCGAGGTGCAGGAGAGCGCGGAGTTCGGTGAACTGCGCCGCTCCTACCGCTCCTTCGCCTTCCCGCTGACCGTCGCCTTCATCGCCTGGTACCTGCTGTACGTCCTGCTGTCGAACTACGCGGGCGGCTTCATGGGCACCAAGCTGTTCGGCAACATCAACGTCGCCCTCGTCTTCGGCGTCGCCCAGTTCGTCACCACGTTCCTCATCGCCTGGTGGTACTCGAAGCACGCCGCCGCGAAGCTCGACCCCAAGGCCGAGGCCATCAAGTCCCGGATGGAGGGCGGCGCATGAGCACCGCACAGCAGACCCTTCTCGCCGCGAACGAGGCCAGCGAGCACCGCCCGCTGATCATCACCCTGTTCGCGCTGTTCGTCCTGGCCACCCTCGGCATCACCATCTGGGCGGGCCGGCAGACCAAGGACGCCGCCGACTTCTACGCGGGCGGACGCCAGTTCAGCGCCTTCCAGAACGGCCTCGCCGTCTCCGGCGACTACATGTCGGCCGCGTCGTTCCTCGGCATCGCCGGCGCGATCGCCATCTTCGGCTACGACGGCTTCCTCTACTCCATCGGCTTCCTCGTCGCCTGGCTGGTCGCCCTGCTCCTGGTGGCCGAGCCGCTGCGCAACTCCGGCCGCTACACCATGGGCGACGTGCTCGCGTACCGCATGCGCCAGCGCCCGGTCCGCACCGCAGCCGGCACGTCCACCATCGTCGTGTCGATCTTCTACCTGCTGGCCCAGATGGCCGGCGCGGGCGTCCTCGTCTCGCTGCTGCTCGGCATCACCTCCGACGCCGGCAAGATCCTCATCGTCGCCCTCGTCGGCGTCCTGATGATCGTCTACGTCTCCATCGGCGGTATGAAGGGCACCACCTGGGTCCAGATGATCAAGGCCGTGCTGCTCATCGGCGGCACGATCCTCATTACGTTCCTGGTGCTGCTCAAGTTCAACTTCAACATCTCCGACCTGCTCGGCACGGCCGCCGAGAACAGCGGCAAAGGCGCCGCCTTCCTGGAGCCCGGCCTCCAGTACGGCGCGACCGGCACCTCCAAGCTGGACTTCATCTCCCTCGGCATCGCCCTGGTGCTCGGCACCGCCGGCCTGCCGCACATCCTGATCCGCTTCTACACGGTGCCCGACGCCAAGGCCGCCCGTAAGTCCGTGAACTGGGCCATCGGCATCATCGGCGGCTTCTACCTGATGACGATCGCGCTCGGCTTCGGCGCCGCCGCGCTCATCTCGCAGGAGGAGATCATCGCCTCCAACCCGTCTGGCAACACGGCGGCACCCCTGCTCGCCCTGCACCTGGGCGGCGTCGACTCGACCTGGGGCGCGATCCTGCTCGCCACGATCTCGGCGGTGGCCTTCGCGACGATCCTCGCCGTCGTCGCCGGCCTGACCCTCGCCTCGTCGTCGTCCTTCGCGCACGATATCTACGCCAACGTCATCCGCAAGGGGCAGGCCTCCGGCGCCGAGGAGGTGCGCGCGGCCCGCTGGGCGACCGTCTTCATCGGCGTGATCTCCATCGGGCTCGGCGCCCTGGCCCGCGACCTGAACGTGGCCGGCCTTGTCGCGCTCGCCTTCGCCGTCGCGGCCTCCGCCAACCTGCCGACGATCCTCTACAGCCTGTTCTGGAAGCGGTTCACCACCCAGGGCGCCCTGTGGTCGATCTACGGCGGTCTGATCGTCGCCGTCGGCCTGGTGCTGTTCTCGCCCGTGGTCTCCGGCGACCCCAAGGCGATGTTCCCCGACGTCGACTTCGCCTGGTTCCCGCTGAAGAACCCGGGCATCATCTCCATCCCGTTCGGCTTCCTCATGGGCTGGCTCGGCACGGTCCTGTCCAAGGAAGAACCGGACGTCAAGAAGTACGCCGAGCTGGAGGTCCGGTCCCTGACCGGCACCGGAGCCCACTGAGCACGAACCCCCTCGCGCGGCCGCGTCGTAGGAACCTCCAGGTCCCTGCGGTGCGGCCGCGTCCCGCGTCGTGGGATCGGGCCTGTGGTGATGTCAGTGGTGTCACGTAGGCTCTCAGGTGTGGAGAAGAAGTGCTCCGGGCACGATCCGCGTCGAGGGAGGGGGCCCACGTGCTCATCGACACCTACGGCCGAGTGGCCACCGACCTGAGGGTCTCGCTGACCGACCGGTGCAATCTGCGCTGTACGTACTGCATGCCCGAGGAGGGCTTGCAGTGGCTGGCCAAGCCGGACCTCCTCACGGACGACGAGATCGTCCGCCTGATCGACATCGCGGTCACCTCCCTCGGCATCGAGGAGGTCCGCTTCACCGGCGGTGAGCCCCTGCTGCGCCCCGGCCTGGTCGGCATCGTCGAGCGCGTCGCGGCCCTGGAGCCGCGCCCCCAGATGTCCCTCACGACCAACGGCATCGGCCTCAAGCGCACCGCGGCGGCCCTGAAGGCGGCGGGCCTGGACCGGGTCAACGTCTCCCTCGACACGCTCCGCCCGGACGTCTTCAAGACCCTCACCCGCCGCGACCGCCACAAGGACGTCATCGAGGGCCTGCACGCCGCGCGCGACGCCGGCCTGACCCCGGTCAAGGTCAACTCGGTCCTGATGCCCGGCCTCAACGACGACGAGGCCCCGGACCTGCTGGCCTGGGCCGTGGAGCACGACTACGAGCTGCGCTTCATCGAGCAGATGCCCCTGGACGCCCAGCACGGCTGGAAGCGCGACGGCATGATCACGGCAGGCGACATCCTGACCTCGCTGCGCACGCGCTTCGAGCTGACCCCCGAGGGCGACGAGGCACGCGGCTCGGCACCGGCGGAGCGCTGGCTGGTCGACGGCGGCCCGCATGTCGTCGGCGTGATCGCCTCCGTCACCCGCCCCTTCTGCGCGGCCTGCGACCGCACGCGCCTCACCGCCGACGGACAGATCCGCACGTGCCTGTTCGCCCAGGAGGAGACCGACCTGCGCGCCGCCCTCCGCTCGGACGCCCCGGACGAGGAGATCGCCCGCATCTGGCGCCTGGCGATGTGGGGCAAGAAGGCGGGAGCGGGCCTGGACGACCCGTCCTTCGTGCAGCCGGACCGCCCCATGTCAGCGATCGGTGGCTAAGGCTTCTGCGAGGACTCCCATTCCTTCAGCAGAACCACGTCCTTCAAGAATCCCCGCACCCCGAGGAACTGCGACAGATGCTCGCGATGCTCCTCGCACGCGAGCCACGTCTTGCGCCGCTCCGGCGTATGGATCTTCGGGTTGTTCCACGCCAGCACCCACACGGCAGCCGCACGGCAGCCCTTCGCGGAACAGATGGGCGTCTCGTCACTCACAGCTTCGTCTCACCACTGCACACAGAAAAGGCGACGCCGAGCAGCCACGGGGGGAGCTGCCCGGCGTCGGTCCGTCGCTCCGACGGGGGATGCGGAGCGCGTACGAAGTATGTCACGGGTAACCCCGCGCCCGGCACCGGAACCACATGATTGATCTGAGCTTTTCTTGAGCTTGGCGGGAAGATGACGTCGCTCGCGACCCGCCCCCGAGGGCCCCTACCGCTCCGGCGACTCGGCCCGCGCCCCCGGTACCGTCCCGGACACGGCGTCTTCCGCGACGGATTCCGCGGGGCCGTCCTGCGTGTCCGGCGGCGCGATCATCGGCCGCACCGGCGGTACCACGAACGTGGACGGCAGGGACGGCGCGTTCTCGCGCCCGGCGTTCGCGATCACCACGGCGATGTACGGCAGCACCAGCCCGAGCACCAACGCCACGACGGCGACGTGCCGTTCGACGTTCCACAGTGTGGCCGCGAGAATCACCGAGATCGTGCGGACCGTCATCGAGATCACGTACCGGCGCTGCCGCCCGCGGACGTCCTCCTGAAGTCCGGCCCGGGCGCCGGTGATCCGGAAAACCTGGGGGTGTCCGCCGCCATGCTGCTTCCGCATCGCATTCCACCATCCGCCCGTATAGGCCTCTCCCCGCCCCGTAGCCGCCCTCGGCCGGTCGGGGACCCTGCCCAGGGCAGCTACCACGTTACGCCGCGCCTGCGTCGGCTACGAGACCGGGGCCGGTCCGGCCCGGGCGAACGGCCTGCGCCGTGCTACGTACGGCCATCCCCGGCATGCGGCGCAGGGCACCTGGGCCGACACTGGGCGTAGTGCTCACGTCGAGCCGTACGAGGAGGCAGCGATGGGCTGGTTGTGGGCGATCATCGTGGGATTGGTACTCGGTCTGCTCGCCAAGGCGATCATTCCGGGCAAGCAGCACGTCCCCCTGTGGCTGACCGTCATCCTGGGCATGATCGGCGCCATCGCGGGCAACGCCATCGCCCGGGCGGCCGGCGTCGACGCCACAGCGGGCATCGACTGGTGGCGGCATGTCTTCCAGCTGGTGATGGCGGTCATCCTCGTCGGTCTCGGCGACCGGGCCTGGACGGCGGCCAGGGGAAGCAGACGAAGGGCCTAGCAGGGCACAACGGGGCACATGGCGAGGGGGCGGCCTCCGGCACCGGAGACCGCCCCCTCGCTCGCGTTCTCGCGCGCTCAGGCGCCGGTGACCTCCACCGCCGCCAGGTTCTTCTTGCCCCGGCGCAGCACCAGCCAGCGGCCGTGCAGCAGGTCCTCCTTGGCGGGGACCGCGTCCTCGCCGGCGACCTTGACGTTGTTCACGTAGGCACCGCCCTCCTTGACCGTGCGGCGCGCGGCCGACTTGCTGGCCACCAGGCCGACCTCGGCGAACAGATCGACGACCGGGCCGAGCTCGGCGACCTGGATGTGCGGCACCTCCGACAGGGCCGCGGCCAGCGTCCGCTCGTCGAGCTCCGCCAGCTCGCCCTGCCCGAAGAGGGCCTTGGACGCGGCGATCACGGCGGCCGTCTGGCCGGCGCCGTGCACCAGCGTCGTCAGCTCCTCGGCCAGCGCACGCTGCGCGGCACGGGCCTGCGGACGCTCCTCGGTCTGCTTCTCCAGCTCCTCCAGCTCCTCGCGGGAGCGGAAGGACAGGATGCGCATGTACGTGGAGATGTCCCGGTCGTCCACGTTCAGCCAGAACTGGTAGAACGCGTACGGCGTCGTCATCTCCGGGTCGAGCCAGACGGCGCCGCCCTCGGTCTTGCCGAACTTGGTGCCGTCCGCCTTGGTCATCAGCGGTGTCGCCATGGCGTGCACCGTGGCGTCCGGCTCCAGCCGGTGGATCAGGTCCAGGCCCGCCGTGAGGTTGCCCCACTGGTCGCTGCCACCCTGCTGAAGGGTGCAGCCGTACCTCCGGTACAGCTGGAGGAAGTCCATGCCCTGGAGGAGCTGGTAGCTGAACTCCGTGTAGCTGATGCCCTCGGAGGACTCCAGGCGCCGGGCGACGGAGTCCTTGGTCAGCATCTTGTTGACGCGGAAGTGCTTGCCGATGTCCCGGAGGAACTCGATCGCGGACAGGCTCTCGGTCCAGTCGAGGTTGTTGACCATCACGGCGGCGTTCTCACCCTCGAAGGAGAGGAACGGCTCGATCTGGCCACGCAGCTTGTCGACCCAGCCGCGGACCGTCTCCGGGTCGTTCAGCGTGCGCTCCGCGGTCGGACGCGGGTCGCCGATCAGGCCCGTGGCACCGCCGACCAGCGCCAGCGGCCGGTGACCGGCCTGCTGGAGCCGGCGCACGGTCAGCACCTGCACCAGGTGCCCCACGTGCAGCGACGGGGCCGTCGGGTCGAAGCCGCAATAGAACGTGACGGGACCGTCCGCGAGCGCCTTGCGCAAAGCGTCCTCGTCAGTGGACAGGGCGAACAGCCCGCGCCACTTCAGCTCGTCGACGATGTCCGTCACGGTTCTCGTGTCTCCTTGATGATCTTCGGGCAGTCGGGTGACAGCCGACTACGAGGTTATACGCCCTGACTGACAGAGCTCATATTGAAATCGGGAACGCGCAGCGCGGGCATCGCGGCCCTGGTGAACCAGTCGCTCCACTCCCTGGGCAGCGTCTTCTCGGTCCGCCCGGCCTCCGTGGCCCGGCCGAGGACACCGACCGGCGACTCGTTGAAGCGGAAGTTGTTCACCTCGCCGGTCACCTCGCCGTTCTCGACCAGGTAGACGCCGTCCCGGGTCAGACCGGTGAGCAGCAGCGTCGCCGGGTCGACCTCCCGGATGTACCACAGGCACGTCAGCAGCAGCCCGCGCTCGGTGTTCGCGACCATCTCCTCCAGGGAGCGGTCCTCGCCCCCGTCCAGGACGATGTTGTCGATGCTCGGCGCCACAGGCAGCCCGGTCAGCCCGGCGCTGTGGCGGCTGGTCGTCAGATGCCGCAGCTCGCCCCGGCTCATCCACTCGGTGGCCCCGAGCGGCAGCCCGTTGTCGAACACCGACTGGTCGCCACCGGAGGAGTGCGCGATCACGAAGGGCGCCGACTCCAGACCGGGCTCGTTCGGGTCGCTGCGCAGCGTCAGCGGCAGGTCGGTCAGCTTCTCGCCGACCCGCGTACCGCCGCCCGGCTTGGAGAACACCGTGCGGCCCTCCACCGCGTCCCGGCCCGACGCCGACCACATCTGGTAGATCAGCAGGTCCGCGACGGCCGTCGGAGGCAGCAGCGTCTCGTACCGGCCCGCGGGCAGCTCCACACGCCGCTCGGCCCACCCGAGGCGCACGGCCAGCTCCGCGTCCAGCGCCGCCGGGTCGACGTCCTTGAAGTCCCGCGTGGAGCGACCGGCCCAGGCGGACCGGGTCCGGTCCGGCGACTTGGCGTTCACCTCCAGCGTCCCGTTCGGCTGGTCGTGCCGCAGCCGCAGCCCCGTGGACGTCCCCACATACGTCGACACCAGTTCGTGGTTGGCGAAGCCGTACAGCTCCCGGCCGCCCGCACGCGCGCGTGCGAAGGCCTCGCCGAGAGCCGGAGCGAAGTCGGCGAACACGGCGGAGGAGGTCTCGGCCGGCGCCTCCGTGAACTCCGGCGCCTGTGCCACACCCGTGACCAGCGGCTGCGCGTCCTCGGCGGGCCCGGCGCCGCGCGCGGCGGCCTCGGCGGACCGCACCAGGGGCTCCAGCTCGTCGGCCGTCACGGCGGACCGTGACACGACCCCCGAGGCCGTACCCTCCTTGCCGTCGACCGTGGCGATGACGGTGAGCGTGCGTCCGCGCGTGACCCCGTTCGTGGTCAGCGCGTTGCCCGCCCAGCGCAGGTTGGCGGTGGACCGCTCGTCGGCGATGACGACACAGCCGTCCGCCCGGGACAGTTCGAGGGCCCGCTCGACGATCTCGTGCGGCTTGCTGATACGCCCGCTCATCGACCGGCCTCCTGGGTCGTGTTGAGGATGTTGACGCCCTTGAAGAGGGCCGAAGGGCAGCCGTGCGACACGGCCGCGACCTGGCCCGGCTGGGCCTTTCCGCAGTTGAAGGCGCCGCCCAGGACGTAGGTCTGCGGCCCGCCGACGGCGGCCATCGAGCCCCAGAAGTCGGTCGTCGTCGCCTGGTAGGCCACGTCCCGCAGCTGCCCGGCGAGCCGCCCGTTCTCGATCCGGTAGAAGCGCTGCCCGGTGAACTGGAAGTTGTACCTCTGCATGTCGATCGACCAGGACCGGTCGCCGACGACGTAGATGCCCCGCTCCACGCCCCCGATCAGGTCCTCGGTGGACATCCCGGCCGGGTCCGGCCGCAGTGAGACGTTGGCCATGCGCTGCACCGGCACGTGCCCGGGGGAGTCGGCGTAGGCGCAGCCGTTGGACCGCTCGAAGCCGGTCAGTCTCGCGATCCGCCGGTCCAGCTGGTAGCCGACCAGCGTGCCGTCCTTCACCAGGTCCCAGGACTGCGCCTGGACGCCCTCGTCGTCGTATCCGATGGTGGCGAGCCCGTGCTCGGCGGTGCGGTCGCCGGTGACGTTCATCAGCTCCGAGCCGTAGCGCAGCTTGTTCAGCTGGTCGAAGGTGGCGAAGGAGGTGCCCGCGTACGCGGCCTCGTAGCCGAGGGCCCGGTCCAGCTCGGTGGCGTGCCCGATGGATTCGTGGATGGTCAGCCACAGGTTGGACGGGTCGACGACCAGGTCGTACAGGCCCGCCTCGACGCTCGGTGCCCGCATCTTCTCGGCGAGCAGTTCCGGGATCTGCTCCAGCTCGCTCTCCCAGTCCCAGCCGGTGCCGCGCAGATACTCCCAGCCGCGTCCCACGGGCGGGGCGAGGGTGCGCATCGAGTCGAACTCGCCGCTCGACTCGTCCACCGACACGGCGTTGAACACCGGGTGCAGCCGCACCCGCTGCTGTGTGGTCACGGTCCCGGCGGTGTCGGCGTAGAACTTGTTCTCGTGGACGGTGAGCAGCGAGGCGTCGACATGGTCCACCCCCCGCGCCGCCAGCAACCGCGCGCTCCAGTCCGCGATCAGCCCGGCCTTCTCCTCGTCGGGCACGGTGAACGGATCGATCTCGTACGACGAGATCCATGTCTTGTCGGCGTGCACGGGCTCGTCGGCCAGCTCCACGCGCTCGTCGGACCCCGCCGCCTTGATCACTTGCGCCGAGAGCTTCGCCATGGCCACCGCCTGGGAGGCCACCTTGGCGGCGGCGTCCAGAGTGAGGTCCACCCCCGAGGCGAAACCCCACGTGCCGCCGTGCACGACGCGCACCGCGTACCCGAGGTCGGTGGTGTCCGAGGACCCGGCGGGCTTGGCGTCCCGGAACCGCCAGGAGGCGTCCCGCACCCGCTCGAACCGGAAGTCCGCGTGCTCGGCGCCCAGTGCACGCGCGCGTGCGAGGGCCGCGTCGGCGAGGGCGCGTAGGGGGAGGGCCGTGAAGGCCTCGTCGATGGTATGAGGCACCGCCGTCTCTTTCTGTCGAGGTGAGCGTGGTCGCCGTACTTGGTGACTGTTCCGATCATGTCGTCTCGGCCCGCGCGCGGGCCATGAGTTTCCCGACCCGGGTGCACGGGTTTCTGTAGGGACCCGACAGTGAGTCCCCTACGCCACTGTCGGTGCCCGATTGTCCGCGGGCGTGCCCGGACCGATAGGTTTTCGGAGAAGCCGCCTGTCATCGCCGCCTGTCGTCCAGGCGCCCGGGCGGGGTATCAGACCGCTACCGAAAGGGTGATCCGTTGAGCCGCTCGGTTCTCGTCACCGGAGGCAACCGGGGCATCGGCCTCGCCATCGCCCGTGCTTTCGCCGATGCCGGCGACAAGGTCGCCATCACGTACCGCTCGGGTGAGCCCCCGGCGGGCTTCCTCGCCGTCAAGTGCGACATCACCGACGCCGAGCAGGTGGAGCAGGCCTACAAGGAGATCGAGGAGGCCCACGGCCCGGTCGAGGTCCTCGTCGCCAACGCCGGTGTCACCAAGGACCAGCTCCTGATGCGCATGTCCGAGGACGACTTCACGTCCGTCCTCGACACCAACCTCACCGGAACCTTCCGTGTGGTCAAGCGCGCCAACCGCGGCATGCTGCGCGCCAAGAAGGGCCGCGTCGTCCTGATCTCCTCGGTCGTCGGGCTGCTCGGCTCCGCGGGGCAGGCCAACTACGCCGCCTCCAAGGCCGGCCTCGTCGGCTTCGCGCGCTCCCTCGCCCGTGAGCTGGGCTCGCGCAACATCACCTTCAACGTCGTCGCGCCCGGCTTCGTCGAGACCGACATGACCGCGGTGCTCTCCGACGAGCAGCGCGCCGGCATCGTGAAGCAGGTCCCGCTCGGCCGGTACGCGCAGCCGGAGGAGATCGCCGCGACGGTGCGGTTCCTCGCCTCGGACGACGCCTCGTACATCACTGGAGCCGTCATTCCCGTTGACGGCGGACTGGGAATGGGTCACTGATCACCATGAGCGGAATTCTCGAGGGCAAGCGCGTCCTGATCACCGGTGTGCTGATGGAGTCCTCCATCGCCTTCCACGCCGCCAAGCTGGCCCAGGAGCAGGGCGCCGAGATCATCCTGACCGCGTTCCCGCGGCCCACGCTGACCGAGCGGATCGCCCGGAAGCTGCCCAAGCCCACCAAGGTCATCGAGCTCGACGTGACCAACGACGAGCACCTCGGCCGCCTGGCCGACATCGTCGGCGAGGAGCTCGGCGGCCTCGACGGCGTCGTCCACTCCATCGGCTTCGCCCCGCAGGACGCCCTCGGCGGCAACTTCCTCAACACGCCGTTCGAGTCGGTCGCCACGGCCATGCACGTCTCGGCGTACTCCCTGAAGTCGCTCACCATGGCCTGCCTGCCGCTGATGCAGAACGGCGGCTCCGTCGTGGGTCTGACCTTCGACGCGCAGTACGCCTGGCCGCAGTACGACTGGATGGGCCCGGCCAAGGCCGCCCTGGAGGCCACCAGCCGCTACATGGCTCGTGACCTGGGCAAGCAGAACATCCGCTGCAACCTGATCTCGGCGGGCCCGATCGGTTCCATGGCCGCGAAGTCCATCCCGGGCTTCGGCGAGCTGGCCTCGGTGTGGGACTCCCGCTCCCCGCTGGAGTGGGACCTGAAGGACCCGGAGCCGGCCGGCCGCGGCATCGTCGCGCTGCTGAGCGACTGGTTCCCGAAGACCACCGGCGAGATCATCCACGTGGACGGCGGTCTGCACGCCATCGGAGCCTGACCTCCGTAGGAGTCTGATCTCCCGTAGGAGTCTGATCTCTCGTACACCGAAGGCGCCCCGATTCCCCGCAGTGCGCGGGGAGCGGGGCGTCACCCGTTCGGCTCATCCGGCCGGGCGGGGGAGGCACACAACCGGGCACCCTGGAGTACGCGTTCACCACGCGATCCCCTCCCCAGCACGGCCGAGGAGGTCCCCTTGTGCGCTTGTCCCGCCGAACGGCCTCAGTGTCCCTCGCCGTCGCCCTCGTGCTGACCCTGGCGTACGAAGCGGTGCCCCACGCGCACGTGCCCGCCGACGATCACGAGTCGGCCGATCCCTTCGGCGCCGCGTGCCGGGTCCGCGTCACCGGCTCCAAGGTGACCGTGTACTGCCACAACCCGTACCCCGAGGCCGACCGTGTGAGCCTGCACGTCGAGTGCGCCCGCTGGTGGGACATCGACACCGACAGCACCCCGGTGGAGGCCGGGCCCGCGCAGACCGTACGGCTGACGGGACGCTGCTGGAAGGAAGTCGGCGACGTGTGGATCAGTCACCGGCGGGCGCGCTGATCCCGCCCAGGCGGCACAGGAACGGATAGCGCGCGGCCTCCGCCGCCGCCTGCGCCGCGTCACCCGCGCGGATCGCGTCGAGCAGCCGCCCGTGCTCCAGGTAGGTCTCCGGCGTCAGCTCCTCGCCGACGTCCTCGCGCAGCCAGTCCCGCAGGACCTCGCCCAGGTCCGCGTACATGGCCGTCATCACGTCGTTGTGGGAGGCGGACACCACGGCCAGGTGGAAGGTCGCGTCCGCCGTCACGAACGCCTCCGCGTCACCCGACTCCCAGGCCTCCTCACGCCGCAGCAGCAGCGCGTCGAGCTGCTTGAGGTCCTTCTCCGTGCGCCGCTCGGCGGCCAGCCGGGCGGCCGCCGACTCGAGCGTGGAGCGCAGCTCGGCGATGTGCCGGGGGTCGGCACCGGCGAACCGCCGCTGCATCACCCCCGCCAGCTCGCTCGTCGCCACGACATACGTGCCGGAGCCCTGGCGGATGTCCAGCAGGCCGTTGTGCGACAGGGCGCGGACGGCCTCGCGGACCGTGTTGCGGGCGACACCCAGCTGCTCGACGAGCTCGGGTTCGGTCGGGATGCGGGAGCCGACCGGCCACTCGCCGGAGGTGATCTGGGCCCGGAGGGCGGCGATGACCTGCTCGGAGAGGGCCGAACGTCGGGGATGGCTCAGGGGCATGGCACACCTTGGCACGGCCGGGGCGCCGGAGCGCGGCCCGGCAGGGAGCGGAGTGGACAGTCAATCATCCTATGATTCTATGATGGGCCGCATGGCTAGTGAGGAAACCCGGACGATGACGCCCCCGACCGTACGCGGCTCGGCCGCGCACGATGCCCGGGAACCCGGCGGCTCCGCCACGCGCGCGTGGACGACGCGGCTGCTCGTCCTCGGCATCGTGCTGTCCGCGCTGAACCTCCGCCCCGCCATCACCAGCCTCGGCGCCCTCCTGGAGGAGGTCCGCGACGGACTCGGCATGAGCGGCAGCGTGGCCGGGCTGCTCACCTCCGTGCCGCCGCTGTGCTTCGCCGTCTTCGGCGTCATGGCCCCGCGGCTCGCCCGCCGCTTCGGCGCCGGCGCCGTGGTGTGCGCCGGCATGGCCGCCATCGCCACCGGCCTGGCGGTCCGGCCGTACGCCGGCGGCACGGCCGGCTTCCTGGCCGCCAGCGCTCTCGCCCTCATGGGCATCGCGGTCAGCAACGTCCTGATGCCGGTCATCGTCAAGCACTGGTTCCCAGACCGCGTGGGCTCCATGACCGGCCTGTACTCCATGGCGCTCGCCCTGGGCACAGCCCTCGCGGCCGCGGTCACGGTGCCCCTGACCGACGCCCTGGGCGGCAGCTGGCAGTCGGGCCTCGCCCTGTGGGCGGGGCTGGCCGTGGCGGCTGTGCTGCCGTGGCTGCCGTTCGTTCGGGGGCGTGGGGCCAGCACGGCGGTGTCCGGGCCGGGGGAGCGGGGCGGAGTCGCGCCCGGGCCGGGGGAGCGGGGCCGGGGCGCGGAGACCGGGCCGGAGCGGGCCGGGGGCTCGGGGACACGGCCCGGGGAGCGGGCCGTAGGCCCGGAGCCCGACGGCGACCGGTCGGCGCGGGACCGGGAGACGCCGGGCTCGGCTCCCGCCGGGTCCGCCGCCGGGGAGACGCCGCGGCTGCGGATCACCCGGAGCCGCACTGCCTGGGCCCTGGCCGTCTTCTTCGGGCTCCAGGCGACCGCCGCCTACATCACCATGGGCTGGATGGCGCAGATCTTCCGGGACGCCGGCGTGCCCGCGGGCACCGCGGGGCTGCTGCTCGCGGTCACCATGGTGATGGGCGTGCCCCTGGCCTTCGTCATACCGCGCCTGGCCACACGGCTGCCGCACCAGGGCCCGATCGTGCTCGCCCTGGGCGTCTGCGGCCTGGCCGGTTACGCCGGGCTGTACCTCGCGCCGGCCGCCGGCGCCTGGGCCTGGGCGCTGCTGCTCGGCGTCGCCAACTGTGCCTTCCCACTCGCCCTCACCATGGTCGGCATGCGGGCCAGGACCGGCCCGGGCGTGGCCCAGCTGTCGGCGTTCGCGCAGAGCACCGGCTATCTGATCTCCATCCCGGGGCCGCTCCTGGTGGGCGTCCTCTACCAGCACAGCGGCGGCTGGGGCCTGCCGATCGCGCTCATGAGCGCCCTGATGATCCCGCAGATGGCGGTCGGCTTCCTGGCGGGCCGGGACCGCACGGTGGAGGACGAGGCGGGCCGCTGAGCCCTCCCTGGGGGCTCGGGGGACACCCCCGGGCGTCAGGCGCCCGGGGTGGGTGCGAGACTTGCCCCATGCCAGTGCTCGACCCGAATCCCCAGCACGGTCAGAAGAAGATGCTGCTCGTGTTCGGCGCCTTCTTCGCGATCTTCATCATCATCGGCGTCATCGCGACCATCGCCTCGCCATGACCGGGCCCGCCCCGCCCATGGTGGGGTTAGCCCCCCTGTCCCCTAGGGGGTGCGGGTCAGGGTCAAGTGGGTGGATCACCGGATGGGTTGGCCGCCTCGGATTCCGTAGCTTCGACGTGTGACCGCGAGACGCGGGCCACGGACCATTCGAAGAGCGGAGGCACCCATGTCGGCTCCTACGCACACCCGGCCCCGTCCGGCGACCCGGGCCGGCGTCGACAGCCGGCTGCCCTGGTGGGCCCTCGCCCTGCCCACGCTCGCCTTCGTCACGCTGCTCGTGCTGATCCTCAACCCGTCCGATGCCCAGGCGGCCACCGGTGACCCCCTGATCACCCACCTCTTCGCGTGGCTCCGGCAACTGACAGCCCGCTGAGCACGCCAGAAACCGGTGGTCAACTCCCTGCGCCCCGTGGCCTGTTTCATGCGAAGCTGGATCTTATGAGCGTCGCAGAACCCCGCAGGATTGTCCTCTTCCGCCATGCGAAAGCCGACTGGCCACAGGTGAGCGATCACGAGCGTCCGCTCGCTGACCGGGGCCGAAAAGAAGCGGCGGAGGCCGGGCGCAGGCTGGCCGACACCGGCATCGCCTTCGACCTGGCCCTGTGCTCCACCGCGGTCCGGACCCGGGAGACCTGGAAGCTCGCAGTCCAGGAGTTCCCGCAGCGGCCGAAAACCGTCTACGAAGAGCGGATCTACGAGGCCTCGCCGGGCGAACTGATCGCCCTGCTCAACGAGACCCCCGACGACGCGCAGAACATCCTCGTGATCGGCCACAACCCGGCCATCCAGGGCCTCGCCGACATCCTGGCGGGCACGGCCGAGGGCGACGCCCGCGACCGCATGAGCCGCCGCGGGTTCCCGGCCGCCGCCTTCGCGCTCCTGTCCTTCACCGGCTCGTGGAAGAGCCTGGAGCCGGGCGCGGCCACGCTGCAGGACTACTGGGCGCCGACCGAGTGACCGACTCCCCGACCGACTCCGGGTGACCGGGGCCCGGCACCGGTACGGTGCCGGGCCTGCCTGGCCGGCTCAGACCGTGTCGAGGGTGTCCGCCGCCTCGACCTCTTCGCGCGTGATGCCCAGCAGGTACAGCACGGTGTCCAGGAAGGGGAAGTTCACCGCGGTGTGCGCGGCCTGGCGCACCACCGGCTTGGCGTTGAAGGCGACGCCCAGACCGGCCGCGTTCAGCATGTCCAGGTCGTTGGCACCGTCACCGATCGCCACGGTCTGCGACAGCGGTACACCCGCCTCGGCGGCGAACCGGCGCAGCAGCCGGGCCTTGCCGGCACGGTCGACGATCTCGCCCGTGACCTTGCCCGTCAGCTTCCCGTCGACGATCTCCAGCGTGTTGGCGTGGGCGAAGTCCAGCCCGAGCCGCTCCTTCAGATCGTCGGTGACCTGGGTGAAACCGCCGGAGACGACGCCGACTTGGTAGCCGAGCCGCTTCAGCGTACGGATCAGGGTGCGGGCGCCCGGCGTCAGCCGCACCTCGCTGCGCACCTTGTCCACGACCGAGGCGTCCAGCCCCTCCAGCAGCGCCACGCGCGCGTGCAGGGACTGCTCGAAGTCCAGTTCGCCGCGCATCGCGGCCGCCGTCACCTCGGCGACCTGGTCCTCGCAGCCGGCGTGCGCGGCGAACAGCTCGATGACCTCGTCCTGGATGAGCGTCGAGTCGACGTCCATCACGACCAGACGCTGCGCGCGCCGGTACAGACCGGCGGCGACGACCGCCACGTCGATGCCGAGCTTCGCCGCGTCGGGCGCCAGGGCGGTGCGCAGCGGCTCGGTCTCCACGCCGGACACCGCGAACTCGACGGCGGTGACGGGGTACTTGGCGAGCCGGAAGATACGGTCGATGTTGCCGCCGGTCTTGGTGATCCGCGCGGCGACCGCCGCCGTCGCCTCCGCGGTGAGCGGATGCCCGAGCACGGTCACCAGGGAGCGGCCCAGCCCGCGCGGGCGGTTGTCGCCGAGGCCGGAGATGATCTCCGCCTGCATCTTCATCGACTCGGCCCAGCTGTGGACGGTCGCCCGCAGGTCGCCCTCGAGCCCCTTGGGGGGCTCGGTCACGAGCGCGCACAGCACCATTCGGCCCCGGGTGACGACCTGCTCGATGTCGACGACGTCGACGGAGTAGGCGGCGAGGGTGTCGAAGAGGCCGGCGGTGATGCCCGGACTGTCCTTGCCGAAGATCTTGACAAGGAGGGTGGGAACGTCGGAGGACGAGGTCTGCGAAGCGCTCATGGTGGTTCCACCGTATCCGGCGGGCAGGTCACACCGCCCGTCAGGTCCGCCTGGCGGACAGCGAACACTGGGCGACGCGTGGGTGGCGCGGACCTTGCGTCCCCTGTCTCCCTTGTCTCCCCTGTCTCCCCGAGGGGCCTACTTCCCCCCACGTGGTTTCCGCGGCGGTGGGGGAGGAGGCGGCGGAGGCGGCGGCCCGTCGTCCGGCCGGGCCGACGGCCGCTTCCCGCCCTTCGGCCCGGGCGGCTGCCGGGGCCCACGCGGCGGCGGCCCGACCGGCCGCGCCACGGTGGGCGCACCGTACACGTCCCCGTCCCGGTGAGCTGCGGGGCCACCGCCCGACGGCGGTTCGTGAGGCGCCTTGGGGTCGCCGGGGGATGGTGGTTGGCCAGGTCGAGGGGCCTGGCCGGGGCGCGGGGCTCGACCGGGTGGGGGGGCTTGGTTCGGCCGCGGGAATCGGCCGGGCCCGGGGACCTCGCCCGGCGGCCGGCGGCTCTCGTCCCGCTGCCGGTCCTCACTGGTCTGCCGTCCGCGCTCCAGCGGCCCAAGGGAGGGCCGTTCCTCGCCGTCCGGCCGCGCGTCCTCCGGCTCTCGCAGTTCGTCCGGCACCCGAAGGTACGGGTTGGTGGCCGGGTTCGGCGGCCGGTACGGCACTCCCGGCGCGTACGGCCCGGCCTCCTCCCCGTACGACGACGCCCGCTCGGCGCCGGCCGCGCCCCAGCGCCTGGACCGTCCGGCACTGGCGTCGTACCCGGGTTGCCCCGTGCCGGTCCCCGGCCCGGCCGCGTGCCCGGTGCCGGCCTCGTGTCCGGCCTGTCTCGGGTCGGCTCCCGGCCCGGCCCCCTCCCCGTGCCCAGCCCACCCAACCCCCGACTGGCTCCCTGCTCCACCGGCCACAGACGCGCCGACCCCAGCCACCCCGGCCCCGGCCACCCCCGCCCCCCGAGCCAAAGCCGAAGCCCGCCGCCCCGCACCCCCGCTCGCCCACGCCAGCAACGCCCCCACCGCCCCGGCCCCCGTACCCCACACCGCGCCCAGCAGCAGGGCCATGCCGAGGTGGCCGTGCAGTTCGATGCCCGCGCCGAACGCGTCGAAGCCGAGGACGGACAGGGAGGCGGTCACGGACACGTCCGTCAGCCAGGCGAGCAGCGGCAGGGCAAGTCCGGTCACGACCCCCAGCCGCAGCGCACACCGTCCCGCGAAACCGAGCGCACCCGGACCCCGTGCGTCCCCAGGGCCAGACACGGGCGTACGCACCGCCGCCAACACCCCCGCCAGCAGCATCATCAACCCCGCCGCCACCCCCAGCAGCCACACCCGCCCGTCCAGCTCGGCCAGCCGCCCGAGCGTCACCGCCTGGTCGGAACGGACCGCGAGCAGGTCGTCCAGGGGGTCCGGCAAGAGGCGGGTCAGTTCACCCGTGGCCTGGCCGTCCCACGGCACGAGCAGGCCGAGCGGGACGCCCAGCCACACTCCGTTCGGCGCGCCGAGCAGCGCCGCACCGGCGATGCGCCGGGGATGGTCGTCGCCGGTCGCCGCGTACGCCGCCGCCGCGAGCCCCGCCGCCACCGCGACCAGCAGCACGGTCACCACAGCGGAGACGGCGGGCCGCACGACCCGGTGCACGGCCTCCCAGCCCCGTGGCAGCGGCGTACGGCGCGAGGCCAGCAGGGCGATGAGGAGGATCCCGGCCGACCAGCCGGCCCCGCCGAGCAGCGTGGGCGCGGTGTCGACCGTGAAACCGACCGCCGCCCGCGCGTCGACCAGGTCGCCGAGCCGGTCCGGCAGCAGCCCGCCGATGTCCCCGATGTCCCCGATGTCCCCGAGCCCGGGAATCTCCAGGCCGTCTCCACCTCCACCGCCCCCGCCCGTCAAGTCGTCCAGGCCCAGCGCGCCGCCGTCGATCGTGATGACGTCGTGCCCCGCCCACGCCAGCCCGCCCAGCATCGCCACGAACAGCGCGACCACCGCGCCCGCACGCGCGAGGAGTTCGGCCGGTGCTATCACAACTCCCGCCGCCCGCAAGGACCGTAGGAAGAAGTGCGACAGCAGCACCGCCCCGACCAGGCTCACCCCCAGTGGCGTGATCTCGATGGCCGTGTCCGCCTGCGCACCCGTGAGGCCGAACGCGGACACATCACCGGACGGCGTGACCGAACCACCCGCCCCAAGGGCCACCACCGCCGCGGTCATCGGCCCCAACGAGCCCGCCGCGTCCGCCTCCAGCAGCCGCAGACCCAGGGCCGCCGTACCCGCCATCCCGATCAACGCCCAGCTCACGGCGGCGACGGCGGACATCAGCACGTCTCCCCACGGCATCCGCGTGCCGTCCCTCGCCGTCCCGACACCTGTACCGGCACCCATGGCAGACCCCCCGATCCGCTGTGCGGCGGGAACACCGCGCATGTCCCCCTCGCGTCGAAATACCACTCTCCGGCCGGTTTTCAACCCCGTCAACGGAAACGGCTGATGCGTCCGGACGCGGCCTTCGCAAGGCCCGACTTTCGGTCAGGCGGCCGCTACTGAAATAGTTCCCCCCGATGTTCGACATCCCTAGACTCCCCATGTCGGGGGTAACTCGGGGGACAACTCAGTGGGGCATGGAGTGCCGGAACTCGTACTGGAATCAAACGGACGTACCTGGACGCTCGATCCGTCCAGGGCATACACCCTCGGACGTGATCCGCAGGGGGACGTCGTCTTCGACGACGCCAGGGTCTCCTGGCGTCACGCCACGGTCAGCTTCAACGGCCGCAGTTGGGTCATCGAGGACCATGGCAGCACCAACGGCACGTTCGTGCAGGGGCAGCGGATCCACCAGCTGGAACTCGGCCCGGGCTCGGCGGTCAACCTCGGCAACGCGACCGACGGCCCGCGCCTGGACTTCTCCGGCGCCGCCGCCTCCGTCGCCACACCGCAGGCCCAGCCGCAGCAGCAGCCGTACGCCGCGCAGGGCGCGAACCCCGGCTGGGCCCAGCAGGCCCCTGCCCAGCAGGCACCCCACCAGCAGCCCCAGGCCCCGCAGCAGCAGGCCCAGGCCGGCTGGCAGCAGCAGCCGCAGCAGCACGCGGCGCACATCCCGCAGCAGCAGGGTCCCGGCGGCGTCGCGGGGGCGCCGCCGGTCTACGGTGACCGCAGCCCGACCACGTTCCACCAGTTCTCCCTCGGCCGCGTGATGCGCATCGGCCGTGCCCTGGAGAACGAGCTGGTCGTCTCCGACCTCCAGGTCTCCCGGCACCACGCCGAGTTCCACTCGACGCCCGACGGGCGTATGGAGATCCGCGACCTGGGCTCGCACAACGGCACGTACGTCAACGGTCAGCCGATAGCCAAGGGCGGCACGCAGCTGCTCGGCCCGACCGATGTCGTCGGCGTCGGCCACTCGACGTTCCGGATCGTCGGCGACCGGCTCGAGGAGTTCGTCGACACCGGTGAGGTGTCCTTCTCCGCGCGCCACCTGACCGTCACCGTCGACGGCGGCAAGCAGATCCTCAAGGACGTCTCCTTCGGCGTCCCGGAGAAGTCGCTGATCGCGGTCATCGGCCCGTCCGGATCCGGCAAGTCCACCCTGCTCAAGGCGCTCACCGGTTACCGCCCGGCCGACCAGGGCGAGGTTCTCTACGACAACCGGAACCTCTACAAGCAGTTCGCCGAGCTGCGCCAGCGCATCGGTCTGGTCCCGCAGGACGACATCCTGCACAAGGAGCTGACCGTCAAGAAGGCCCTCAAGTACGCGGCCAAGCTCCGCTTCCCGGCCGACACCACGGCCGCCGAGCGCGACGCCCGTATCGACGAGGTGCTGCGCGAACTGAAGCTGGACATCCACAAGGACAAGAAGGTCACGTCCCTGTCGGGCGGCCAGCGCAAGCGCGTCTCCGTGGCCCTGGAGCTGCTGACCAAGCCATCGCTGATATTCCTGGACGAGCCGACCTCCGGCCTCGACCCGGGCATGGACCGTGATGTCATGCAGCTGCTGCGCGGCCTCGCGGACGACGGCCGTACGGTCCTCGTCGTCACCCACTCGGTGGCGGAGCTGGCGCTGTGCGACAAGCTGCTGGTGATGGCGCCGGGCGGCTCGGTCGCCTACTTCGGCCCGCCCGAGGAGGCGCTGAACTTCTTCGGCTACGACACCTGGGCCGATGTCTTCTCCGCCTTCGAGAACTACCGCGACTACGACTGGGCGGGCCGCTGGAAGGGCTCGCAGCACTACCAGATGTACGCCGCGGACATCGACGCCGTTGCGCCGCAGTCCGTACAGGTTTCGCCGATGCAGGCGATGAAGCCGCCGAAGCCGCAGGGCTGGATGTCCCAGTTCGTCACGCTCGTGCGGCGCTACGTCTCGGTGATCGCGTCCGACAAGGGCTTCCTGGCCCTGATGGTGATCCTGCCGGCCGTGCTCGGCGCGGTGAGCCTGCTCATCGACGCGGACCGGGGCCTGCTGCCCAACCCGGCCAACCCGCAGACCGGCCGGATCATCCCGAACGGCACGGCCACCACGGTCCTGCTGATCCTCGCGGTCGGCGCCTGCTTCGCGGGCGCGGCGAACTCGGTCCGCGAGCTGATCAAGGAGCGGGTCATCTACGAGCGGGAGCGCGCGACCGGCCTGTCGCGGTCGGCGTACCTGATGTCGAAGGTGTTCGTGCTCGGCATGATCACCGTCCTGCAGGGCCTGCTGGTCGGCGTCATCGGCTTCTCCAGCCGGGAGATCCCCGAGGAGGGCCTGGTCTTCGGCAGCGCCACGCTGCTGGAACTGTCCGTGCCGATCATGGCGCTGGGCTTCACCTCGATGATGTTCGGCCTGATCATCTCCTCGCTGGTCAAGACCGCCGAGAAGACCATGCCGCTGCTGGTGATGTTCGCCATCATCCAGGTCGTCTTCACCGGCTGCCTGTTCACGCTGCACGGCTCGATCGGCGTCAACCAGTTCTCGTTCCTGATGCCGTCGCGGTGGGCGGTCGCCGCCTCCGGTGCCACGCTGGACTTCAACAAGATCAGCCCGCCCGAGACGCCCGGCGACACCGACCCGCTGTGGGAGCACACGGTCGGGGCCTGGGCCATGGACATGGGCGCGCTTCTCGCGCTCGGCGTGATCTGCGGCTTCTTCGTGGCCCGCTTCCTGCGTCGTCACGAGCCCGAGGTCATGCGCAAGTAGTCACCGCTCCACCGCGCCCGAAGGGCGGCACCCCGTCAGGAGGGTGCCGCCCTTCGGCGTTCGTTCAGCGAAGCAGAGAGGTCCGCGCCAGCCTCAGTACGCGCTGTTGACGTTGTCCATCGAGCCGTACTTGTCAGCCGCGTAGTTGCAGGCGGCGGTGATGTTGGCTACCGGGTCGTAGATGTCCCAGGAGGTGCCGGGGACGTGCCAGTGCTTGAAGGTCGGCGGGATGACCTGGAGCAGGCCCTTCGACGGGATGCCGTTGATGGCGTTGATGTCCCAGTTGTTGATCGCCTTCGGGTTACCCGAGGACTCTCGGATGATGTTGCGCTTGATGCCGTCGTAGGAGCCGGGAATCCCGTGCTTCTTCATGACGTCGAGCGACTCGCGGATCCAGCCGTCGAGGTTGTTCGGGTACTTCTTGACGGCGGCCTTCTTGACCTGGGCGCGCTTGGCGTCGCGGCTCGCGGCCTCCTTGGCCTTGCGCGCGGCCTCGGCCTTCTTCTTCGCGGCCTCGGCGGCGGCCTTCTTCTTGGCGGCGGCCGCGGCGTCGGCCTTCTTCTTCGCCGCGATCTGCTCGGCCTTCAGGCTGGCACTGGCCATCTGGTCGGTGACGCTCGCCTTGACGTCCTTGATCTGCTCGGTGCTGAACGCCACCGCAGCCGGCTGAGCGGCCTCGGTCGTGGTCTTGGTCGAGGCACCGCTCGGCACCGCGGAGAAGCCGATGGCGGCGGCGCCGAGGGTGGCGACACCCGCCATGGCGATCTTGTGGTGACGGGTCAGGGTACGACTGCGGCCACGGCTGAAGATGTTCTTGGGCATGGTGGTTGGACCTCTTCGAATAGCGCGGGAGTCGCTCGGCGTCCGGCGTTGGACTCGGTGTGTTTCCGACACGAACGCCGCGGAGGTGAACCCACGGCGCTGAGCGACGCCAGCAATTCTTAGCGGCCGCAAAATGGCGTGGCAAAGGTGTGACGTACGATGCCCGATAGTGGATCAGGGAGGGGTAAATCGGGGCAGATTGGACTATCTGTGCCGCTCAAAAGGTGGGGCTTTGTCTCCTATGCACTTTCGTACGTGACGTGGGTCCTATGCGCGGGCTCACACCGGGCGGGGCGCGGTCTCACCGCTGGTTGCACAAGCGATGCTCTGTGTGAGGGCTCTGCCGCACTCCTGCTACGGCAGGACGAGGTGCACGTCCCCGAACTCGTGCCACAGGTAGCGGCCCCGCACCGCCGCCTCGTACCCGCGCCGGACCGCCTCCCGCCCGGCGACCGCCTCCAGCATCAGCAGATGCGAGGCCTCCGGCTCGTGCAGCCCGGTCAGCAGCCCGTCCACCACACGCACCCCGCGCTCCGGCGTGACGACGAGATCCGTCCACCCCGCACGCGCGCGTACGCTCCCGTCGGCACCCACCGCCGATTCCACGGCCCGCACCGCCGTCGTCCCGACCGCCACGACCCGGCCCCCACCGGCCCTCGCGGCGTTGATCAGCCGCGCCGACGCCTCGGGCATCGCGAAGCGCTCCGGATACGGCGGCTCGTGCGCCTCCGCCGACGCCACCCCCGTGTGCAGCGTGACCGGCGCGAACTGCACGCCCCGGCTCACCAGCTCCGCCACCAGCCGCGTCGTGAAGGGCCGCGCCGCACTCGGCATCTCCGCACTGCCCGCCCCGTCCGCGGACGGCAGCGCGAACACCGTCTGGTAGACGGACAACGGCTGGTCGCGCTCCGTGTACGCGTACCGAATGGGCCGCCCGTGCTCCCGCAGCAGCCCCGGCACCCCCGGTCCGGCGACCCGCGCCCACCACAGCCGCTCGCTCCGCCCGCTCAGCGGCTCCTCCAGAACCAGCCACCCACCTCCCGGCAGGCACACCTCCGTCCCCGCGGGCCCACCCGCACGCGCGCGCGTGGTGCCCCGCCCGTCGGGCTCCCGCAGCTCCACCGCCCAGCGGCCGTCGTCCCCTCGCGTGGAGAAGTGCACCACCACGCGCGCGTGCCCGATCCACCCGTCCACGGCCGCGGCCAGCGTGGCCGAGGTGTTGACCACGAGCAGATCCCCGGCCCGCAACAGCCGCGGCAGCTCCGTGAACGTGTGATGCGCCACCTCCACACCCCGGGACACCAGCATCCGCACGGCATCCCGGTCCAGCCCGGGCCCCCGCTGCTCGACCGGCACCCGGGCCGACAGTTCCTCCGGTACCCGTACGGCCGGCGTCATCGGACCCCGTCCACCAGAGCCGGGGCCCCGTACCGCCCGCTCTCCGGCCGCTCGTCCAGCAGCCGCAGGAACCCCGACACCACAGCTGCCGGCTCGGGCCGCGGGTCGTGATCGTCCGGTACGGCCGCCGCATACAGGTCCGTGGCCATGTCCCCGGGGTCCACCGCCCAGACCCGCAACCCCGGCTCCTCCACGGCGAGCACCGCCATCAGCTGGTCCAAGGCGGCCTTGGACGCCCCGTAGCCGCCCCAGGTCTCGTACGCCTCGGCGGCCGCGTCCGAACTGACCGCCATGACGGTGCCGGACCGCGAGGCCCGCAGCAGCGGCAGCGCCTCCCGCACCAGGCCGAGACCCGCCACCAGGTTCACCTCCAGCGCCCGCCGCAGCCCCTTCAGGGACAGCTCCTCCAGCCGTACCAGCGGCTCGGCGCCCAGCGCGCTCGCGTTGTGCACCAGCAGATCGACGCCGCCGAGCCGCGACGCCGCCGACACCAGGGCCGCCCGGTGCGCGGCGTCCGTGACGTCCCCCGGCAGGGCGGTCACGCGCGTGCCGTGCGCGGAGACGGCCTCTGCCGCGTCCCGCAGTGCCTCGGCGCCCCTGGCATCGAGTACCAGATCCCAGCCCCGCCCGGCCAGTGCCTCCGCGAGTGCCCGGCCCAGACCCTTCGAGGCTCCCGTGATGATCGCAACCGGCATGATCCGCTCCCTCGCCCTGATCGTGTGCCCTCAACGTAGGAACAGGGACACCCGGATCGCCTCGGACGCGGGCCCCAGCCCACCGGGTCCCTTCGCCCTACGCCACCGGCCCGGCGCCCCAGGACCGAGGGCGTGTCGGCCCCGCGACCTAGGCCGTGTCCGCAAAGTCCCGCCTGCCCCGCGACGCCTGGCACGTACTCTCGCCGCACCGGACGAAGCCCCGAGTACATCCAGTACGAGGGACTCCGCCCGGCGCACCGAGAGCACGCACCAGACGCCGCGGCGCCCGCCCTCCGGGCGGACGACGGGACTTTGCGGACACGACCTAGGCCCACAGGCCCAGGCGTCCACCGACACCGGTCCGATCCGCGCTGTCACAGCCCGCCGGTACCGTGAGGTCATGAGCCACGGTCCCCGGTCCGGCCTCGCCGCGGTGAGCTCCGCGTTGCTGGCCATGAGCAGGCATCTAGAGGTGCGCGATGTCCTCAAGACGATCGTCGCCTCGGCCCGCGAGCTGCTCGACGCGCAGTACGCCGCGCTCGGCGTCCCGGACGACCACGGCGGCTTCGCCCAGTTCGTGGTCGACGGCGTCAGCGACGAGCAGTGGAAGGCCATCGGCCCGCTCCCGCGCCAGCACGGCATCCTCGCCGCGATGCTCCACGAGGCCAGGGCCGAGCGCCTCGCCGACGTCCGCATGGACCCCCGCTTCGAGGGCTGGCCGAGCGCACACCCCGACATGGTCGACTTCCTGGGCCTGCCCGTCCGCGACGGCGACGAGGTCATCGGCGCGCTCTTCCTCGCCAACAAGAACTGCCCCAAGCCCGAAGGCACGTGCGGCTTCACCGAGGACGACGAGGAACTGCTCGGCATCCTCGCCCAGCACGCGGCGATCGCCCTCACCAACGCCCGCCTGTACGAACGCAGCCGTGAACTCACCATCGCCGAGGAACGCTCCCGCCTCGCCCACGAACTGCACGACGCGGTCAGCCAGAAGCTCTTCTCCCTGCGTCTGACCGCCCAGGCCGCCGCCCGCCTGGTGGACCGGGACCCCTCCCGCGCCAAGGGCGAACTCCAGCAGGTGGCGGCCCTCGCCGCCGAGGCAGCCGACGAACTGCGCGCCGCCGTCGTCGAGTTGCGCCCCGCCGCCCTCGACGAGGACGGCCTCGTGGCCACCCTCCGGACACAGGTCCAGGTCCTCGACCGCGCCCACTCCGCCCGCGTCACCTTCGCGGGCCGCGGTGTGAAGGCCCTGCCCGCCTCCCAGGAGGAGGCCGTCCTGCGGGTCGCCCAGGAGGCCCTGCACAACGCCCTGCGCCACTCCGACGCCGACCACGTCGCCGTGACCCTTGACCGCCGCGGCAGCGGAGCCGTTCTGCGCGTCACGGACGACGGCAGCGGATTCGACCCGAAGGCGGTCCGCCGCGCGGGGCGCCATCTGGGCCTGGTCTCGATGCGGGACCGGGCGAGCGGGGCGGGCGGCACGCTGACCGTGGAATCGGCGCCCGGCAAGGGCACCACGATCGAGATGGAGGTCCCCGGTGGCTGACGCAATCAAGGTGCTGATCGTCGACGACCACCAGGTCGTCCGCCGGGGCCTGCGCACGTTCCTGGAGGTCCAGGACGACATAGAGGTCGTCGGCGAGGCGGCGGACGGCGCCGAGGGAGTCGACCGCGCGGAGGAGCTGCGGCCCGACGTCATCCTCATGGACGTCAAGATGCCGGGCATGGACGGCGTCGACGCCCTGCGCGGACTCCGCGAACGGGACAACCCCGCGCGCGTGCTGATCGTCACCAGCTTCACCGAGCAGCGCACGGTGGTCCCGGCCCTGCGCGCGGGTGCCGCCGGCTACGTCTACAAGGACGTCGACCCCGACGCCCTCGCCGGCGCCATCCGCTCCGTCCACGCCGGGCACATCCTCCTCCAGCCGGAGGTCGCCGACGCCCTGTTGTCCCAGGAGGAGGCCAACTCGGGCCCGGGAAGGGCAGGTTCGCTCACCGACAGGGAGCGCGAGGTGCTCGGCCTGATAGCGGACGGCCGCTCCAACCGGGAGATCGCCCGCGCCCTCGTCCTCTCCGAGAAGACCGTCAAGACCCACGTCTCGAACATCCTGATGAAACTCGACCTGTCCGACCGAACGCAGGCTGCTCTGTGGGCCGTTCGCCATGGCGTGACCGGCTGACACGCTCATCCCGCGGCAACGCGGAGGGTTCCATTCCCAGATGAGATTCATACTGTCGTGGGAACGTCCCTCATATGGCGCAACCTCGGCGGACCTCCGCCGTTCTCCAGTGCGTGCTGCGGCGCCTGCCGCGGCAATCGCAAGGAGGGCTCAGAAGTGAAGAACCTGAAGAAGGCCGCTGCCGTGACGATGGTGACGGGTGGCCTGCTGGCCGCGGGCGCGGGCATCGCCTCCGCCACCAGCGCGCACGCCGACGGCCAGGCCGTGGGCTCCCCGGGCGTCGGCTCGGGCAACGTCGTCCAGGCCCCGGTGCACGTCCCGGTCAACGTCTCGGGCAACAGTGTGAACGTCGTGGGCGTCCTGAACCCCGCCTTCGGCAACCTCGCCGTCAACCACTGACGCCCCACCTCCGTCTCCGAGCCGGAGGTAACACCGGCCTCCCGGCCCCACCCGGGAGGCCGGTCATCCCAGCCTGCGGGCAGTCGTGCCGCTGGGGCGGCACGGGTGGGCGCAGGCGGCACCCCGCTACGCCGGGCCGCGCACCCACCTGCCCCGGGCAGCAACGCCCAGCACCACACAACCGACAGTCACCGCACCCCCCGCTCCCGCTCCTCCACAACGGAGTTGTACGCCGCGACCTGCGCCCGCCGAGCCGTCCGCTCCACCGGCCGCAACGCCTCCCCCCGCGCCGCCATCTCGCCCGCACTCACCGCACCCCCGTGCCCACTCTCGGTCGCCACAGCGATGAGCACCCCCACCCGCTGCGCCAACTCCAGCACCCGCACGGCCCGCGCCGGATACCCGGGCGCCAGCACCTCCCGCCCCCGTTCGGCCCGCGCCCGATACGCGTCGACCGCCGTCTCCGCCATCGGCCCCGCCCCGGCCACATCCAGCCGTGTCAGCACCTCGGTCGCGTCCCGGAGGGCCTCGGCGAGCTCCCGCTCCGCCTCACCGAGCGACGGCACATCCGCCGGCGGCGCCTCCCGCACGGGCAGCACATGCCACACCACCTCGTCCTGCACGCCCTCAGGCCCGGCCTCGTACACGTCCGGCACCAACCCGAGGGCTGCCCCGTAGCAGACCACCGCCTCCTCGGCCTCCAGCGCCCGCGCGTTGAACTCCGGCGGCCCGCTCAGCCCCAGCGGATGCCCCGGCGCGGGCAGTGCCACCCGCAGCCCGGTCACCCCGAGCGTCCGCAGCCGCCCCAGCGCGAGCGTCAGCCCGACCTGGCCCGACTCTCCCGGCAGCCCTTCCACCCGATGCACCGCGTCCTCGCCGACGATGGCGAGCACGGCGTCATCCGGTGAGACAAGTCCGGCCAAAAGGGCATTTCCCCATGCAGCGAGACGTCCAGCGCGTGGTTCCGTGAGCATGTCCCCACCCTAGGACCCTCCAAGGACCGGACCGAGGGAATGTCCGGGCCGACCGGTGGCGTAGATTTCATGGAGGGCTGCGCCCACCGGCGCGGCGGACCGAGCCACAGGCTTACGCGACAGCCGAGACCGGCCACACTGCAAGGGGAGACAACGCGCTCATGAGCGATGTTCTGGAGCTTCAGGACGTATCCGTGGTCCGCGAGGGCCGGGCTCTGGTGGACCAGGTCTCCTGGTCGGTCAAGGAGGGCGAGCGCTGGGTCATCCTGGGCCCGAACGGCGCCGGCAAGACCACCCTCCTCAACCTCGCTTCCACCTACCTCTTCCCCAGCTCGGGCACTGCCGCCATCCTCGGCGAGACCCTCGGCCGGCCCGGCACCGACGTCTTCGAGCTGCGCCCGCGCATCGGCATGGCCGGCATCGCCATGGCCGACAAGCTCCCCAAGCGCCAGACGGTCCTGGAGACGGTACTGACCGCCGCGTACGGCATGACCGCCACCTGGCACGAGGACTACGAGGAGATCGACGAACAGCGCGCCCGGGCCTTCCTCGACCGCCTGGGCATGAGCGAGTACCTGGAGCGCAAGTTCGGCACGCTCTCCGAGGGCGAGCGCAAGCGCACCCTCATCGCCCGCGCCCTGATGACCGACCCCGAGCTGCTCCTCCTCGACGAGCCCGCCGCCGGCCTCGACCTCGGCGGCCGCGAGGACCTCGTCCGCCGCCTCGGCCGGCTGGCCCGCGACCCGATCGCCCCCTCGATGCTCATGGTCACCCACCACGTCGAGGAGATCCCCCCGGGATTCACGCACGTCCTCATGATCCGCCAGGGCAAGGTCCTCGCCGCCGGCCCGATGGAGCTCGAACTCACCTCCCGCAACCTCTCCCTCTGCTTCGGCCTCCCCCTCGTCGTCGAACAGGCGGGCGAGCGCTGGACGGCCCAGGGCCTCCCGCTGTCCTGATCCGGCACCTCGCCCCACAAATCCCAAAGCAAGAAGGGCATTTACACGCTGGGCGCCCTGTCGGCGACCGGGCCGTCGGACCTACCATGCCCCTGTGGACATCGACGCATGGCTGTGGTGGCTGATCGGCGCGGCAGCGCTCGGCATCGCGCTCGTGGTCACCGCGATGCCGGAACTCGGCATGCTCGCGGTGGGCGCCATCGGCGCCGCGGTGGTCAACGGCCTCTTCGGCGGCGGAGCCGTCGCCCAGGTCGTCGTCTTCGCCGTCATCTCGACCGCGGGCATCGCCGTCGTGCGGCCCATCGCCAACCGACATCGCGCCCAGCGACCCCAACTCGCCACCGGTGTGGACGCGCTGAAGGGCAGACAAGCCGTCGTCCTGGAGCGCGTCGACGCCTCCGGCGGCCGGATCAAGCTGGCCGGAGAGGTCTGGTCGGCCCGCGCCCTCGACACCGACCGTGCTTACGAAGTGGGCCAGGAAGTGGACGTCGTGGACATCGAGGGAGCCACTGCGATCGTCATGTGACCTCGCAAGACGTAACTGGAGTGAACTCCTCGCCAGCTACGCGACGGTCTGACAGACTCGACCAGCAAGATCTTCGACAACCATAAGATCTGCCGAAGTCGCCGAGGCGGAGAAGGGTACGGGGAACGACGATGGAACCGGTCATCATCGTCCTGATCATTCTGGTGGTGTTGGTCTTCATCGCCCTGATCAAGACGATCCAAGTCATCCCACAGGCCAGCGCGGCCATCGTCGAGCGTTTCGGCCGCTACACGCGGACGCTGAACGCCGGCCTCAACATCGTCGTCCCGTTCATCGACACCATCCGCAACCGCATCGACCTGCGCGAACAGGTCGTCCCGTTCCCGCCGCAGCCGGTGATCACCCAGGACAACCTGGTGGTCAACATCGACACGGTCATCTACTACCAGGTGACCGATGCCCGCGCCGCGACCTACGAAGTCGCCAGCTACATCCAGGCGATCGAGCAGCTCACCGTCACCACGCTCCGCAACATCATCGGCGGCATGGACCTGGAGCGGACCCTGACCTCCCGCGAGGAGATCAACGCGGCCCTGCGCGGCGTCCTCGACGAGGCCACCGGCAAGTGGGGCATCCGCGTCAACCGCGTGGAACTCAAGGCGATCGAGCCGCCCACCTCCATCCAGGACTCGATGGAGAAGCAGATGCGCGCCGACCGCGACAAGCGCGCCGCGATCCTCCAGGCCGAAGGTGTCCGGCAGTCGGAGATCCTGCGCGCCGAAGGTGAGAAGCAGTCCCAGATCCTGCGCGCCGAAGGTGAGGCCAAGGCAGCCGCCCTGCGCGCCGAGGGCGAGGCCCAGGCCGTCCGTACGGTCTTCGAGGCCATCCACGCCGGCGACCCGGACCAGAAGCTGCTCTCCTACCAGTACCTCCAGATGCTCCCCAAGATCGCCGAAGGCGACGCCAACAAGCTCTGGATCGTCCCCAGCGAGATCGGCGACGCCCTCAAGGGCCTCTCCGGCGCCATGGGCAACTTCGGCGGCATGGGCGGTGGTTCCGGCGGCAACGGCGGCGCGTCCGGAGGCGTCGTCCCCGCCCAGGAACGCCGCGAGAAGCCGTCCATCGACTGACCTCACACGACGACTGACCCCGCACGCACGAAGGGGGCCCGCTTCCCAGGGAAGCGGGCCCCCTTCGCACGACGACAACCGACCACAAGACAACTAGGCCGCGGGCTGGGCCAGCCACTCCGGCAGCGCGTCGAAGTCGTCCTGCCCCAGCGCCAGCAGCATCGCGTCGGCCGGAGTCGGCTCGAACGGCTGCCGCATCAGCGGCATCCCCGCCTGCTCCGGAGTCCGGTTCGCTTTGCGGTGGTTGTCCTCAGCGCACGAGGCCACCGTGTTCAGCCACGTGTCCTGACCACCCTGCGACCGCGGCACCACATGGTCGACGGTCGTCGCCCGCCTCCCGCAGTACGCGCACCGGTGCCGGTCCCGGACCAGCACACCCCGCCTCGACCACGGCGCTCGTCTTCGGAAAGGCACCCGTACGTACTGGCAGAGCCTGATCACACGGGGCGCGGGTATGTCGACCGCGGCTCCCCGCATCCGCAGTTCGGGGTGGGCCTGCTCGACGACGGCCTTGTCCTGAAGCACCAGAACGACGGCTCGGTTCAGCGTCACCGTCGACAGCGGCTCGAAGCTCGCGTTGAGTACCAGCGTGTCCCGCATACCAGCCCACCTCCCGTGTGCACCGGCCCACCCCCTGGCGGGCTGGGATCAACTCTGGCCGGGCACGCCGAGATGGACAACGCAATATCTGCTGCTCCTACGGGGGGTGACCCCCGCGACCCCCGGCAACAAAAATGCCCGCTCCTGATCAATTCCAAGACCAGGAGCGGGCAAACGTTCCGTGAACGCCGGGATCGCGGGGGCGGCTCGTCAGCCCTCGGCGGGCACCTCGTACTCACCGATCAACTGAGCCCGCGCGATCGTGTGGAACCGCAGGTTGAAGCCCACGACGGCAGGCGAAGCGTCCGCGTCCGGACCGAGCTTCTCCTGGTCCACGGCGTACACCGTGAACACGTACCGGTGCGGCCCGTCCCCGGGCGGCGGCGCGGCCCCACCGAACTCCTTGCCGCCGTAGTCGTTACGAGCGTGGACCGCACCCGCGGGCAGACCCTCGAACTTGCCGCTGCCCGCGCCCGCCGGCAACTCGGTCACCGACGCCGGGATGTCGAACAGCACCCAGTGCCAGAACCCGCTGCCCGTCGGGGCATCGGGGTCGTAGCAGGTCACGGCGAAGCTCTTGGTCTCGGGCGGGAAGCCCTCCCACCGCAGCTGCGGCGAGGTGTTGCCGGCCGCGTGGACCTGAGCGTCCTTGAGCGTCGCCCCTTCCTGGACGTCCTCGCTCGTCACCGTGAACGACGGCACGGGCGGATGGAAGTCGTGGGGGAGCGGCCGCCGCTTGAGCTCGGTCACCTCGGTACCTCCTGATCGGTTCTTGCAGTTGATTCCCGAGCCTAGGGGGTGTCCTAGAACCAGTTGCGCTTGCTGCCGACCTCGGAGAGCCACTGGTTGAGGTACGCCACCCAGTCGGTTCCCTGGTAGTCGTTGAGACCCACCTGGAAGGACCGGAAGGTGTCGCTGCCCTCGCTGAACAGCCCCGGCTTCTTGTCCATCTCGAGCACCACGTCCATCGCGTGGGCATCGGCCACGAAGCTCAGCTCCACCTGGTTCAGCCCCCGGTACTGCTGCGGCGGGTAGAACTCGATCTCCTGGTAGAACGGCAGCTTCTGCCGCGTACCCCGGATGACCCCGCGCTCCATGTCCGCGTTCTTGAACCGGAAGCCCAGCTGGATGAAGGCGTCCAGGATCGCCTTCTGCGCCGGCAGCGGATGCACCTTGATCGGGTCCAGGTCGCCGGAGTCCACCGCCCGCGCGATCTCCAGCTCCGTGGAGACCCCGATGTGCATCGAGCGCAGCTCCTGCCCGTCGATCGTCGTGATCGGCGTCTCCCACGGAATCTCCAGCCCGAACTGGACCGCGTGCACCGCGTTCGCCTGAAGCTCGAACGCCCCGCCCAGCCGGGACTTCGTGAACTCGATGTCCTGCTTGTACTCCTGGTCGCCGCTCTCCACCTCGACCTTGGCCTGGAGCCCGACCGAGAGCCCCTCGATCTGCTGGTTCACGGACCCGCCCTGGATCCGCACCTCACCCTGGACGACACCGCCCGGGACGACGTTGACCTCATGCAGCACCGTCTCGACCGAAGCCCCGCCGGCCCCCAGGCTCGCGAGCAGCTTCTTGAACGCCATGTCTCTCCCTCTCGCCCACTACGGGTGAATCCCTGATCCCTACAAACGCGATCCGGCCGTGGCCGGTTCCACGCCCTCACCCTGGCAAGGCCGGTGCCCTGAGGCCACCCCGCCGCACCACCCGTCTCCAGTACCCTCGGACGGCATGATCGCGACCCCCGACCGTACGCCCCTGCCGAGGGAGTTCTTCGACCGGCCCGTCCTCGATGTCGCCCCCGACCTCCTCGGCCGCATCCTGGTACGCACCACCCCGGACGGTCCGATCGCCCTGCGCCTCACAGAGGTCGAGGCCTACGACGGTGCGGACGACCCCGGCTCCCACGCCTATCGCGGCCGCACGGACCGCAACGACGTGATGTTCGGTCCCCCCGGGCACGTCTACGTCTACTTCACCTACGGCATGTGGTTCTGCATGAACCTGGTGTGTGGTCCCGAGGGCAAGGCGAGCGCGGTCCTGCTCCGCGCCGGCGAGATCATCGAGGGCGCCGAACTGGCCCGCACCCGTCGACTCTCGGCCCGCAACGACAAGGAACTGGCCAAAGGGCCGGCCCGCCTGGCCACGGCCCTCGACGTGGACCGCTCCCTGAACGGCACGGACGCCTGCACCTCCGGTGCCACGCCCCTGAAGGTTCTCGCGGGCACGCCCGTACTCCGTGACCAGGTGCGCAACGGCCCGCGTACCGGAGTCGCGGGCGCCGGGGGCAATGGCGACATCCACCCCTGGCGCTTCTGGATCGCCAACGATCCGACGGTGAGCCCCTATCGGGCCCATGTCCCGAGGCGTCGCCGAAGTTGACGTGTCTCCGCAGGATGCGTAATGTAGCCCGAGCCGCTTGACCCGGGTACGGCATACGCCAGCAGCCGGAAGCGGCCAACCCACTACCTAGCGACTCCCCTCAGCAGGGGCGAATTCGGCGTGCCCGCATGCCTGAATTCGGCGCCGACGGACTCGATTATGAGTTGGACGGCGAATCGGTTAACGTAGTGAATGTCGAAAGGCCGACGAGCGAAAGCCAAGGGCGATCGGCAAATCCCGCCGACAGGGAATCGGGTCGAGAAAAGATCTGATAGAGTCGGAAACGCAAGACCGAAGGGAAGCGCCCGGAGGAAAGCCCGAGAGGGTGAGTACAAAGGAAGCGA
>NZ_JBWKKY010000007.1:0-208533 GCF_056430805.1 Streptomyces sp. NPDC045955
TGTGGTGTGGGGGGGGTGGATGTGCTTAACTTGTGAAGGGAACGGACGGGGTTTGGGCTCTTTTTTTTTTTTTTTTTTTTTTTTTTTTTTTTTCTTCCCCCCCCCCCCCCCCCCCCCCCCCCCGCGCCACAGGGTTCCGCCCAGGGCGGCAGAGGTGCCGCCGAGGACGGCCGCACGCAGGAGGCTACGACGTTCCACTCTCACTCCAAGAGGTGCCGTACCGCCCTGCCGCCGGTCGACGGCAGGGTCGTGCGTGGGGGGAGACGGAAGGGACGCTAAGCGGACCGGGTTGACGGGGCATGGACACATCGTGGCCGTGGGGCGGCAGGCTCACGCGGGCAGCGCCGGGGCCTCGCGTCTGCGGGTGCCCCTCAGCCGGTCGGTGCCCGGCGCTTGTCCCTGCGCAGGCGGCCGTACGGATGGCAGCCGGATCACCACGTCCAGGCCGCCCGTCGCCGCCGCGTGCAGGGTCGCCTCGCCGCCGCTGGCGTGGGCGAGGCGCTGCACCAGGGCGAGGCCGAGTCCCGAGCCGCCCTTGGGAGCGCCCGGGGCGCGCCAGAAACGGTCGAAGGCGCGGCCCCGCTGCTCCTCCGTCATGCCGGGGCCCTCGTCGGTGACGTGCAGGTCGACCCAGCGGGGGCGGCTGTCGCGCAGGGCGCGCCGGGACGGGGCCGGCACCCGCAGCTCGATCGTGACGGTGCTGCCGGGCGGGGACGCCCGCAGGGCGTTGGACAGCAGGTTGTCCATGATCTGCTCGACGGCTCCCGGCACCGCCAGCACCGGGCCGACACCGCCCGCGAAGAGCACGAGGGAGACGTTCTCCCGCGCGAACAGCGGCTGCCAGGTGCGGTGCCGTTCCGCGCAGACCGCGCCCAGGTCGACGGTGGCGGGGATCGCCGCGTGCTCCTCCAGTCGTGCCATCGCCAGCAGGTGCTCGACCATCCGGGCGAGCCGGTCCGTCTCCGTGACGGCGGCGGTGAGGCTGCCCCGGGCCCGGGCGGCGACGTCCGGCTCCAGGTTCTCCAGGCGCAGCCGCAGCGCCGCGAGCGGGGTTTTCAGCTGGTGCGAGGCCTCACCGGCGAACGCCCGCTGGGAGGCGAGCAGATGGGCGAAGCGGGCAGCGGTGCGGTTGAACGCCGCCGCCAGACTCCGCACTTCCGGTGGGCCCTTCGTGATCGTCACCGGGGTGAACCGGCCGCTGCCCTCTCCCAACTCGTGCGTCGCCTGCTCCAGTTCGCGGATGGGGCGGCCGGCCCAGCGGGCGAAGGCGAAGCCGACCACGGCCACCGCCGTCAGCACGGCCAGTCCGCCCAGGGCGAGCAGCAGCCACACGTGGTGGACCCGCTCATGCACCGTCCGTGTGGGCACCGTCAGCCACACGGCGCCCACCGGCCGCGCCTCCTGACCCACCGGCGCGGCCACCGACAGGTACTCGACCCCGCCGATCGTGGAGGTGCGCACGTCCACCGTCGAGGTGCCCCGCAGCGCGGCCGCGATGCCCGGCCGGTCGGCCAGGGGGCCGGACACCGAGGTGTCCACAGGGTGCGAGGTGGCGAGCGTCGTGCCCGAGGCGGCGACGATCACCACCTTCCCGCCGATGCGCTGCGCGCAGTGCGCCACCCGCGCGGGCAGGTCCCGCTCGGCCCGCCCCGCCGCGAGGGACAGCGCGGCGTAGGCGGAGACCGACTCGGCCTCGTCCTTCGCCGCGTTGACCACCTGCTCCCGCTCGCCGCGCGAGTAGACGAAGCCCAGCGGGATCTCCAGGCAGAGCAGCACCAGCGCGGCGAGGCTGAGATAGCTGATCAGCAGCCGGCGGGTCATGGAGAGGCCACCTGCGGGGCGTTCGGCCCCGTGTGCACCGCCAGCCGGAAGCCCACGCCCCGCAGTGTCCTGATCCACGCCGGGTGGCCCAGCTTGCGGCGCAGCGCGGCCACATGCACGTCCAGCGTCTTGGTCGGGCCGTCGTAGTGCGGATCCCAGACGCGGTCGAGGATCTGCTGGCGCGAGTAGACCGCGCCCGGGTCCTCGCTGAGGAGCGCCAGCAGGTCGAACTCCTTGGGCGTGAGCGGTACGGGGGAGTCGCCGACCCAGACCTGGCGGGTACGGCGGTCCACGACGAGCGGGCCCGGGTCGTGCGGAGGGTCGGGGGGCGGGTCGTAGGACGGTGTGGCAGGGGGGTCGGCTGGTGTGGCCGGTGATGTGATCGGTGTCGCCGGTGTTGGCTGTGTCGCCGAGGGCTCCGGGAACGTCTGCCGGGTGCGTTGCGTGCGGCGCGTCACCGCCCGGACCCGGGCCACCAGCTCCCGCACGCTGAATGGTTTCGCCAGGTAGTCGTCGGCGCCCAGTTCCAGGCCCAGTACGCGGTCCGCCTCCTCGCCGCGGGCGCTGAGGATGACGATGGGTACGTCCGAGACCTGCCGGATACCGCGGCAGACGTCGATGCCGTCCATGTCGGGCAGTCCCAGGTCGAGCAGGACGACGTCGTTGTACGGGCCTCTCAGCCCGTCCGTGCCCGTGGCGACATGATCGACCGTCAGGCCGAAGTGGCCCAGCCCTTCGGTGAGCGGCTCCGCGATCGTCTCGTCGTCCTCGATGAGCAGCACTCGTAGGCCCATACGTCCTGTCTCTCCGTGAAGCCGACATGAATCCGGGCAGCGTGAATTCGCATTCTCCGCCCTGGGGTTCACACGCTACAAGATGACCGTTCATCTGGGTATCCGGACAAAGAATGTTCAATTCCTGGCCGCGTTCTGGAGTTCGCTTAACCTTCCTCTGTAGGTCGTCCGTCTACGGTGAGGTGCACGAAGCGAAACCGCAGCTCAGGAGGCAGAGTTGAAGGCATTGCTGGACCGTGCCCGCACGTTCAGGACGCGCGTCGATTTCGACAGCGGCGAATACCGGAAACTGGCCGAAGGGCAATATCCGGAGGCGTTGTTCATCACCTGCTCGGACTCCCGCGTCATACCCGCACTCATCACGGGTGCGCGGCCTGGGGAGATTTTCGAGCTGCGCAACGCGGGCAATATCGTGCCGCCCTACGGACGGCCCGGGGCCTCGGGAGAGGCGGCCACCATCGAGTACGCACTGGAAGTGCTCGGGGTTCAGGACATCGTGGTGTGCGGTCACTCACACTGCGGCGCGATGGGTGCGCTCAAATCCGGTGACGACCTGTCCGCGCTGCCGGGCGTGGACGCCTGGCTCCACATCGCCCGCCTCGAACTGACCCCCGTGCTGGAGTCCGCGCCGGACGACCCGTCGCTGCCGGAGGTCTCCCAGGGCAACGTCGTCAACCAGCTGGCGGCGCTGCGGAGTTACCCGGTGGTGCGGCAACGGCTCGACTCGGGCCGGCTGCGGCTGCACGGCTGGTACTACGAGGTCGACACGGGGTTCGTCTACGAACTCGGCGACGACGGCGCGTTCCGGGTGCATGCCGCGTGAGCGGGGCGCATGCGCGGGGGCGGGCACGGGGTGGCGCCACACCGGGGAGCCGTCAGGCCGGGCCTGCGGGAGACGCGGGGGGCTGGGGGGCGGCTGGTTCCGAGGGGGTTGCTCCGGACTGGGGGTGGGGCGGTTCCTCGGCGGGAGCGGGGGACTGGGGGTCGGCCGGCGGCTTCCCAGGGGAGCCGGCCGCTCGCGGTGAGGGCGCGGCGGGTTGGGGATCGGCTGGTTCCCAGGGCGGTGCTTCGGGCTGGGGATCGGGCGGTTCCTCGGACGGCGCGGGGGATTGGGGGCCGGGCGGCTTCGCAGAGGGCCCGGCGGACTGGGGGGCGGGTGGTCGCGGGGAGTCCGCGGCGGACTGGGGCCCGGGCGGTCGCGGTGAGGGCGCGGCGGGATGGGGGACGGCTGGTTCCGACGAGGGCGCTTCGGACTGGGGGCCGGGCAGGCCGGTGGGTAATCCGGCGGGGGGTGCCACGGGTTGGGGAGCAGACGGACCGGCGGGCGGTTTGATGGGGGGCCGGTCGGATGCCCCCGGCGGTGGCCTGGTCGGGGACTCGGCGGGGGGTGCTGCGGGACGGTGGCCGGGCGGTCCGGAGGGCGGTGTGACGGGCGGCCGGTCGGGTGGCCCCGGCGGTGACCCGGCATGGGACTCCGCGGGGGGTCCTGCGGGGGGCCGGTCGGGTGGTCCGGGCCACGGTCCGGATGGCGGTTCCGGCTACGGCCTGGATGGTGGCCCCGGCCACGGCCCGAGTGGCGGTCCCAGCCGTGGCCCCGCGTGGGACTCGGCGGGCGGTGTTGCAGGGCGGCGGTCGGGCGGTCTCGCCGGTAGCCGGGGTCTCGCCGGTAGCCCGGGCGGCGGCGTGGGCGGCGTGGGCGGCGTGGGCGGCGTGCTGGCCGGGCTGGTCGGGCGGGTGAAGGGCGGGGCAGGGGCCAAGGGTGACCTCGTCACCGACATCACCGCCTCGCTCGTCGTCTTCCTCGTCGCCCTGCCGCTGTGCATCGGTGTCGCCGTCGCCTCCGGCGTGCCCGCCGAGCTCGGGATCATCTCCGGGGTGATCGGCGGTCTGGTCGTCGGCGCGGCACGCGGCAGCACGCTCCAGGTCAGCGGTCCGGCCGCCGGCCTCGCCGCGCTGGTCGCGGAGACCGTCGCCGAGGTCGGCGTGGCCATGCTCGGCGTGATCGTGCTGTTCTCCGGGATCCTCCAGATCATCCTCGGACTGGTGCGGCTCGGCCGGATGTTCCAGGCCATCTCCGTCGCCGTCGTCCAGGGCATGCTGGCCGGCATCGGTGTGCCGCTGATGTTCAGCCAGGCCTATCCGATGGCCGACGCCAAGGCCCCCGGGACGGCGATCGAGAACATGGCCGGCATCCCCGCGCTGCTGGCCGGGATCCTGACCGACCCGCAGGCGATGATCGCCACCCTGCTCGGCGTCGTCACGATCGTGCTCAGCTTCGTGTGGAAGAAGGTGCCCGGCCCGGCCGGGAAGATCCCGGCCGCGCTGGTCGCCGTGGGCATCGGCATCGTGGTCGCCGCCCTGCCCGGCGTGGACATCAAGACGCTCCAGGTGGGCAATCTGCTCGCCTCCGTGTCGCTGCCCGGACCGGAGCAGTTCGCCGGGCTCGCGGACGGGGCGGTCATCACCGCCATCCTCACCTTCACGGTCATCGCGTCCGCCGAGAGCCTGTTCACGGCCGCCGCGGTGGACCGCATGCACAGTGGCCCGCGCACCCGCTACAACACCGAGCTGATCGCCCAGGGCGCCGGCAACACCGTCGCGGGCATCCTCGGCGCGCTCCCCATCACCGCGGTCGTGGCCCGCAGTTCGGCCAACGTCCAGGCCGGGGCCAAGACCCGCCTCTCCCGCACCCTGCACGGCCTGTGGCTGCTCGCCTTCGCGCTGCTGCTGCCGCAGGTGCTCGCGCTCATCCCGATCTCGGTGCTCGCCGGTGTCCTCGTGCACAGCGGCTGGAAGCTGTTCGGGCCCGCGGAGTTCCCGAAGATGTGGCGGCAGGACAAGGGCGAGTTCGCGGTGATGACGCTGACCACCCTGGTCATCGTGGTGACCGCGCTGCTGGAGGGCGTGCTGGTCGGCCTCGCCGCGGGCATCGTGCTGGCCGCGCTGCGCATGTCGCAGACCGCGATCCGCCAGCACGTCGAGGACGACACGGCGAAGGTCGTCATGGCCGGCAACGCGACGTTCCTGCGGCTGCCGAAGGTGATCGAGGCGCTGGAGGCCGCCGCCGCGGCCGGGAAGCCGAGGATCCGGCTCGACCTGACCGGCGTGACCCACCTGGACCACGCCTGCCGCAACCAGGTCGAGGAGTTCACCGCCCAGCAACGGGGGCTGGGGCTGCGGGTGGAGCTGCTGATGCCGGGGGAGGCGAAACCGGCCGGCGGCCGGGCCGCTGCGCCGCCCGCCGCAGACGCCCAGGCACCGTTGCCCAAACGGCCTGTCACGACGACGGCCGAGGAAGCGTGGCACGAACCCGTGGGGGACCCGGCCCCGCCCTCCCCCTGGCCCACCGCCGACGCCGAGTGGTTCTACCTCGACACCCGGCCCCTCCCCGACGACCAGCGGTCGAGCCCGGTGGGCTGAGGCGGAGCGGCCGGGAGCCGGTGGCCCGGGCCTGCCTCGCCTCCAGGCCTCCTCGTAGGCTGGACCGCGGCCACCGACGAAAGGGAGCCTGCCATGCCAGGCTGGACCACACAGGACATCCCGGACCAGAGCGGCCGCGTCGCCGTCGTCACCGGCGCCAACAGCGGGATCGGGCTCGTCACGGCACGGGAACTGGCCCACAAGGGCGCGCGGGTGATCCTCGCGTGCCGCAGCGAGGCCCGGGGGAACGCGGCCGTGGACCGGATCCGCGCGGAACTGCCGGACGCCCGGGTCGAGCTGGGCCGGCTCGATCTCGGCGACCTGGCCTCCGTACGCGAGTTCGCGGCCGGGTTCCCGTACGAGCGGCTGGACGTGCTCGTCGACAACGCCGGGGTGATGGCGCTGCCGTACGGGACGACGGCGGACGGCTTCGAGACGCAGTTCGGGGTCAACCACCTGGGGCACTTCGCCCTCACCGGCCTGCTGCTGCCCGCGCTGCTGGCGGCGCCGGGGGCCCGGGTCGTGGTCGTCTCCAGCGGGATGCACGCCCTCGCCAACATCGACATCAACGACCTCAACAGCGAGCGGCGCTACCGGCGCTGGATCGCCTACGCCCGTTCCAAGACGGCCAACCTGCTGTTCACGCACGAGCTGGCCCGCCGGGCGGCGGCGCACGGCACGGACCTGGTGGCGGCCGCCGCCCACCCCGGGTACGCGGCCACCAACCTCCAGACCACCGGGCCGCTCGCCGAGGGGCGCCCGGCCGCCGAGCGGCTCGTGCGGATCGCCAACCGGGTTATAGCGCAGCCGGCCGAGGCGGGCGCGCTGCCGATCCTGTACGCCGCGACAGAACCCGGCGTGCAGCCCGACTCCTTCACGGGCCCGCACATCGCCATGTGGCGCGGGACGCCCGCACCGTCCTGGCGGGCGCCCTGGACCCGCAACGACACGGCGGGGCAGCGGCTGTGGGCCGCGTCCGAGGAGCTCACCGGCGTGACGTACGACGCCCTGGAGGCATGACGCTCACAGGGACACGGCCACCGCGTCGAACGTCGTCTCCGGCGTCTGCGGGCTGGTGCAGCGGGCGTTGACCAGGTAGAGGCGGTCGCCGAAGTGGGCGGCGGTGGCGGGGACGTCGAAGCGCGGGTCGGTGATCGTCCTGCTCAGGGTCGCCGTAGTGGCCTTCTCGTCGAGGTGCCAGACGGTGATCTTGTTCAAGCGGTTCTGGACGACGTACAGGGTGCGGCCGAGACGGACCAGCCCGTCGCCGCCTGTCACGTCGGTGCCGCCCTCCAGCGCGATCCGGCGGGGGTGTGACTCGACGCACCCGATGAAACACCAAGTGCCCCTTGGGCCGCGCCGAGTTGGCGAACTCGACAGGAACTCGACAGCGCGCGGCGGCCCGTGCGGGTCAGTACACGACGGACACGATCCGGCACACGGCCCCGGCGAGCCGCCGATCGCCCTGGACGCGGGCCCGGGCGAGGGCGGTGTCCGGCTCGATGCCGCGCGTGCACAGCCGCCACGCCGTCTCCGCGTCCAGTCGTACGGCGGAGGCCGGCCGCCCCTGCGGTCCCTCGCCCAGGGACCAGCCGCCCGCCTCGGCCGTCACGGTCCACACTCCCCCTCCCGGCCCGGTGACCGTCACCTCCACCTGGGTACCGCCCGGCGCCCCGGTGTCCCGCAGGGTGTGCGGCAGGGCCCGCATGAAGGTGTCCAGGACGACGGACAGGGCCCGCGGACCGGCGTCGGTGTCCAGCCCGACCGCGTGCCGGATCTGCTGCCGGTGCGTCCAGTACTCGGTGAACTCCCGGGCGCAGTCGAGCCACATAGGCGCCGGGTCGGCCCCGGCCCAGGACACGCCGAGCGACGGCGTGGCCAGGTCCGCGGCGGCGAAGCGGCCCGCCAGTTCGGCACCGGCCCGCTCCAGGGCATCGACGAGTGAGGCGGAGTCGACGTCCCGGTGGCGCTCGACCCACTCCTGGTTGGCGCGGTGGATGAACGCCTCCAGGGTCTCTCCCGGCGCGGGAGCGCCCGGATCGCGGTGGCCGAGGCGGGCGGCGCAGTCGCCGAGGACGTGCGCGGTGACATCGTGGACGGTCCATCCCGGCACGGCGATCCGTGCCCACTCCGCCGACCCGAGCCCCCTCAGCAGACCGAGCAGGGCCTCCAGTTCGGGACCGAACAGCGCGCGGGCGTCGATCGGAGGGCCCAACCAGGTGAGCGCGGACCAGTCGTTCGGCTGCGTGACCATGCGCCCAGCCTGCCAGGAGCCCAGGCCGCCCGGGGTGCCGTTCCGTGCTCAGGCCGTGGAGCCGCCGTCCACCACCAGGTCCGTGCCCACCACCGACGCCGCGTCGTCGGAGGCCAGGTACAGCACGGCCGCCGCTGTCTCCTCGACCGTGGAGACCCGGCCGAGCGGGACCGCGGTCCGCATGCGCTCCGCGCGTTCGGCCTCCGTCTCGCCCGGCTGGAGCGACATGGGCGTGGCGGTGGCGCCGGGCGACACGGCGTTGATGCGGACACCGTCGGCGATGTGGTCCAGGGCGGCGCCGCGGGTGAGGACCGACACGGCCGCCTTGGTGGCGCCGTAGGCGGTGGTGCCGGGGATGCGGCCGTGGACGCCGATCCGGGAGGCGATGTTGACGATGGCGCCGCCGCCGGGCTGGGTGCGCATCTGGCGCACCTCGGCCTGCAGCGCGAGCAGGACACCGGTGACGTTGATGTCGAGCATCCGGCGCCAGGCGTCCTCGGGGACGTCCGCGACGGGCTGTCCGCCGGCCTCCAGGACGCCCGCGTTGTTCACCGCCACGTCGAGCGAACCGAAGTGGTCCACGGTGGCATCGACGACGGCCTGGACGTCGTCGGCGCGCGTCACGTCGGCGGTGACGGCCAGGGCCTTGCCACCTGCCGCCTCGACCAGGGCCTTCGTCTCGTCCAGGGGTTCGCGACGGCGCCCGGCTACGACGACGTTCGCGCCCTCGGCGGCGAACGCGAGCGCGATTCCGCGTCCGATGCCGGATCCGCCGCCGGTGACGAGTGCGGTCCTGCCGGTGAAGCGGTGGGTCATGATCTCCCCTATTCTTGACTGATCGGTTCGGTATGAGGGCATGGAAAAAGCGCCCTCGCGGGCGCCCGGTTCTCAGTCGAGCAGTGCCAGGGCCTGTTCCGCCGCGTCCCGGACCCGGGCCGGGTCCGCCGACGCCTTGCCGACGACCCGCAGTCCCTGCATCAGGACGAGCAGCATCCGGGCCAGAGCGCGCGGATCGCGGCCCTCGTCCAGTTCGCCCTGTGCCTGCGCCCGGAGCAGGGCCGAGTGCAGCAGGGTCTCCAGCTGGTCCCAGCTGTGCTCCACGCGGCGGCACGCGGCCGTGTCGTGCGGGGCCAGCTCGGTAGCCGTGTTGACGACGAAGCAGCCGGTCAGGCGGCGTTCGTCGGCCGCGGACTCGGCGGCGAAACGGCGCACCACCGCCCGTACGGCGGGCAGGGCCGGCCCCGGCCGGGACAGCTCCCGCAGCAGCCGCGGGTCACAGCTCTGCTGGTAGCGGTCCAGCGCCTTCAGGTACAGCTCGTGCTTGTTGCCGAAGGTCGCGTAGATGCTGGCGCGCCCGATGCCGAGGTGCTCGACGAGGTCGGACATCGACGTCGCCTCGTAGCCGCGCCGCCAGAACAGCTCAAGAGCTGCCTGCAGCGCGGCGTCCGGATCGAACTCCTTGGTCCTGGCCACGGAACGGAGCCTAGGCTTTTCTGGAACGACCGGTCAAGCGAGCCGGGTTCCGCCTACTCGGCCGGGTGGGCCAGGATCCCCGCCCGGCCACGGAGGCCGGCGGGGATCCTGCGCGCGGTGCTTTCTTCGGGCGGACCGTCAGGCGGTGCGCACCTTGTACGTCGTCACCTGTACCTCCTCGTCGTCCAGGCACTGCCCGGACGACAGGTCGAAGCGCTGCTTCAGCAGCGGGGAGGCGACGAACGGGCGGCCCTGGTGGGTACCGGTCAGGCCGCGGGAGAGGACCGCCGCGCCGGTGAACGGGTCGCGGTTGTCGATGGCGTACAGCTCACCGGTGCGGTCCCGGAAGATCGCCGCCTGGCGGCCGTCCGGCAGCAGTGCCGCCACCCCGCGGCCCGGGAGCAGCATGCTGAGGTCGCAGACGGTGAACCAGTCGCCGTCCAGAGCGAGTTCGACCTTCAGGTCGGTGGTCTCAGGTGCCAGGGTCATCGCTGGGCGCTTCCTTCCAGTACGTCTTCGGCGGGTCGCATACCGATGGACAGCAGCGGCAGGTCGGGCTTCATCTGGTCGCGCTCGGGCACGAAGGCGACGACCGGGTCCGGGGTGTCAGGGGCGTTCACGAAGGACACGAACCGGGCCAGCTTCTCGGGGTCGTTGATGGTCTCGGCCCACTCGTCGCGGTAGTGCGCGACGTGCGCCTGCATCAGCTTCTCCAGCTCGTCGCAGATGCCGAGCGAGTCGTGGACGACGACGTCCCGCACGTGCTCCAGGCCGCCGGGGATCCGCTCCAGCCAGGTCGAGGTGCGCTCCAGGCGGTCGGCCGTACGGATGTAGAACATCAGGAACCGGTCGATCAGGCGGACCAGTTCGGCGTCCGACAGGTCCTGCGCGAGCAGGTCCGCGTGGCGCGGCGTGGCGCCGCCGTTGCCGCCGACGTAGAGGTTCCAGCCGTTGGCGGTGGCGATCACGCCGAAGTCCTTCGACTGGGCCTCGGCGCACTCGCGCTGGCAGCCGGAGACGGCCGACTTCAGCTTGTGGGGCGACCGGAGCCCCCGGTAGCGCAGCTCCAGGTCGATCGCCATGCGGACGGAGTCCTGGACGCCGTAGCGGCACCAGGTCTGGCCGACGCAGGACTTCACCGTGCGCAGCGACTTGCCGTAGGCGTGGCCGGACTCGAAGCCGGCGTCGACCAGGCGGGCCCAGATCAGGGGCAGCTGCTCGACGCGGGCGCCGAACATGTCGATCCGCTGGCCGCCGGTGATCTTCGTGTAGAGGCCGAAGTCGCGGGCGATCTCGCCGATCACGATCAGCTTCTCCGGGGCGATCTCACCGCCGGGGATGCGCGGGACGACCGAGTAGGATCCGTTCTTCTGGAGGTTGGCCAGGAAGTGGTCGTTGGTGTCCTGGAGGGCGGCCTGCTCACCGTCGAGGACGTAGCCGCTCGCGCCGATCGTCGGAGCGAGGGAGGCGATGATCGAGGCGACGGCCGGCTTGCAGATCTCGCAGCCGTCACCGCCCCTGGCCTCCTCGCGGCCGTGGCGGTCCAGCAGCTCCTGGTAGCTGTTGATGCGCAGGGCGAGGACGATCTCGTACAGCTCCTCGCGGGTCTGCGAGAAGCAGCCGCACAGGCCCTTGTCGACCTCGACGCCGCTGGCCTCCAGCTCGGCGGTGACCAGCTGGCCGAGCACCTTGACGCAGGAACCGCAGCCGGTGCCGGCCTTGGTGCACTTCTTCACCTCGGGCACGGTCGTGCACTGGTGGTCGGTGACCGCGCCGCGGATGGTGCCCTTGGAGACGTTGTGGCAGGAACAGATGATCGCGTCGTCCGGCAGCGCGGACGGGCCCAGCTGCGCCGGGGCGCCCGCACCGGCGGGCAGCACGAGCGCCTCGGGCGCGACCGGCGGGACCGAGCCGGTGAACGCCTTCAGCGTGCCGTACGCCTCCGCGTCGCCGACCAGGATGCCGCCGAGCAGCGTGCCGTCGCGGCCGATGACCAGCTTCTTGTACAGGCCCGCGCGGGAGTCGGAGTAGACGACGTCCAGGCAGTCCTCGGCGGTGCCGTGCGCGTCTCCGAAGGACGCCACGTCCACGCCGAGCAGCTTCAGCTTGGTGGACAGGTCGGCGCCGGTGAAGGCGGCCTCGTCCGCCGCGATCGTCGCGGCGGCCGTCTCGGCCTGCTCGTAACCCGGCGCGACCAGGCCGTACACCCGGCCGTCGGCGGCCAGCGCGCACTCGCCGATCGCGAACACGTGCGGGTCGTTCACCGTGCGGCACTGCTCGTCGACCGCGATGCCGCCGCGCTCGCCGACCGTCAGGCCGCAGTCGCGGGCCAGCTGGTCGCGGGGGCGGACACCGGCGGAGAACACCACCATGTCGGTGGCGAGTTCGGAGCCGTCGGACAGCTTCATGCCGGTCACGGCGCCGTCCTCGCCGACGACGATCTCCTGCGTGCCGACGCCCGTGTGGACGCTCAGGCCCATCTCCTCGATGGTGCGCAGCAGGGCGGCGCCGCCGCCCTCGTCGACCTGGACGGGCATCAGACGGGGCGCGAACTCCACGATGTGGGAGGTGAGTCCGAGACCCTTCAGCGCGCCCGCGGCCTCCAGGCCGAGCAGACCGCCGCCGACCACGGCACCCGTCGTCGCGTTCTTGGCGTACTCCTCGATCGCGAGGAGGTCCTCGATCGTGCGGTAGACGAAGCAGCCCTCGGCGTCCTTGTTCGGGACCGGCGGTACGAACGGGTACGAGCCGGTGGCCAGGACGAGCACGTCGTAGTCGACGACGAGACCGGAGCGGGAGGTCACCCTGCGCGCCTCGCGGTCGATCGTCTCCGCCGGGTCGCCGACGCGCAGCTCGATGCCGTGGTCCTCGATGAACTTCATGTCTGTCATGGACAGGTCCTCGGGCGTCTTGCCCGAGAAGTACGAGGTGAGCTGGACCCGGTCGTACGCGGGGCGCGGCTCCTCACAGAGCACGACCACGCGGTGCGTGGCGGTCAGGCCGCGCTCGGCGAGCGCTTCGAGGAAGCGCTGGCCGACCATGCCATGGCCGACGAGCACGATCGTGGGGGTGTCCGCGGACATCAGGAGCCTCCATCGTTGGTAAGCAGGTGGAGCAGCGGGCCGCCGTCGGAGGGGAGCGGCTCTGCTCCCTCCCAGGCGCGCGCGAGCGCGCCGACGGTGCCGAGTTCGCCGACGAGGACCCCGCCGACCAGGCGGTCGTCGCGGACGACGACCTTCCGGTAGGTGCCGCGGGTGGCGTCGGTGAGCTGGACGACGTCGTCGCCCGGCAGCGCCTCGGTCTCGCCGAACGCGGCGAGGTCGAAGGGGCTGTCGTGCCCGTTCAGCGTGAGTCGGGTCAGGGAGCGGGTGCCGGTGTAGCGGGCGTCCGCGTTGCCGGCGAGCAGCTCCGCGAGCGCGTCGGCCTGCTCGAGCGCCGGAGCGGCGAGGCCGTACAGGACGCCGTCGTGCTGGGCGCAGTCACCGATGGCGTGGATGTACGGGTCGGAGGTGCGCAGCTCGTCGTCGACGACGACGCCCTTGCGGACGTCGAGGCCGGCGGCCTGCGCGAGGCCCACCCGGGGGCGGACGCCGCAGGTCACGACGACGAGGTCGGCGTCGAGCGCGTACCCGTCGGCCATCTCCACGGAGCGGACGGCGCCGCCGACGCAGCGCACGTCCCGTACGCGGCACTCGGTGTGCACCTCGACGCCCAGGTCGGTCAGGTGCCGCTTGACGAGCTTGGAGGCGGCCGGGTCGAGCTGGCGCTCCATCAGCCGCTCGGACTGCTGGGCGAGGACGACCTGGGCGCCGCGCAGGGCGAGCGCGCGGGCCGCGGAGACCCCGAGGAGCCCGCCGCCGATGACGACCGCCCGCGCCCCCGGCCGGACCGCCTTGGACAGGCCCAGGCAGTCGTCCATGGTCCGGAAGGCGTGAACGCCCTCGGGCAGCACGTGGTCGGGGGTGAACAGGCCGCGCAGGGGCGGCAGGACGGGGTTGGATCCGGTGGCGAGGACGAGCCGGTCGTATGCGATCACCGTGCCGTCGGCGCACTCGACGGTGCGCTCGTCGCGGTCGATGCCGACGACCCGGCCGCGCACGGCCTGCGCGGGCGTCGGCAGGGCGATCACCTCGGGGCTGTAACGTCCGGCCAGCACCTCGGCGAGCAGCACCCGGTTGTACGGCCGGTGCTCCTCCTCGCCGATCAGCAACGCGGGCGTGCCGAGCTCACCGAGCCGCCGGGCGAGCCGTACGCCCGCGAGGCCGGTGCCGATCACCACCACACGCTCATTCGAGGTCATGTCCTTGAGCGTGCGGTGCCGGTGTTTCCCGGCAGCATCACGACTGTTTCCCACGGGGAACGCTGCCCTCAGCGGGGGCCGGGGGCGAATGTGAGGGTTCCTGGGGGGCGGCGACGGCGGACTGTGAGGACGGCGTCGCCCGGCCGTCGCATAGGCTGCCGATCATGCCCGACATACCGCTGACCATGATCGCTCTGCTCTGCCTCGCGGCTCTGGCCGCCGGGTGGATCGACGCCGTGGTCGGCGGCGGCGGGCTCCTGCTGTTGCCGGTGCTGCTGCTCGGACTGCCGTCGCACACCCCCGCCGCGCACGCCCTGGGCACCAACAAGGCGGTCGCCATCGTCGGCACGACGGGCGCGGCGGTGACATACGCCCGCAAGGGCCTGCTCGGCGGATCAGGTCGGAGGAAAGCCGCAGTGCCTGACAACGCCGGTGAGCGGGGGGCGGTGCGTGCAGATGCAAGGCGGAGGAGGGAGTCGACGCGGAGCGTCGAGGACCGACGACAACGCGGCAGATGTGCGTGCCGCCCCCCGCGTCTGCGGCCGGATCCGCCGAGCAGGCCCTTGGCCCCGGTGGATGTCCGCACGGCGGTGCGCATCGGGCTGGCCGCGCTCGCCGGATCGTCCGCGGGGGCGTTCTTCGCGGCCGGGATGAGCACCGACGTCCTCAAGCCGGTGATCATGGTGGTGCTGCTCGGGGTCGCCGCGTTCGTGATCCTGCGGCCCGCCTTCGGCACGGCCCCCGCGACCGGCCCGGCCACCCGGCGCCAGATCCTCGCGGCGATCGGCCTCGCCGGCCTCGGCATCGGCTTCTACGACGGTCTCATCGGCCCCGGCACCGGCACCTTCCTGGTCCTCGCGCTCACCGCCCTGCTCCACCTCGACCTCGTCACGGCCTCCGCCACCGCCAAGATCGTCAACTGCTGCACCAACGCGGGCGCCCTCGCGACCTTCGCCTGGCAGGGCGCGGTCCTGTGGCAACTGGCCGCCCTGATGGCCGTGTTCAATCTGGCGGGCGGCACCCTGGGCGCCCACACGGCCCTGAAGCAGGGCAGCGGCTTCGTCCGCGCCGTGCTGCTGACGGTGGTCTTCGCCCTGGTGGGGAACCTGGCGTACGAGCAGTGGCTGGCCTAGAGCCCCGGAACTAGGAGGACGCCCCCGCCCGCAGCTCCAGCAGCTCGACGATCCCCGTGCCGTCCTCGTCGCCGTGCCCCTGGGCGAGGCGCCGCTCCATCAGCGCCAGGTACGGCGTCAGCAGCTCCGGGCTCACCCGCTGCTCCTCGGCCGTGCGCAGCAGCGTGGCGTTGCCCGCGACCTGCATGGCGAGGTTGGAGACGACGTTCCTGGTGTAGTCGCCGCTCTGAAGGTGGTCGGCGGTCTGGTGCACGGCCCGGGCCATCGCGGTCAGCCAGTCCACGAGCAGCGGCGCGAAGTCCTTCGGCGCGATGTTCTCCGGGCGGATCAGCGCGAAGGCGTGCGTGACACCCGCGAACATGCCGCTCATCGCGCTGAGCAGCGCCACGTCGTGCAGCGCGGCGAATCCCGGGTCGGCCCCGGCGTACCGGGGGCCGGCCGGGACGGCGAGGGTGTCCCGGTGCTCCTCGAACAGCTCGCGGGAGCCGCTGTAGAACACGTACCCGCCGGACTCCGGGGCCCCGATCATCGGCGGGTCGGCCATGATCCCGCCGTCCAGGAAGCGGGCGCCGCGCGCCTCGGCCCAGGCGGCGCGGCTGCGGCCCTCGCCGGGCGTGCCCGTCGTGAGGTTCACCAGGTCCCGTCCCGCGAGTAAGGCCCCGTCGAGGGCCTCGCCCACGGAGGCGTCGTCGAGCAGACAGACGACCACGAGCCGGTTCGCGGCCACCGCCTCCGCGGCGGTCCGGGCGACGACGGCGCCCTCGGCGGCGAGGGGTTCGGCGCGGGAGGCGGTGCGGTTCCAGACGGTCACCGGGTGTCCCGCGGCGAGCCAGGTACGGGCCAGCGCGGTGCCCATGGCGCCGGTGCCGAGGAGGGTGACAGGGGTGCGGGAAACAACTGCGTTGTCGGTCATGGCGTTCAGGCTCGTCCCAGGGAAGCGCCTGCTCAAGTACGTACTTCGAAGTGGGTGGTTACCTCGGGGGAAGGAGCCAGGCAGCGGAAGGGGAGGGCTCGGGCATGGGGGCGACGGGGCGGCGGCCGGGGGCGTACGTCTGCGGGATCGACGCGGCGATGGACGTGATCGGCGGCAAGTGGAAGGTGCTGATCCTCTGGGCGCTGAACGAGCGGCCGTGCCGCTTCGGCGAGCTGCGGCGCGAGCTGCCGGGCATCACCGAGAAGGTGCTCGCCTCGCACCTGCGGGAGATGGAGTCCGACGGGCTGGTGCACCGCGAGGCGTACGACGAGGTGCCGCCCCGCGTGGAGTACTCGCTGACACCCCGGGGCGCCTCCCTGAACGAGGCGCTGGAGCCGCTGGGGGCCTGGGGGAGGGCCAACGTCCTTGGCAGGTCACCGGCTGCCGGTGAGATGCGCGAAGACGACGACGTTCCCCTGGTACCCGGTGCCGCGTGAGTAGCCGCCGCCGCAGGTGATGACCCGCAGCTCGGGGCGGTGCGCGGCGCCGTAGACCTTCTCGTCGGGGAAGTCCTTCGCCGCGTAGGCCTCGACGGCGTCCACGGTGAACACCGCGACGCTGCCGTCCCGCCGGTCCACCTCGATCGTGGCGCCCTTGGCCAGGGCGCCGAGGCCGTAGAACACCGCGGGGCCGTCGGCGTTGTCGACGTGCCCGGCGACGATCGCGGTGCCCCGCTCGCCGGGTGTGGTGCCGGCCTCGTACCAGCCGGCGAGGTTCGTCCGCTCGGCGGGCGGTACGCCGAGACCGCCGGTCCTCGTCAGGCCGAGACCGGTCAGGGGCGCGTCCACCCGGATCGCCGGGATGCGGATGCGGTCGGGCGGCGAGGGCGGCAGCGCGGGCACGCCGGGCCGCTCACCGGCCCGGCCGCCCTGCCCCGCCCGGCCGTCCCGCCCGTCCTGCCCGGCGCGGGCCTGCGCGGCGGAGGGCTGTGGCGGGGCGTGTGTCTCGGCGCCGTCGCGCAGCAGCCATGTCCCGGAGCACAGGGCGAACACCGTGACGGCCGCCATGGCGGCGTCGGCCGGGTTGCCGAACCTGGTGCCGTACCTGGGGAACCTGCGCATGGCCGACCTTTCCTGATCCCCGATGGCCGTCCGGTCTCCGACCTCCGGCTCAGACTTCCCACCCCCGGCCCCGGCCCCCGGCTCCCGTCCTCCGGGTGCGCCCCGTACCCCCCTCTGGGCCGCGAGGGGCGTCGGACCCGGAGGGGGAGGGGACACGCGGTACCGGCGACGGACAGCGGAGGGTGTCCGTCAGATCCCGCCGCCTCTCGCCCGGCGATGCAGGAGCCAGGTACCGCCCGCGGCGGCGACGGCGAGGGCCGCCACACCGGCCGCGGTCTGCACGGGATCGGGGCCCAGGGCGCCGCCGACCCCCGTCTTCACACTCCCTCTGGGATGGTCCTCCGGCCGCCCGGAGGCCGGCGCGACCACCAGGTCACCGGTGACCCGCCGGCCGCTCCCGGTGCACGTCGCCGTGATCTCGTACGTCCCCGGCTGCGCGCTCGGCGGCACCCTGAACCGCCCGGTCGCGTCCTGCTCGTGCCGGCCCGGCGCAAGGCTGAGGGAACCGGCCCCGACCGCACCGGCGTCACCCGTCGCCGAGCCGCCGTCGCCGCAGGCCGCCGTGCGCACCGTGACCTGTCCGCCCGGGACGACCGAGGACGGGTGCACCTGCACGTCACCGGCGGGCCTGCCGTACGCGGGGGCGGCGGCGAGAGCCGCGGCGGCGACGGCGAGCGCGGTGCCGGTCAGCGGCCGGGCGGTACGTCGCATCGGTGCTCCCTCGAGCGGTTCGGTCGGTCGTGCACCTGCCCTTCCGAGGTAACGGGCAGCGGGGCCACCGCGCTTTCTGAGGGAGCGTCAGAATTGGGGTGAATGGGTGTCAGGGAGAGGCGGGCCGACCGGTCTTCGTGGGTGTTTGGGCAGGTCACAGGCGATCGCCGGACGGATCACGGAAAAGAGCCGGGCGGGCGTGTGAACGGGTGACCCGGGCGCCGCGCAGGCCGGGCTTGACCTCAAGAAAGGTTGAGGTATGAGGCTGTGCGGCATGAACACAGCCGTTACGAACGCATCCGCCCCTGCCCAGTCCCCGACCGAGCCCCTCCGGGTGACCCTCGTCGTCGGCAGCAACCGCCACGGCCGCTTCGGCCCGGTCGTCGCCGGTTGGCTCCTCGACTGCCTCCGGGACCGGGACGACCTGGTCGCCGAGGTCGTGGACGTGGCCGACGCCGACCTGCCGACGTCCTTCGAACCGACCCCCGAGGCGACCACCGCGCTGTCCGGCGTCACCCCGAAACTGGCCCGCGCGGACGCCTTCGTGGTCCTCACCCCCGAGTACAACCACTCCTTCCCGGCGGCCCTGAAGAACCTCGTCGACTGGCATTTCGGCGAGTGGCGGGCCAAGCCGGTCGCCCTCGTCTCCTACGGCGGACTGGCCGGCGGTCTGCGCGCCGTCGAGCACCTCCGGCAGGTCTTCGCCGAGCTGCACGCCGTGACGATCCGCGACACCGTCTCCTTCCACAACGCCGGTGCGTCCTTCGACGACGCGGGCACCCTGCGCGACCCGTCCGGCCCGGACGCGGCGGCCAAGGCCATGCTGGACCAACTGGTGTGGTGGGGCCGGGCGTTGCGCGAGGCCAGGGCCAAGCGGCCGTACGCGGGCTGAGAGGTTCCTTTCACCATGCCCGGGCGGGCATGGCGAAAGGACCCCTGAGTCACCGCGCGCCCCCTGCCCGCTCTGTCACCCCCGCGCCCGCCAGTCCCCGCCCGCGACCGGCCTCCCGCTTGTCCGCAGCCGTGCGGCGACGGCGGGCGCGGCCACGTAGACCCAGGCCCGGACGGCCGCTCCGTCCACGTCGCGTACGACCTTCCGCTCGACGCGTTCGTACAGGCTGCGCGGATCGCCCGGCACGTAGTCCTCCAGCCGGTCCAGCTCGGCGAGCAGCTCCGCGTACGTCTCCGGGTGCGCGGTGACCAGCTCCCCGCACACGACCCCGCCGCCCGGCTCCTCGACCGCGTAGGGATAGCCCGGCCCCTCGTACAGCACGGCGCCCGAGAGGCGCCCCGGCACCACGGAGCGGGTGCGGCCGCGCAGGAAGAGGTCGTGGTTGACCTCGCCGGGACGGAGGGTGCCGTAGACGAAGAAAGGCAGGGTCACAGGAACGATTCTCCACCCTCACACACCTCCACAGCGGGCCTATGGACATGACATGTCCGGGCCGCCTTAACTCGCGGTCAACATCAACGCCGCCCCCGGTCGACCCCACGCGACCGGGTGCGCCCGTATGAGGAGACCGATGAGTCGGATACGTCACGTCCGGGGTTCCCGTCTCGCCCTCGCGGGCGGTGCCGCCACCGGCACCGCCGTCCTGCTGGCCGCCGCGCTCTCGCCGACCGCCCTGGCGGAGGAACGGCCGACCCGGTCCGACGCGATCGACAGCGCCGAGACGGTCCTCGCCGACCGGGCGGCGGACCTGGGCCTCACCCCGGCCCAGGAGACCAGGGTCCGGGACGTGGTCGTCGACGAGGACGGCAGCCGGCACGTCCGCTACGACCGCACGTACCACCGACTCCCGGTCCTGGGCGGCGACTTCGTCCTCCACCTGAACCCGGACGGCACCTACCGCGGCACGAGCCGGGCGACGAAGTCCGCGCTCTCCCTCGAGAGCGTCACCCCGAAGGTGACCGCCCCCAAGGCCGCCGACCTCGCCGCGAGCCTGCTGCGCGCCGCGCACCTCGGCGAGACCCTGAAGAAGCTGACCGCCAAGCCGCGGCTGGTCGTCGACGCCCTGCACGGCGCCCCGAAGCTGGCCTGGCAGACCGACGCGGTGGCGCACGACGGGCTGGGCAACCCGGTCGGGCGCACGGTGCTGACCGACGCCACGACCGGCGACCGGATCGACGCCTGGGACACCCTGGAGTCGGCGTCCGGCGACGGCAAGTCCCTCTACGGCGGCACGGTCCCGTTGGAGACGACGAAGTCCGGGTCGTCGTACCGGCTGAAGGACGCGACCCGGGGCGGCACGTACACGGGCGACGCGGCGAACAAGACGGACCAGTGCCTGCTCACGATCTGTCTGACCCGCGCCCCCGCGACGGTCTTCTCGGACGCCGACAACCACTGGGCCACGGGCGAGGTCTCCGACCGCGCGACGGTCGCGGTGGACGCGCAGTACGGCACGGACGTCACCTGGGACTACTTCAAGAACCTGCACGGCCGCAACGGCATCGCCGGCGACGGCAAGGGCTCGTACAACCGCGTCCACTACGGCAAGGACTACAACAACGCCTTCTGGGACGACAACTGCTTCTGCATGACGTACGGCGACGGCGACGGCAAGCAGCTCGGACCGCTGGTGTCGCTGGACGTGGCCGGGCACGAGATGTCCCACGGCGTGACGTCGAAGACGGCGGCGCTGACGTACTCGGGCGAGTCCGGCGGCCTGAACGAGGCCACGTCGGACATCTTCGGCACGCTGGTGGAGTTCTACGCGGACAACGCCGAGGACCCGGGTGACTGGCTGATCGGCGAGAAGGTCGTCCGCTCCGGGCTCGGCCGCGAGGCCCTGCGCCGCATGGACAAGCCGTCGAAGGACGGGAAGTCCGCCGACTGCTGGAGCAAGGACCTGGGCGACCTCGACGTCCACTACTCCTCGGGCGTCGGCAACCACTTCGCGTACCTGCTCGCGGAGGGCAGCGGCGCGAAGACGATCAACGGCGTCGCCCACACCTCCCCGACCTGCGACGACTCCACGGTGAAGGGCATCGGCCGGGCCAAGCTGGGCAAGATCTGGTACCGCGCCCTGACGGTCTACATGACGTCCTCGACGGACTACGCGGGCGCCCGCACGGCGACCCTGAGCGCGGCGAAGGACCTCTACGGCAGCGGCAGCACGGAGCAGAAGGCCGTGGCGGCGGCCTGGAGCGCGGTCGACGTGGGCTGAGTCCCGGGACCGTTCATCGGGCGGCGGGCCCACGTCCCGTCACGCGGGTCCGCCCGCCGCCGCACGGAAGGCCTCATACGGTGGGACCGCCCGCGCGTTCGGGTGCGCCCGCGTGGTGTTCAACGACGTGGTGCGCGCCCGTTCCGCCGCACCGGCGCGGACGAGGAAACCATGGCCAAGAGTTCGGGTGAACGGGCGCGGAAGCGCTCGCTGTCGCCGAAGGCGGCCCGCAGGTGCAAGCACATGGCGGAGCGGGCCGACGGCAGGTCACCGCCCCTGAGCGCGCGAAGCCCGCTGCGAGCACCGCTCAGGGCCGCACCGCCTCCAGCCGCACCGCGCACGCCTTGAACTCCGGCATCCGGGAGGTCGGGTCGAGCGCGGGGTTGGTGAGGGAGTTGGCGCGGCCCTCGCCCGGCCAGTGGAACGGCATGAAGACGGTGTCGGGGCGGATCGTGCTGGTGATCCGGGCGGGCGCCACGGCCCGGCCCCGCCGGGACACCACGGCCACGGGATCGCCCTCGGCCGCCCCGAGCCGGGCCGCGAGCCGCGGATGCAGTTCCACGAACGGCCCGGGCGCGGCGGCGTTCAGCTCCGCCACACGCCGGGTCTGCGCCCCGGACTGGTACTGCGCCACGACCCGGCCCGTGGTGAGCAGCACGGGGTACTCGTCATCCGGTTCCTCGGCGATGGCCCGGTGCGAGACGGGGACGAAGCGGGCGCGTCCGTCGGGCGTGGCGAAACGGTCGAGGAAGAGGCGCGGGGTGCCGGGGTGGGCGACGCCCACCGTCTCCTCCGTCTCGGTGGAGGCCGGGCGGCCCGCAGCGCCCCGTTGCGCGGCAGGGCCACCCGCCCCGTCCTCGGCCCCCGTCAGGCCCGCCGGCTCCACCGCCGGGCAAGGCCAGAACACCCCGTTCTCCTCGACGATCCTGCGGTACGTGATCCCGGAGTAGTCCGCGGGGCCGCCCGCGCTCGCCCGGCGGAGTTCCTCGAAGATCTCCTCGGGGTCGGTCGGGAAGCCCTTCTCCACGCCCAGGCGGGCGGCCAGTTCGTGCAGGACCTCCAGGTCGCTGCGGACGCCGTCGGGCGGGGTGATGGCCTGGCGGCGGAGCAGGACCCTGCCCTCCAGGTTGGTCGTCGTGCCCGTCTCCTCGGCCCACTGGGTGACCGGCAGCACGACGTCGGCGAGCGCCGCCGTCTCCGACAGGACCACGTCGCACACGGCCAGGAAGTCCAGGGACTTGATGCGCTCCTCGACGTGCGCGGCACGCGGCGCCGACACCACCGGGTTGGACGCCATCAGCAGCAGGGACCTGATGTCCGTGCCCAGCGCGTCCAGCAGCTCGTACGCACTGCGCCCCGGCCCCGGCAGCGAGTCGGGGTCCACGCCCCACACCTCGGCGACATGCCGCCGCGCCGCCGGGTCGTCGAGCTTGCGGTAGCCCGGCAACTGGTCGGCCTTCTGCCCGTGTTCGCGGCCGCCCTGCCCGTTGCCCTGCCCGGTCAGGCAGCCGTACCCGGACAGCGGGCGGCCCGCCCGCCCGGTCGCCAGGCACAGGTTGATCCACGCGCCCACCGTGTCGGTGCCCTTGGACTGCTGCTCGGGCCCGCGTGCCGTGAGCACCATCGCCGACTCCGGCTCGCAGAACATCCGTACCGTCTCCCGCAGTTCGGGAACGGACACCCCCGTGATCCGCTCCACGTACTCCGGCCAGTGCGCCATCGCGGCGGCCCGGGCGTCCTCCCAGCCCGCGGTCCGCTCCCGGACGTACTCCTCGTCCACCCGGCCCTCGGCGATCACCAGGTGCAGCAGGCCCAGGGCGAGCGCCAGGTCCGTGCCCGGGCGGGGCGCCAGGTGCAGGTCCGCCTGCTCGGCGGTCCTCGTGCGGCGCGGGTCGATGACGATCAGCGTGCCGCCGTTCTCCTTCAGCTCGGTGAGGAAACGCAGCGACGGCGGCATGGTCTCCGCGAGGTTCGAGCCGACCAGGATCACACAGCCGGTCTTCGGGATGTCCTCCAGCGGGAACGGCAGCCCCCGGTCGAGACCGAACGCCTTGATCCCGGCCGCCGCGGCCGACGACATGCAGAAACGGCCGTTGTAGTCGATCTGGGACGTGCCGAGCACGACCCGCGCGAACTTGCCGAGCGTGTACGCCTTCTCGTTCGTCAGACCGCCCCCGCCGAACACCCCGACCCCGTCCGGCCCGTACTGCGCGCGCGTACTGCGCAGCCCCTCGACGACGCGGTTCAGCGCCTCGTCCCAGGAGGCCGGCACCAGCGCGCCCCCCTCGCGCACCAACGGCGAGGTCAGTCGCACGTTCGAGGCCAGCACCGCCGGAGCCGTACGGCCCTTGCCGCACAGCGCGCCCCGGTTCACCGGGAAGTCCGTACGCTCGCTCACCTCGACGGTCCCGTCGGGCGCGGGCGTCAGGTTCATCCCGCACTGCAGGGCGCAGTACGGGCAGTGCGTGGGCGTGGCGGTGGTCTGCATACCGTTCAGCCTGCTTCGGCCGTGTTACGCCCGGGACGGTTCCCTGTTACGCGGCAGGGACGGCAACCTCCCCGCGACCACCCCGCCGACGTGAGGCACACGCCTGTCCGCCTTCAGGTCGCCGCCGACCGGCACGGACGTTGCCGATGTGACGAAAAACGTCACATGTGGCTCATTGCTCTCCTTTCTTGGCTGATCCGACCTCGTTGAGAGTTGAAGCAGTGGCACTACGCTCTCGCTACGCGCAGCGCTCGCACGACTCCGCACGGCGTTCGACACCCGGGCATGCCCGCCGCTCACGGCTGCATCCACCCGCGGCCCCGCCGCGTGTGGCAATCCGACCCTCGAACACAGCCAGGAGGCCACCCGACCATGCCTCTGCGCCATCTCACCCCCCATGACCGGCAGCTGTTCCACCAGTACGGCCGGGGCCCCACCGTCCCCGTCCCCGACCCGCTCCTGCACCACGCCGTCGCCCGGCACGCCGCCGCCACCCCCCACGCCGTGGCGGCCGAACACCAGGGCGCGCGCCTCACCTACGGCGAGCTCGACCGGTACGCCGGTGCCCTCGCCGCCCGCCTCGTCCGCGAGGGCGTACGCCCCGGCGACCACGTCGGCCTGTTCGTCCGCCGCTCGATCCCGATGCTCGTCGGCCTGCTCGGCATCCTGAAGGCCGGCGCCGCCTACGTCCCGCAGGACATCGGCCTCGCGCCCCCGGCCCAGCTCACCCACGTCATCCGCACCGCCCGGACCCGGGTCGTCCTCACCGGCGCCGAACACGCCCACCGGGTGCCGCTGCCGGACGGCCACCGCCTCCTCGCGCTCGACGAGCCGCAGCCGTACGCCCCGCCCCCGCGCCCGCGCGTCACGGGCGACGACGGCTGCTACGTGCTGTTCACCTCCGGCACCACCGGCCGCCCCAACGGCGTGAAGGTCACCCACCGCAACGTCGCCAACATCCTGCTCACCGAGCCGGGCGGCCTCGGCATCCGCCCCGGCGACCGGGTCGCCCAGCTCCTGAACATCGCCTTCGACATGGCCGCCTGGGAGATCCTGGGCTGCCTCGCCCACGGCGGCACCCTCGTCATCCGCGGCAAGGACATCGCCGCGGCGGCCCGCACCGCCGACGTGCTGATCGCCACGCCGACCGTGCTGTCCGGCCTCGACCCCGCCGCCTGCCCGCGCGTGCGCACCGTCGCCGTCGCCGGGGAGCCCTGCCCGCGCCCGCTGGCCGACCGCTGGGCCCGGCGGGCCGTCTTCCACAACTGCTGCGGCCCGACGGAAACCACGATCGTCAACACCATGAGCCGCCACGACCCGGCCGCCCCGCGGCTCACCATCGGCCGCCCCACCCCCAACAACACGGTCTACGTCCTCGATGCCGACCGGCGCCCGCTGCCCATCGGCGAGCCCGGCGAGATGTGGGCGGGCGGCGACTGCGTCTGTGCGGGCTACCTCGGTGACGACGCCCTCAACGCCGAGCGTTACGCCCCCGACCCCTTCCTCGGCGGCGGCCGGCGCATGTTCCGCACCCGGGACCTCGGCCGCTGGACCCCCGACGGTGAGCTGGAGCACCTCGGGCGCACCGACGACCAGGTCAAGGTGCGCGGCTTCCGCGTCGAGCTGGACTCCGTCTCCGCCGTCCTGGAGACGGCCGCCGGCTGCACCCGCGCCGTCACCCTGAAACGCGACGCCCGCACCCTGGTGTCCTTCGTCTGCCCCGCCGACGTCGACCCCGACACGGCCCGCCGCGCGGTCGCGGACGCCCTGCCCTACTACTGCGTCCCCGAGCAGGTCCTGCCCCTCGCCTTCCTCCCCGAGACCGACCGCGGCAAAGTCGACAAACAGGCCCTGCTGGGCATGCTCGAACAACGCCTGGCGGTGGCCCGATGACCACGTCCCCGGCCCGGACCCGCCAGGACACGGGCGAGCTCCCGCCGCTCCTGCCGGCCCCCCGCCGCCTGCTCAAACACCCCCGGCTGATGCACTACAACCGCCTCGCGGCCCTGGTCCTCCTGGCCAACGCGGCGTACCTGTGGGCCGCCGGACCCCCGGCCACGCCCACCCTCGGGCACGCCGCCCTCGCCAACCTCGCCCTCGCCGTCCTGGTACGCCAGCAGTACGTCATCAACCTCCTGTTCCGGCTGGCGACTTCGGCCCCGGTGCACTGGCCGCTGAAGATCCGCTGGACGCTCGGGAAGGTGTACCACTTCGGCGGGCTGCACATGGGCGGGGCGCTGGCCGCGACAGCCTGGTTCCTGGCCCTGACGCTCGCGCTGACCCGCGCCGGAACCGACCTGCCGCTGATCACGGTGAGCTGGACCCTGGTGGCCCTCCTCGCCCTGATCATCGCCACCGCCCTGCCACCCTTGCGCTCCCGCCGGCACGACCACTTCGAGAAGATCCACCGCTTCGGCGGCTGGAGCGCCCTCGCGCTCTTGTGGACCCACACCCTGCTGTCCGGCCAGGGACCGGTGCCGCTCGCGGTCCTCGCCGTCGTCACGTTCAGCGTGGCCCTGCCCTGGCTGCGACTGCGCAAGGTGGACGTCCGCACCGAACGCCCCTCCCGCCACGTGGCGCTGGCCCGCTTCGACTACGGCGAGACCCCCTTCGCCGGCTCCTCGACCGCGATCAGCCGCAGCCCGCTGAAGGAATGGCACTCCTTCGCCAACGTCCCCGCCCCCGGCCGCTCCGGCTTCCGGCTCACCATCTCCCGCGCCGGTGACTGGACCGGCTCCTTCATCGACGACCTGCCGTCGCGGGTGTGGGTGAAGGGCATCACCACGGCCGGAGTCGCCAACATCGAGGTCCTGTTCAGGAAGGTCGTCTACGTCGCGACCGGCAGCGGCATCGGCCCCTGCCTGCCCCATCTGCTCGCCGGGGAGGTCCCCTCGCGCCTGGTCTGGGCGACCCGAGACCCCCGCGCCACCTACGGCGACGCCCTCGTCGACGAGATCCTCGCCGTCCAGCCGCACGCCCTGGTCTGGGACACCTCCCGGCACGGCAAGCCCGACATGGTGCGGCTCGCCCACGCCGCGTACCGCGAGTTCGGCGCGGAGGCGGTCATCTGCATCTCCAACAAGCGGCTGACCTGGCAGGTGGTGCACGGCCTGGAACGGCGCGGCATTCCGGCGTACGGCGCGATCTGGGACTCGTGACCCACCGTCCAGGGAGGGAAGATGAACCACCTGAAAGCCGAACGGGACGGCCGTGTCGTGACCGTCCGCCTGCACCGCCCGCACGCCCTGAACGCGCTCAGCTCCGAGCTGCTCGCCGAACTCCTCGGCCTCCTCGTCCCGTTGGACGACGACCCCGACGTCGGCTGCTTCGTCGTCACCGGCTCGGAGAAAGTCTTCGCGGCCGGCGCGGACATCAGGGAGATGGCGGGCAGATCGGCCGTCGACATGATGTCCGAGGACTACTTCGCGGCCTGGGAGGACTTCGCGGCCCTGCGCACCCCGAAGATCGCCGCCGTGTCCGGTTACGCGCTCGGCGGCGGCTGCGAGCTGGCCATGATGTGCGACCTGGTCGTCGCGGGCGAGTCGGCGCTCTTCGGCCAGCCGGAGATCAAACTGGGCGTGATACCCGGCATCGGCGGCACCCAGCGGCTGACCCGTCTGGTCGGCCGGGCCAAGGCGATGGACCTCATTCTCACCGGCCGCACCATGGACGCCCGGGAGGCCGAGCGCTGCGGCTTGGTCTCCCGCGTCGTGCCCGACGACCGGGTCCTCGCCGAGGCCCTGGAAGCGGCGGTGGCCATCGCCTCGTACGGCCGTACGGCGGTCAGGGCGGCCCGCGAGTGCGTCGACCGGGCCCTGGAGACAGGCCTGCGGGACGGCCTGCGCTACGAACGGCGGGTGTTCCACGCCCTGTTCGCCACCGAGGACCAGAAGGAGGGAATGACGGCGTTCCTGGAGAAGCGGCCCTCGCGCTTCCACGGACGCTGACGGCCACAGGCCGGCCAGGGGCGGGAGCGCACCGGCCGCGCTCCCGCCCCCGGCGGACGGCCCGGTCCGCTATTCGGCCGTGGCCAACGCCCGTTCCACGCCCGGCTCCCGGGGCCCGAGGAACCGGGGATCCGGGCGGAACGCCGCGTCCAGAGCCGCCTTCCCGGCTGCGAGGATCTCCCGGGCGCCCCCGTAGTACCAGGTCGCGTCATGCACGGCGTCGACCCCCACCCCGTACGACTCGACACCCGCCGCCTGACACAGAGCCACCGCCCGCCGGATGTGGAAGCCCTGGCTGATCAGCACGGCCTCGTCCACCCCGAAGATCTTCTTCGCGCGCACGCAGGAGTCCCAGGTGTCGAACCCGGCGTAGTCGCTGACGATCCGCCCGTCGGGCACCCCGTGCCGCGTCAGATACACCCGCATCGCGTCCGGCTCGTCGTAGTCCTCGCGGCTGTTGTCCCCGGTGACGAGCACCACCTCGACCCGCCCCGCGCGGTACAGCGAGGCCGCCGCGTCCAGCCGGTGCGCGAGGTACGGCGACGGCTCCCCGTCCCACAGCCCGGCACCGAACACCACGGCCACATCGGTCCGCGGTACGTCCGACGCCGTCCGCAGCCGGTCACCCGCGGCCACGTACATCCAGGTCGCCGGCAGCAACGCGAGCACACACCCGGCCATCACCGCCTGCACCAGCCGCCGCCACCCTCGCCGGGTACGCGGCAGCCGCGGTCTGCGGAACGTCACAGGACGCATCGGACGGTCCCTCCCCAGGTCGGCCCCTCGACAGTCAGGGACGTCCACACGGACCGCCAGGTTCATCCGCCTCCGCGTGACCAGCTTCACGCGTTACACGGAACCGCCAGGTCAGGCCGCCTCACACTCCACCCGTCCCACATCGTGAACCGCCGGAAAACACCCGTGACGCCCACGCAACGGGAAGGCAACGTGCGGCGGCGACCATCGATGGCATGCCCAGCCAGCTCAGCCTCGTCCCGCAGCCCGCCACGCGCCGCCCGGCCCCGCCCGCCCTCGTGGTCGTGGCGCACGGCAGCCGCGACCCCCGCGCGCTGAGCACCGTACGCGCGCTCCTGGACCGCGTCCGCGCGCAGCGCCCCGACGTGCCGGTGCACCTCGGGCACATCGAACTGAACGCCCCCCTGCTCCCCGACACGCTCGCCGCCCTGGGCGACACGGAGGCGGTCCTGGTCCCCCTCCTCCTCAGCCGCGGCTACCACGTCAAGCAGGACATCCCCGAGATGGCCGCGGCCTCCAAGGCCCGCACCCACCTGGCGGCCCCCCTGGGCCCGCACCCCCTCCTGGTGGACGCCCTCCAGTCCCGCCTGACGGAGGCCGGCTGGCCCGCTCACATGGACGAGGCGACCCGCCGCACCAGCGCCGTCGTCCTCGCCGCCGCGGGCTCCCGCGACCCGGACGCCAAGACGGACACCGGCCGCACGGCCCACCTCCTCGCCGCCCGCCTCGGCGTTCCCGTCATCCCCGCCTACGCCTCCGCCGCGACCCCGACGGTCCAGTCGGCCGTCCGCACCCTCCTCGCAAGGGGCCGCCACCGCATCGCCCTGGCCTCCTACTTCACGGCCCCCGGCCGCTTCGCCACGGAGTGCACCCGGTCGGCCCCCTGGATAGCAGCGGCCCCCCTCGGCACGCACCCGTCCATGGCCCGCCTCCTCCTCCACCGCTACGACGAGGCCCTCGCGGCGGCTTCGCCGGCTGTGCCCACATTGGCCTCGGCTTAGAACGCGGGGTACTGCACCGACCTCAGGGGCGCGGGGAACTGCGCGACCAGCCCAGATCGACCCGCACCCGCCCGGAAACAAAGCCCGGCAGACGCACAGGCGCATACTGTCGGCACATGGACGGCACCTCACAACACCCCCCGGCCTACGACCCGGCGTCAGCCGACCGCTGGGCCCCGGAACCAGACAAGCGCCCCGGCCGCACCGCCTTCCAACGCGACCGCGCCCGAGTCCTGCACAGCGCCGCCCTGAGAAGACTCGCCGGCAAAACCCAAGTGGTAACGCCCGGCACCATGGGCCCGGCCTGGGACGCCAGCCCCCGCACCCGCCTCACCCACTCCCTCGAATGCGCCCAGGTGGGCCGCGAGCTGGGCGCGGCCCTCGGCTGTGACCCGGACCTCGTGGAAGCCGCCTGCCTCTCCCACGACCTCGGCCACCCGCCCTTCGGCCACAACGGCGAACAGGCCCTCAACGAGTTCGCGGCGGACTGTGGCGGCTTCGAGGGCAACGCCCAGTCCCTGAGACTCCTCACCCGCATCGAGCCCAAACGGTTCACCCCCGAAGGCTCCGTCGGCCTCAACCTCACCCGCGCCGCCCTCGACGCCGCCACCAAGTACCCCTGGCCCCGCAGCGCCCACCCCATCGACCCGGCGTCCCGCAAGTTCGGTGTCTACGACGACGACCGCCCGGTCTTCGACTGGGTCCGCAAGGACGCCCCCGGCACCCGGACCTGCTTCGAGGCGCAGGTCATGGACTGGTCCGACGACGTGGCCTACTCGGTGCACGACGTGGAGGACGGCCTGCACGCCGGCCACATCGACCCCAACTGCCTGCACGCCGAACCCGAACGGCAGGACGTCTTCCAGGTCGCCCGGGACCGCTACGTACCGGCGGACACCGACCCCGCCGAACTCGCCGAGGCCCTGGACCGGCTCCTCGCCCAGGAGTGGTGGCCGCACGGCTACGACGGCACCGCCGTCGCCCAGGCCCGTCTGAAGGACGCCACCAGCCAGCTCATCGGCCGCTTCTGCCTGGCCGCCGAGACCGCGACCCGCACCGCCTACGGCACCGGACGGCTCACGCGGTACGCCGCGGAACTGGTCGTGCCGCGCGAGGCCCGTCTGGAGTGCGCCGTCCTCAAGGCCGTCGCCGACCTCTACGTCATGCAGCGCGCCGAGCAGGAACGCCTGCGCGCCGACCAGCGCGTCGTCGTCGCCGAACTGGCCGAGGCGCTCACCGCCCGCGCGCCGGACGGCCTGGACCCGCAGTTCCGCGCCCTGTTCGACCGGGCGCCGGACGACCGGGCCCGCAAACGGGTGATCGTCGACCAGATCGCCTCCCTCACCGACACCTCCGCCCGCTCGCTTCACGCCCGTCTGACAGGGCACGCATGAGACTGGTGGGAAAACCCATGGGAAACAGGGGACAACACCCGGGAGACAGGGGAACACGGCACGCCCGATCGTGACCCTCCGTGGCCTGATCGGGTCACTCCCTCTTCCCGCATCACGCTCCGTGCGGGACGCTCGCAAGTGGCGACACCCTTACGAGGAGGCACCAAGTGGTCGACGCGGATCAGACATTCGTCATCGTCGGAGGCGGACTCGCCGGCGCCAAGGCGGCCGAGACGCTCCGGGCGGAGGGCTTCACCGGCCGGGTGATACTGATCTGCGACGAACGCGACCACCCCTACGAGCGTCCGCCGCTGTCCAAGGGCTACCTCCTGGGCAAGGAGGAACGCGACAGCGTCTTCGTGCACGAGCCCGCCTGGTACGCGGCGAACGACATCGAGCTGCACCTCGGCCAGACCGTCGACGCGATCGACCGTGCGGCCCGGACGGTCCGCTTCGGCGAGGACGGCACGGTCGTCCGCTACGACAAGCTGCTCCTGGCGACCGGCGCCGAGCCCCGCCGCCTGGACATCCCGGGCACGGACCTGGCCGGCGTCCACCACCTGCGCCGGCTCGCCCACGCCGAGCGGCTCAAGCACGTCCTGACCAACCTCGGGCGGGACAACGGGCACCTCGTGATCGCGGGCGCCGGCTGGATCGGCCTGGAGGTCGCGGCGGCGGCCCGCGAGTACGGCGCGGAGGTCACCGTGGTCCACAGCGGGCCGACCCCGCTGCACCACGTCCTCGGCCCCGAGCTCGGCCAGCTCTTCGCCGACCTGCACCGCGACCACGGCGTCCGCTTCCACTTCGGCAGCCGGCTCACCGAGATCGTCGGCCAGGACGGCATGGTCCTCGCGGCCCGCACGGACGACGGCGAGGAACACCCGGCGCACGACGTCCTGGCCGCGATCGGCGCGGCCCCGCGGGTCGCTCTCGCGGAGGCGGCCGGGCTGGAGATCGCCGACCGGGGGCGCGGCGGCGGCGTCGTGGTCGACGAGCGGCTGCGCACCTCCGACCCCGACATCTACGCGGCCGGCGACGTGGCCTCCTTCCCCCACCCCCTCTTCGAGACCGGTCTGCGGGTGGAGCACTGGGCCAACGCGCTGAACGGCGGACCGGCGGCCGCCCGCTGCATGCTCGGCCGGGACGTGACGTACGACCGGGTGCCCTACTTCTTCTCCGACCAGTACGACCTCGGCATGGAGTACTCGGGCTGGGCGCCGCCGGGGACGTACGACCAGGTGGTGATCCGGGGCGATGCGAGCCGACGCGAGTTCATCGCCTTCTGGATGAAGGAGGGCCGGGTGCTGGCCGGGATGAACGTGAACGTGTGGGATGTCACAGACAAGATCCAGCAGCTGATCCGCTCCAAGGCCCGGGTGGACACGGAGGCGCTGGCGGACCCGCACGCACCGCTGGACAGCCTCGCCTCGTAGCCGTCAGGACTGTCGGTCCGCCCCCGTGCTGCAATCCCCGGGGGCACCCCCCCGGACCCCCGGCAGGGGGGCGCTCACCGCCGCAGGAGTGTCGGTTCCGCCCCGTAGAATCACTCCGTGGCTGGACGGATCAACGACGAGGACGTGAAGGCGGTACGGGACGCGGTCCCGATCGACGCCGTGGTGTCCGAGTACCTCCAGCTGCGCAACGCGGGCGGCGGCAACCTCAAGGGCCTGTGCCCGTTCCACGACGAGAAGTCACCGTCCTTCCAGGTCAGCCCGGGCAAGGGACTCTTCCACTGCTTCGGCTGCCAGGAGGGCGGCGACACCATCACGTTCGTGATGAAGATCGACCACCTCTCCTTCTCGGAGGCGGTCGAGCGCCTGGCCGGCCAGGCGGGCATCACCCTGCGCTACGAGGAGGGCGGGTACAACCCCTCCCACCAGCGCGGCGAACGGATCCGTCTGGTCGAGGCCCACAAGATCGCGGCCGAGTGGTACGCGGAACAGCTCGCGACCTCCCCCGAGGCCGACACCGGCCGGGTCTTCCTCGCCGAGCGCGGTTTCGACCAGGCCGCCGCCGTCCACTTCGGCGTCGGCTACAGCCCCCAGGGCTGGGACCACCTCACGCGCTATCTGCGCGGCAAGGGCTTCACCGACAAGGAGATCCTGCTCTCCGGCCTCGCCCAGGAGGGCCGCCGCGGCCCCATCGACCGCTTCCGCGGCCGGCTGATGTGGCCCATCCGCGACATCGGCGGCGAGGTCGTCGGCTTCGGCGCCCGCAAGCTCTACGAGGCGGACAACGGCCCCAAGTACCTGAACACGCCCGACACGCCGATCTACCGCAAGTCCCAGGTCCTCTACGGCATCGACCTGGCGAAGAAGGAGATCGCGAAGACGAGCCGCGCGGTGGTCGTCGAGGGCTACACGGACGTGATGGCCTGCCACCTGGCCGGGGTGACCACCGCCATCGCCACCTGCGGCACGGCCTTCGGCGGCGACCACATCAAGATCCTCCGCCGGCTGCTGATGGACAACGGCTCGGCCCGCGTCATCTTCACCTTCGACGGCGACGCGGCCGGCCAGAAGGCCGCTCTGCGCGCCTTCGAGGACGACCAGAAGTTCGCCGCCGAGACGTACATCGCCATCGCCCCCGACGGCATGGACCCCTGCGACCTGCGCTTGGCCAAGGGCGACGAGGCGGTGGCGGACCTGGTCGAACCCCGCACCCCGCTCTTCGAGTTCGCCCTGCGCCAGATCGTGAGCCGCTACGACCTCGACACCCCGGCCGGCCGCGCCGCCGCCCTGGACGAGGCCGCGCCGATCGTCGCCCGCATCAAGAACAGCGGCGCCCAGCACGAGGTCGCCGTCCAGCTCGCCGGCATGCTCGGCATCCTCGACACCCAGTTCGTGGTCAAGCGCGTGGCCCAGCTGGCCCGCTGGGCCCGCGACCGCGGCGGCAAGGGCCCGGCCCCGGACCGGCACCAGCACGGGGCTCAGCAGTACGCCGCCGCCCAGCCGTCCGCGGGCCCCCGCGGCCCGGCCCTCAACCTCCGCAACCCCGTCTACGCCACCGAACGCGAACTCCTCAAACTCGCCCTCCAGCGCCCCGAGCTGGTCTCCCCGGCCTTCGACGCGTACGGCGTCGACGAGTTCACCGCCCCGCCCTACGCCGCCGTACGCCAGGCCATCCTGGACGCCGGCGGCGCCGAACTGGGCGTCGCGGACCCCCAGGACTACCTGGTGAAGGTCCGCGAGGCCGCCCCGGACGACGTGGTCCGCGCGATGGTGACGGAACTGGCCGTCGAGGCGATCCTGCTGCACAAGGGCGTGAAGGGCGTCGACGAGACCTACGCGGGCGCCCAGTTGGTCACCGTCCGCCGCCGCGCCGTCGAACGCCGCATCCGCGACATCACCGGCCAGCTCACCCGCCTCGGCACCCACGGCGACCCCGCCCAGCTGGCCGCCGTGCAGAACGAGCTCTGGGTCCTCCAGCAGTACGACCAGGCCCTGCGGGAACACGGCGCCGCCGCGCTCTGACGCCGCTCAGACCCCGCCCCCTTCGAACGTCGGCGTCACCGCCCGCACCAGCCGCTCGGCGAACTCCCGCTCGTCGTTCCCGAAGCGCGGATACTCGGTGACGAAGTGGTTCCACTCCACGTACCCGACCGCCTCCACCACGTCCTCCAGCAGGATCTTCTCGCGGTAGGGGTACGGCCACTCGCCCGACAGCCGGAACACCTCGTGCAGCAGCTCGTAGCGCAGCGGATGCCGCTCGGCCAGCAGGACGGCGTCGTACAGGTCCTTGCCCTGGGCGTACGTGTCGTTGATGATCCACATCAGCTTCCACGCCAGCGACAGTTCCGGCGTCGCCGCCTGCACGAGCACACCGCCCGGCAGCTCCACCGGCCCGGGCTCCTCGGGCAGCCGCTCGTTGAAGACGAAGTCCAGCTGGACATGGCCGCCGGGCAGCCCGGGCGCGCCCCAGGGGAGCACCATCCGCCGGCCCGGCACCCGCTCGTAGGTCCAGATGTCCTCGACGACCGCGCCGCGCGCCGAGACCCCGACCTCATCCCCGCGCGCCTCGGCCAGTTCCTGCGCCGCCTCGGCGATGCCGGTCAGCATCCGGTCCGTCCGGCCGTCCTCGATCCGCCAGGTGTGCGGCACGACGACGAAGTCCAGGTCCCCCGGCTCACGCGCGGCCTCCCCGAACCACGCCGACATCAGCACGCTGCCCCGCAGCACCAGCGCATCCACCCAGGGCGAACCGGAGACGGCCGCCAGCACCAGATGCAGGGCCCGACGGCGGGCGGCCCGCCAGGCCTCGCCCCGGGCCGGGTCGGTGAAGCTCGGATCGGTGGCCCGGTAGGCGTTCCGATGCTGCTTCAGGGCCGGGTCGAAGACCGGGCGCTGCACCACGTCGTCCCCCGGCACCGGCCGCAGCGTCTTCGGCAGGTGCTCCGCCCTGCGGGTGGCCTCGTCCAGCGGCTCCCGGGGTATCTCCGGGTTCTGCCACCCGAACCTCTCCCACGACGTCCCGGTCATGTCCGTACCCCCACCGGCTCCTCCAGCCATCCCTCGTCCACCGACAGATCACTGTCGTGGAGCACGAACTCGCGCTCCACGCCGAGCACTTCGTATCCCCGTAGCTCCGTGAGCAGTCGCTCCAGCGCCCGTCCGGCGCCCTCGGCGTCCACCGCGCGGCAGCGCTGGGTCACGAACCGCTCGTGCCGTGTGCCCCGCACCCGCCTGGCGTTCCACGACAGGTGGGCGCCGTGCGGCACGACGCGGGCCGCGAGGGCCGGCAGGTCCGTGCCCGAGGCGAGCAGCAGCTTCACATGGTGCTCGAAGTACCGTCCGCCGTCGCACGGTTCGCGCGGCACCTCCGGTGCCCACGGCGACGACTCGATCTTCACGCGGACCGGCTCGAAACCGTCCGCGCGCAAGCGCGCCGCCACCTCGCGCGCCCGCGCCGATTCGCAGGCGTACGACGGCGAACCGGACAGCGTGAGCATCGGCTGGTCACGCATCCGGCCCCTGGCCAGCACGATGTGCGTCAGCTTGAAGCCGGCCGCGGCCGCCCACCGGCGCAGCCGCGCGGACTCGTCGGGTCCGGCGCAGCGAACCGTCACATGCGATTCGTACAGGGAAGCGGACATCGGCCGATCCTCGCAGACCAGGGACGCGTGAGGCATCCGGGTTTCCCACCAGGGGGCGACCGCGCGGTCACGGACCGGAAGCAAAAAGTCATCGCACGCCCCTCGTGGCGACGATGTGTCTTACCCCACACTGGGTTCCGGTGCCTGAGTCCTCGGAGCGCGGCCGATCCGTCCCCGACGGGTCCCAGACCCCCGCGGTTCCGCTCATCGCGTACGGGACGGACAGCGGCGAGGCCGCCGACTCCGCCCCCGAAGTACCGCTGCCGCCCGCCTTGGCAGCGATCATCCTGGAGGTCGCCCCCGTGCAGACCCAGACCCTCACCCAGACCGACGTCAGCGGCGCCATCGGCGCTGACGGCGCCGCACCGGACGGGGAGGACGACGTCCTCCCCGCGGTCCCGGCGCAAGGCCGCGTCGTGCTCCACCCCGAGACGGAACCCGAGGAGCCGCCCGCCGAGGCCGTCGAGACGATCGAGGCTCCCGAGCCCGTCGAACCGCCGCGGGCCCGCCCCGACACCGGCGGCCCCTCCTCCGACCTGTTCCGCCAGTACCTGCGGGAGATCGGCCGCATCCCCCTGCTGACCGCCGCCGAGGAGGTCGAACTCGCCCGCCGCGTCGAGGCCGGCCTGTTCGCCGAGGAGAAGCTGCGGCTCGCCCCCGACCTGGACAGCCAGCTGGCACTGGACCTCGACCGGCTCGTCGTCATGGGCCGGATGGCCAAGCGCCGCCTCATCGAGGCCAACCTGCGCCTGGTCGTCTCCGTCGCCAAGCGCTACGTCGGACGCGGCCTGACCATGCTCGACCTCGTCCAGGAGGGCAACCTCGGACTCATCCGGGCCGTCGAGAAGTTCGACTACGCCCGCGGATACAAGTTCTCCACCTACGCCACCTGGTGGATCCGCCAGGCCATGTCCCGCGCCCTGGCCGACCAGGCCCGCACCATCCGGGTCCCCGTGCACGTCGTGGAGCTCATCAACCGGGTCGTCCGCGTCCAGCGCCGCATGCTCCAGGAAAGGGGCTACGAGCCGACACCGGAAGAGGTCGCCGCCCACCTCGACCTGCCGCCGGAGCGCGTCAGCGAAGTGCTGCGCCTCGCCCAGGAGCCGGTGTCGCTGCACGCGCCGGTGGGGGAGGAGGACGAAGTCGCCCTCGGCGACCTCATAGAGGACGGCGACGCGACATCACCGGTCGAGTCGGCCGCGTTCCTGTTGCTCAAGGAGCACCTGGAGGCGGTCCTGTCCACCCTTGGTGAGCGGGAGCGGAAGGTCGTCCAACTGAGGTACGGCCTGGCCGACGGCCGCCCGCGCACGCTGGAGGAGATAGGCAGGATCTTCGGCGTCACGAGGGAACGCATCCGTCAGATCGAGTCGAAGACCCTGAACAAACTCCGGGACCACACCTTCGCGGACCAGTTGAGGGGCTATCTGGACTGATGCCGTCTGCGGGCCGGCCGGGGGCTGGTCGCGACGGCCCGCAGCCGCCCCACGACACCACATGGCACCTCGAATGCGACTCAGTCGACTTCAGCCGCCGCCTGCGCGAACTGCGCCTTGTACAGCCGGGCGTAGGCCCCGCCCGCCGCCAGCAGCTCCTCGTGCGCGCCCTGCTCCACGATCGCCCCGTTCTCCATCACCAGAATCGCGTCCGCGTCCCGGATCGTCGACAGCCGGTGCGCGATGACGAACGAGGTACGTCCGTGCGCCAGTTTGGCCATCGCCTTCTGGATGAGCACCTCCGTGCGGGTGTCGACCGAGCTGGTGGCCTCGTCGAGCACCAGGATCACCGGGTCGGACAGAAACGCCCGCGCGATGGTGATCAGCTGCTTCTCACCCGCGCTGACCCCCGTCCCCTCGTCGTCGATCACCGTGTCGTACCCGTCCGGCAGCGTCCGGACGAACCGGTCCGCGTGCGCGGCCCGGGCCGCCTCCTCGATCTCCCCGCGGGTCACCTCCCGGGACGCCCCGTACGCGATGTTCTCCGCGATCGTGCCGCCGAACAGCCAGGTGTCCTGGAGCACCATGCCGATCCCGGCGCGCAGTTCGTCCCGGGACATCCGCGCGATGTCGACCCCGTCGAGGGTGATGCGCCCGCCGGTGACGTCGTAGAACCGCATCAGCAGGTTCACCAGCGTCGTCTTGCCGGCCCCCGTCGGGCCGACGATGGCCACCGTCTGCCCGGGCTCGACCTTCAGCGACAGGTCCTCGATCAGCGGCTTCTCGGGGTCGTAGCGGAACGACACGTGCTCCAGCGCCACGTGCCCGCGCAGTTCCTCGGGCCGCACGCCCGGCACCGGATCGGCGCTCTGCTCCTGCGCGTCCAGCAGCTCGAAGACCCGCTCCGCCGAGGCGACACCCGACTGCACCAGGTTCGCCATGGAAGCGACCTGCGTCAGCGGCATGGAGAACTGCCGCGAATACTGGATGAAGGCCTGCACATCACCGATGGACAGCGAGCCCGAGGCGACCCGCAGCCCGCCGACGACCGCGACCAGCACGTAGTTGAGGTTCGACACGAAGAACATCAGCGGCTGCATGACCCCGCTGTTGAACTGCGCCCGGAACCCCGCCTCGTACAGCGCCTCGTTCTGCTCGGCGAACTGCTGCGCCGACTCCTCCTGCCGTCCGAACACCTTCACGAGCGCGTGCCCGGTGTACATCTCCTCGATGTGCGCGTTCAGCTTGCCCGTCGAGCGCCACTGCTGCACGAAGTGCGGCTGCGACCGCTTGCCCACGCGCGTGGCGACGACGAACGACAGCGGCACGGTCACCAGCGCGACCAGCGCCAGGAGCCAGGAGACGTAGAACATCATCGCGAGGACGCCGATGATGGTCAGCACCGAGTTGATGAGCTGCCCCATCGACTGCTGGAGCGTCTGCCCGATGTTGTCGATGTCGTTCGTCGCCCGGGACAGCACCTCACCGCGCTGGCGCTTGTCGAAGTACGACAGCGGCAGCCGCGACAGCTTCGTCTGCACGTCCTCGCGCATGCGGAACATGGTGCGGTTCACGGCCCGGTTGACCATCCGCGTCGCCACCGCCATCAGCAGCCCGGCCACCAGGAACACGCCCAGCGCGAGCAGTAGCACATGTCCGACGGCGGTGAAGTCGATGCCCTCGCCGGGTGTGAAGTCGGTGCTGCGCAGCATGTCGGCGACATCACCGTCGCCGCGCTGCCGCATCTGGTCGAGGACCTGCTCCTTGCTCGCCCCCTGAGGCATGTCCCGACCGACGATGCCCGCGAAGACCAGGTCGGTCGCCTTGCCGAGGATCTTCGGCCCGACGACGTTGAGACCGACGCTGAGCACCACGCACAGCAGCAGCACGCCGATGGTCAGCCGCTCCGGCCGGAACCGCGCGACGAGCCGCTTGCCCGACCCCTTGAAGTCCAGCGAGCGCTGGTCGGGTCCGCCCCCGGCCATCATCCGCCCCATGGGCCCTGCCATCAGGCAGCCTCCGCTTCCGAGAGCTGGGAGAGCACGATCTCCCGGTAGGTCTCGTTGTCCGCCATCAGCTCGTGGTGCCGTCCGGTGCCGACGACGTGGCCCTCGTCGAGGACGACGATCCGGTCGGCGTCCCGGATGGTCGCCACCCGCTGGGCGACGATCACGACGGTCGCCTCGGCCGTCTCCTGCGCGAGTGCGGCCCGCAGGGCGGCGTCCGTGGCGTAGTCGAGCGCGGAGAAGGAGTCGTCGAAGAGGTAGATCTCCGGGCGCTGCACCAGCGTCCGGGCGATCGCGAGCCGCTGCCGCTGACCGCCCGAGACGTTCGTCCCGCCCTGCGCGATCGGCGCGTCGAGCCCGCCCTCCAGCCGCTCCACGAACTCCTTGGCCTGCGCCACCCCCAGCGCGTGCCACAGCTCCTCGTCGGTGGCGTCCGGGTTGCCGTAGCGCAGGTTGGTCGCCACCGTGCCCGCGAACAGATACGGCCTCTGCGGCACCAGCCCGACGGTCTTCGCGAGCAGCGCCGGGTCGAGCTCCGCCACCTCGACGCCGTCCACGAGCACCTGCCCCTCGGTCGCGTCGAACAGCCGCGGGACCAGCCCGAGCAGCGTCGACTTGCCGCTGCCGGTCGAGCCGATGACGGCGGTCGTCTCACCCGGCCGGGCGACCAGGTCGACGCCCCGCAGCACCGGCTCCTCGGCACCCGGATAGCGGAAGCCCGCCCCACGCAGCTCCAGATGACCGTGCCGGCGCAGCTCCCGCACGGGCGCGGACGGCGGCACGACGCTCGACGAGGTGTCCAGCACCTCCCGGATGCGCTCCGCGCACACCTCGGCGCGCGGCACCATCATGAACATGAAGGTGGCCATCATCACGGACATGACGATCTGCATCAGATAGGCGAGGAACGCGGTCAGGTCTCCGATCTGCATCCCCCCGCTGTCGATCCGGTGCGCGCCGAACCACACCACGGCGATCGACGACACGTTCACCACCGTCATCACGATCGGGAACATCAGCGCGAGCAGGTTGCCGGTGCCCAGCGCGAAGTCCGTGAGATCGGTGTTGGCCTTCCGGAAGCGCTGCTGCTCGTACTCGTCCCGGACGAAGGCCCGGATGACGCGGTTGCCGGTGATCTGCTCGCGCAGCACCCGGTTCACCGAGTCCAGCCGCTCCTGCATCGACCGGAACAGCGGCCGCAGCCGCCGCACGATCAGCGTCACGCAGATGCCCAGCACCGGCACGACCGCCACCAGCACCCCGGACAGCGGGACGTCGAGACCGAGCGCCAGCACGATGCCGCCCACGCACATGATCGGCGCCGACACCATCAGCGTGAACGTCATCAGCGCCAGCATCTGCACCTGCTGGACGTCGTTCGTCGTACGGGTGATCAGCGAGGGGGCCCCGAAGTGACCCACCTCACGCGCGGAGAACGACTGCACCCGGTCGAAGACGGCAGCCCGCACGTCCCGCCCGAGCGCCGACGCCGTACGGGCGCCGTAGTACACGGCACCGATGTTGCACACGACCTGGACCAGCGAGATGCCGATCATCAGCGCGCCGTAGCCCAGGATGTAGCCGGTGTCGCCGTTCACGACACCCTGGTCGATGATGTCCGCGTTCAGCGTGGGCAGGTAGAGCGTGGCGCAGGTCTGCAGGAACTGCAGCAGCACCAGCAGGGCGATGGGTTTCTTGTAGGGCCTGAGATGGACCTGCAGAAGTGGTATGAGCACGCTGCTTCTCTCGGGTGGGCGACGGGGCCGGTTCGGTTGCCCCTGGCCCCTATCGTCGAACACTCCACCCGCGTTACCTCAACCGAATTAACCCAACAGGCGGTCAAAACGCCCCGGGGTGGGTCTGCTCCCGCACCGACACGAACTGCTGCCGGACGGCCTGCCCCACGGCCAGCTCCTCCCCGGGCTCCAGCACCTGCGCGACCGCGCCCTGCCAGGCTGGCGGGGTCCGCGCGTCGAGCGTGCCCTGGGACGCCCCGAGCGCCCACGCCGCCTGCCGGGCGGCTCCGATCGCCGTGTAGTCCGCCGGCTGCGGCACCACCACCTGCGTCCCGAACAGCGAGGGCGCGGCCGCCTGCACGGCGGGCAGTTCGGCGGCCGGACCGAGCAGGAACACCCGCCGCACCTCCACGCCCCGGGCGCGCAGCACGTCCAGCGCGTCCGCGAGCCCGCACAGCATGCCCTCGAACGCGGCCCGGGCCAGGTGCTCCGCCTTCATCGACTCGCGCCTGAGCCCCGCCAGGGTGCCCGCCGTGTGCGGCAGGTTCGGCGTCCGCTCACCCTCCAGATAGGGCAGCAGCACCAGCCCGTGCGCCCCCGGCGTCGACTTCATCGCGAGGTCGGACAGGCTCTCCAGATCGGGCAGCCCCAGCAGCTCGGCGGTCCCGCGCAGCGTCCGTACGGCGTTCAGCGTGGTGACGACCGGCAGGTGCATGCCGGTCGCGTCGGCCAGCGCGGTGATCATCCCGGAGCCGTCGACCAGCGCCTCGGGATGCACGGCCATCACGGACCCGGACGCGCCCAGCGACACCACGGCGTCCCCGAGCCCGATGCCGAGCCCGAACGCCGCCGCCATGGTCTCGCCGGTCCCCACGGAGATCAACAGCCCCTCCGGAGTCGTACCGGCCGCGTCCGCCGGGCCGATCACCTCCGGCAGCATCACCTGGTGCCCGAGCGCCAGCTCGACCAGGTCGGGCCGGTAGGCGCCGGTCGCCGCGGACCAGTACCCGGTGCCGGACGCCCCGCCCCGGTCGGTGGTTCTCCGGACCGGCCGGCCCAGCAGCTGCCACACCAGCCAGTCGTGCGCCTGCAGGAGGATCGCGGTGCGCTGCGCGTTCTCGGGCTCGGTCCGCGCCAGCCAGCGCAGCTTCGTCACCGGCTGCGCGGCTTGCGGAACACACCCCACCGCCTGCGCCCACGCCTCGCGCCCCCCGAGCGCGTCGATCAGGTCGGCGGCCGCGACCTGCGTCCGCTTGTCGCTGCCGACCATCGCCGGCCGCACGGTGTTGCCCTGCGCGTCCAGCGGCACGACGGCGTTCTGCTGCGCCGAGACGCCGATGGCCTGCACGCCCTCCAGCAGCCCGCCGCCCGCGGCCTCGCCCAGGGACAGCAGCCAGGCCTGCGGGTCGACGTCGGACGGGCGGCCACCGCTGTCGGGGCTCTCCACCGGATGCGGCGCATATCCCTGCCTGAGCACGGCTCCGGAGTCCGTGTCACAGACGACGATGCGAGTGAAATCGGGTGAACTGTCCAACCCGGCGACTATCCCCATGGCCAAAATTCTGCCGTACCGCTGCGCCGGCCTGGGCCGTGGGCGCCGTGGCGGGTGTCGCCGGGTTTCGGGTGCGGGCCTCGTCGTGGCTGGTCGCGCAGTTCCCCGGGCCCCTTGCGGGCGTGCCCGTGCTCGGAGCCTGAGAAGGAACTGTTACGTGTTGCTTGTGCCCCAGTCGTCTTCGCCTCCGTTGTGGGTGGCTCGCTCCTTGAGGTGGCGGACGCGGTCGGCGACCGAGTCGGGGACGCGGTCGCCGACCTTGTCGCTCACCACGTGGTACGCCTTGCCCGCGAACTCGCGGCCCTGGTGGGCCGCCGACTCCGCGGTGTTGCGGACGGCGGGGTTCTGTGCGAACTGTCGGGCCGACTTCTTCAGTTGTTCGTAGCGCTCGCGTCCGGCCCTCGTGCCCAGCACGTAACCCAGGACGACTCCGGCGACGAACGTGAGCCGGTAACGCATGGCGGTCACCCTTCCCTTGCGTAGGTCTCCGGTACGGCGTGGAGCGCCGGGGAGTACCGATTGGCGAAGCACCCCCCTGCTTGCGCTAATGTATGTGTCGCAGCGAGCGAGCGCCCCCTGGCGAATACCCAGGTAGGTACGTTCGATGCAAACGAGACCTTCCTCGGTAGCTCAATTGGCAGAGCAGCCGGCTGTTAACCGGCAGGTTACTGGTTCGAGTCCAGTCCGGGGAGCTCGGTCCTCCGTAGCTCAATTGGCAGAGCAGCCGGCTGTTAACCGGCAGGTTACTGGTTCGAGTCCAGTCGGGGGAGCACGCTGAACGAGGGCCCCTCAGGGGTCCTTTTTCATGTCCGTTCGGATCTCCTGGGAACCGCGCGGCGCTGGTCGCAGTCCTCATGGTCACGAAGGCCGCGCGCAGCCGCCCAGCCGAAGCAGGAGATCGTATGAGCGGCTATGCTGCGGCAGACGGCGCGCACACATGTACGCGACACGCCGCTATGGGGCGGTAGCTCAGCCGGTTAGAGCAGCGGACTCATAATCCGTCGGCCGTGGGTTCGAGTCCCACCCGCCCCACCATTGCAGTCCTCTGACCTGCAGAAACGCACCTTCCGGGACGCCGGAACCCCAACTCGGGTCCAACGGACTGAATCCGCTGCTCGTCAGTTGGACGGGGTGTAGGTGGATGACGGTGCACCCTGTGCTGACCTGCGTGAATGCGGCGGAGCGTGGGGCGGGAGTCCCCCCGGCGGCGGCCTCGACAGGGGAGGCCGAGGCGAATCGGGGACGCTGTGAGGACGGCAGGTATCGCGAAGGCTTGCCGCGAAGCCACCTCGGTCGACTCCACGCAGGCTTTGGCCGGCCATGGCGGCGGCGCTGTGATGTGCGTGTCGAAGAGAGGGCTGGAACCTGCGGCTGATTCCGTAGCCCTGTCGAGGCGCCGTGGAAACGGCCCGTACGGGAAAAGGCACGAGGAGCACCTCTGCTCGTAGGCCCCCGCACATGCTGGCTGTTTCCGGGCCGGGTGGCAGTGGATGCCTCCAGCCGGCCTTGCTGCCGTACTGTCCGGGCCCGCAGGTCAGTGGGCCCGGCATTGAGCGGCGCGTCCCCCTTGTGCGGCGGCGGACGGGACCTGGCGTCGGGGCAGAAGCCGCGAGGGCTTGCCCGGGTATCAGGTGAGTTTGCCGCTGATGTCGGCCAGGAGCGCGTTGATGACGCGGTCGGTGCCCGCGGCCATGTCGACGGAGTCGGGGGCGAGCAGCCACTGGACCTGGAGGCCGTCCATGACGGCGATGATCGCGGTGGCTGCTTCTTCGAGGTTGAGGCCGGGGCGGGTCTCGCCGAGTTCGGCGGCCTCGGCGAGGGCGTCGGTGACCATGGCGCGCAGACCGGCGTAGCGGTCCCGGAAGTAGTCCTGGGCGGGGTGGCCTTCGGTGACGCTCTCGGCTGAGAGCACGGCGTACAGGCGGACGATGCCTTCACGTTCGGTGTTGCGGCGGACGGTGTCGACGAGGTGCCGCAGGAAGGCGAGGCCGCGGGGGCGCTCGGTGCCGAGTTGTTCGATGTCCGTTTCGTCGCGCAACGCCAGGACGCTGGTGAGCAGTTGGGGCTTGGAGCGGAAGTAGTGCAGAACGCCGGCCTGGGTGACGCCGGCCCGGTCGGCGATCTCCTGTAGGGAGGCGTTGTTGTAGCCGCGGGCCGCGAAGGTGTCCATGGCGATCTGCAGGATCTCCTGCCGTCGCCGCTGGGCTTTGAGGCTCTTTCCGGCGCGGGGTTGCCGCTCCCCGTTCGGCGTGCTCTCGCTCATCGTGCGGAGTCTACGGGCCTGTCGATCAGTGGTCACTCTCCGATCCAACCTGAGAAAGAACTTACGCACAAGCACTTACCAAGTACTTAGTAAGTGTGCTTTCCTGCTCTCCGTTCCGCCCGCTTCGTGCCGCCCCGCGGCCTGGAAGGACGAGCATGAGCCGCCCTGCCCTCCCCGATGACGCCGAACTCCGCGACCGCGTCCGCGGCCTGGACCTGGACTCCAAGGTCCGGCTGCTGACCGGCGCCGACCTGTGGAGACTCCCGGCCGAGCCCCGGATCGGTCTGTCGGCGGTGACGATGTCCGACGGCCCGCAGGGAGTGCGGGGGACGGGTGACGACCCCGCTGAGACCGGGCTGCTGGCCCCCGCGCCGAGCGCACTGGCGGCGGCCTGGGACACCGAGCTCGGCGAGCGCCTGGGGGAGCTGTTCGCCACGGAGGCCCGCCGCAAGGGTGTCGACGTGGTGCTGGCGCCGGTGGTCAACCTGCAGCGCACCCCGGTCGCCGGGCGGCACTTCGAGTACTTCTCCGAGGATCCGCTGCTCACCGGCGCCCTGGCCGCCGCCGTCGTACGCGGCCTGCAGAGCCGGGGCGTGGGCGCGTGCCTGAAGCACTTCGTGGCCAACGATTCCGAGACCGACCGCACCGAGTACCGCGCCCGGCTGGACGAGCGGACGCTGCGGGAGGTCTACCTGGCCCCCTTCGAGCAGGTTCTCGCCGAGGCCGCGCCGTGGAGTGTGATGGCCGCGTACTCGGGCGTCGACGACGGGACCGAGTCGGCGCCGATGACGGAGAACGCGCGGTTGCTGCGGGAGGTGCTGAAGGGTGAGTGGGGTTTCGCAGGGCCCGTGGTCAGTGACTGGGCCGCGACCCGCTCCACCGTGGCCTCGGCGGTCGGCGGCCTGGATCTCGTGATGCCCGGGCCCGACGGCCCGTGGGGGGACGCTCTGGTGGCGGCCGTGCGCGCGGGTGAGGTGGACGAGGAGGTCGTCGACGACAAGGTGTTGCGGCTGCTGCGCCTGGCCCGGCACGTGGGTCGGCTCGGCGAGCCTGTGCCGGCCACCGTCCCGGCAGAGCCCGAACCGGAGGAGTTCCGTCTGTTGCGCGAGGTCGCCGCTCGGGGCACGGTGCTGCTCCGCAACGAGGCGGACCTGCTGCCCCTGACGCCGGACGGAATCCGCAGCGTCGCGCTGATCGGCCCCAACGCCGTCGCGCCGTACCTCCAGGGCGGTGGTAGCGCCTTCGTCCCGGCGGTGCGCACCGTGATGTTCGAGGAAGGGCTGCGCGCCGCACTCCCCGAGGACGTCCGGCTGACCGTGCACCGGGGCGGTGACGCCCGCATGCGCCTGCCGTACGCCGCCGCCGCGCTGTTCACCGACCCCGACACCGGCGCGACGGGCATACGCGCCGACCACCTGGACGCCGACGGCAACCGGATCGGCGGCGAGGCCCACGCCACCGGAGACTGGACCATGTACGACGGCTTCAGCCCGGCGACCCACCGGGTGGTGCTGCGCACGGTGCTGACCCTCACTGAACCGGGGACGCACCGCCTGGAGTTCGGCTGCTCAGGGCGCTTCAGCGTGAGCCTGGACGACGAGGAGGTCTTGGCCGGAGACGACGACCGGGGTGTGGAGCTGGTGCTGGAGTCCAGCCACAACCACCCGACGCTGCGGGGAATCGACGTCGAGGTGGGACCGGAAGGCTGCAGGCTCGCGCTCGCCCTGGACCTCACCGTCGTGGACGCCGGTGGCTACGGCCGCTTCGTCACCGCCCAGGTTCGGCACGCTCCGCCCGGGCCGACGCCGTACGAGGAGATCGCCGAAGCCGCCGCCGCGGCCCAGGCGGCCGATGTGGCCGTCGTCGTGGTGGGCACCAACGAGGAGGTCGAGTCCGAGGGCTGGGACCGCACCGCCCTCGACCTGCCCGGCCACCAGAACGACCTGGTGCGAAAGGTGCTCGCCGCCAATCCGCGCACCATCGTGGTCGTCAACGCCGGCGCCCCCGTGCTCCTGCCCTGGGCCGACGAGGCCCCCGCACTGCTCTGGGCATGGCTGCCGGGCCAGGAGGCCGGGCACGCCCTGGCCGACGTACTGCTGGGTCGTACGGAGCCGGCGGGTCGCCTGCCGTGGACACTGCCCGCCCGAGCGGAGGACGTCCCCGTCCCCGACGCCCGCCCCCGCGACGGCATCGTGGACTACGGCGAAGGCGTCCACGTCGGTCACCGGGCCTGGGACCGCGCCGAGCTCGTCCCGGCCTTCCCCTTCGGTCACGGTCTCGGCTGGACCCGGTGGACGTACGAGTCCGTGTCCCTCTCCCCGACTCCCGTCTCCGCCGATCTGCCCAGCCCCGCCGGCGGAGACGGGCTCAACCTGACCGTGGCAGTGACCAACACCGGCCCCCGGGCCGGCCGTGAGGTCGTCCAGGTCTACCTGGAGCCGCCGCGGGACGGCTCCGACCGGCCGGTGCGCCTGCTCGCCGGCTTCGCCACGATCCAGGCGGAACCGGGCGCTCGCGTCACCGCCGAGATCCACGTGCCCGCCCGCGCCTTCCAGATCTGGGACGGCGAAGCGAGCGCCTGGCGTACGCCGCCCGGCCGCTACCGCCTGCACGTCGGACGCTCCAGCCGTGATCCGCGTCTCACCGCCGAGGTGACCGTCGACGACGGCCGCCCACACCCCGCAGTCTGACCCACCGGACGGTCAGCCCCTTTTGCCCCACTCACCCCCCCGCGCCCCGTTCAGCACGACCCGCAAGGAGCCGCAACCATGCGTACCACCCGTCCCACCGCCAGAACCCTTCAGATCGCCTGCGCCACCGTGGCCGCCGCCCTGCTGGCCACCGGCTGCGGCCGGAGCGACGACTCCTCGGCCTCCGACAACGCCCCGGCGAAGATCAGCAGCGGCAAGGCCAAGGGCAAGATCGTCATGTGGTCCATGGGCGACAAGGCCGACAAGGACCTGGAGAGCCTGGCGAAGAAGTTCGAGCAGCAGAACCCGGACGTGACGGTGCAGATCACCGCCGTGCCGTGGGACGCCGCCCACGAGAAGCTGACCACCGCGATCGCCGGCGGCAACACCCCGGACATGTCCCTGATCGGGTCCACCTGGATGGCCGAGATGGCCGCCATGAACGGCTTCCAGGCGACCCCGGCCTCGTTCGAGTCGTCCGCGTTCTTCCCCGGCCAGTGGGACACCACCAAGTACAAGGACACCTCCTACGGTGTCCCCTTCACCGCCGACACGTCGGTGATCTACTACCGGACCGACATCACCACGAAGGCCGGGATCAAGGGTGCCCCGGCCGGCGACTGGGACGGCTACCTGAAGGACCTCAAGGCCATCCAGGCCACCGCGGGCAAGCAGAACGCCAAGCTGCGCAACGCCACCCAGCTGCAGGTCGGCTTCAACTCCTGGCTGTTCTGGCTGCCGATGGTGTGGCAGCAGGGCGGTGACATCTACGACGCCGACGCGAAGAAGTTCACGTTCGACACGCCCGCGGTCACCAAGGCCCTGGAGTACTACAGCGGCATGTTCAAGGACAAGCTGACGCCGAACGACAAGACCGACGCCCGCCAGAATCTCCAGAACGGGCTGATCGGCACCGTGCAGCAGGGCGCCAGCGTCGGCGGCGACCTCCACAAGAACGCCCCCGAGCTGGACAGCAAGTGGCAGACCATGCCGCTGCCGAAGGGCACGCAGGCGGCCGGCCTGGCAGGCGGCAGTGACCTGGCGGTCTTCAAGGACGCCAAGAACGCCGACGCGGCCTGGAAGTTCGTCAAGTTCCTCACCGAGCCGAAGAACCTGGCCGAGTACGGGGAAGCCAGCGGCGGTCTGCCCGCGGCCGTCGAGTCCTGGTCGGAGGGTGACCTGAGCGAGGACCCGAAGATGGCCGCCTTCGAGAGCCAGCTGAAGGTCACCAAGGCGCCGCCGGCGATCACCACCTGGCAGCAGATCGCCGACGCCATCGACTCCGAGCTGGAAAAGCTCGCCTACGGCAAGGTCACCGTCGCCGACGTGCAGAAGACCCTGCAGTCCAAGGCCACCAGCATCGGCACCGGCCGCTGACGCGCCGCCGCCCGTAACCCTCGTACGGACTCGTATCTCTCGTATCCCTCGTACGGACGGATGACCACCATGCCCACGGACGGATGACCACCATGTCCACGAACACCATCGCCGGGCAGGGCACCGAGGAGCGCGACACCGCCGGCAAACAGCCGGCGGTGCGCCGCCGCACCTCCTCGCCGCGGCGCACCGCGCGGGGCCGCCAGGCCCGCGCCGCGTGGGTGCTCGCCGCCCCGTTCCTCGCCCTGTTCCTCGCCTTCATGCTGCTGCCGGTCGTCTGGTCGACGCTGATGAGCCTGACCGACACCAAGAGCGCCGACCTGCGCACCCCGCTGAACGTGTCGTTCGTCGGCCTCGACAACTACATACGGCTGTTCCAGGACCCGCAGTTCTTCACCGCCCTGCGCAACACGGGCGTCTTCGTCCTGGTGGCCTTGCCCCTGACGCTGGCCGCCGGGCTCGCCGCGGCCGTCACCCTCGACCGAGGCATCCGCCGCTTCCGCGCCGTCTTCCGGGTCGGCTTCTACCTGCCGGTGATCACCAGCATCGTGGCCGTCGCCGTGGTGTGGAAAACCCTCCTCGAACCCCACGCCGGCCTGGTGAACACCGTCCTCGCCTGGTTCGGGATCGACGGCCCGGCGTGGCTGGCCGACACCCGCTTCGCCCTGCCCGTCATGATCCTCATGGCCGTGTGGCGCAACCTCGGCACCGTCATGATCATCATGCTGGCGGGCCTGCAGTCCGTGCCCCAGTCCCTGATGGAGGCCGCCGAACTCGACGGCGCCGGGCCCTGGCAGCGGTTCTGGCGGGTCACCTTCCCCCTCCTGCGCCCCGCCCTCCTCCTCACCGCCGTCACCACCGGTATCGGCTACCTGCAGTTCTTCGACGAGCCGTTCGTCATGACCGACGGCGGACCGCTGGACTCCACCCTGTCGACCACGCTGTACGCCTACAAGCAGTTCGGCAACGGCAACTACGACGTCGCGTCGGCGGCCGGCTACGTCGTCTTCGTTCTCATCATCGCGCTGACCGTGCTGCAGTTCCGCATGCTGCGCGACAAGGACTGATGCCCCATGAGCACCGCACCTCTCGCTCCCGCTGTACAGAAGTCCGTACGCCGTCGCCACATCCGCCAGGAGTGGGGCCGTCCATGGCTGTACCTCCCGCTCACGGGCCTCCTGCTGCTGATGGTCACGCCGTTCCTGTGGATGTTGTCCGGGTCGTTCAAGCCTGAGGCCGACATCCGCAAGATCCCGCCCGACCTGATCCCCACCCGCCCCACGCTCACGAACTTCCAGGAACTGTTCGGCAGCCTGGACTTCACGAGGATGTTCGCCAACTCCGTGATCGTGGCCCTGGCCGTCACGGCCGGGAACCTGATCTTCTGCTCGATGCTCGGCTACGCCCTGGCCAAGCTGGAGTTCCGGGGACAGCGTGTCGTGTTCACCGTGGTCATCGCGACCCTCATGGTTCCGGGCCTGGTCACCTTCGTACCGCTGTACGTCCTGGTGGCCAACATGCAGCTGACCGGCTCCCTGCTCGGGCTGATCCTGCCGTTCCTGGCCACCCCGTTCGGGGTGTTCCTGATGCGGCAGTTCATCTCCACCCTGCCGGATGAGCTGATCGACGCCGCCCGCGTCGACGGCTGCCGCGAGCTGGCCATCTTCTGGAAGATCATCCTTCCGCTGACCAAACCGGCCCTGGCCACCCTGGGGATCATCACCTTCCTCGGCTCCTGGAACAACTTCCTGTGGCCGCTGGTCGTGGCCCAGAACGAGAGCCAGTACACCCTTCCCGTCGGCCTCGCCCTGGCCAGCAGCGGGCAGGACTTCACCCGCTTCGGCATCCTGCTCGCCGGCGCCGTCGTCGTCCTGCTCCCGGTGACCATCGTCTTCCTGCTCTTCCAGCGCCACTTCGTCGCCGGCATCGCCACCACCGGCCTGAAGTGACCCTAGCTCCGGCGCCCCCACCCGGCCCCCACGCGCCGGTTCCGCACCGCCCACGTCATGCACGCGCGCCGCCGTGCATGGCCGTCATGCCCGCAAGGAGCCGCTCCATGAGAACCATCACCCGGCAATGGCGCCGGACCTCCCTGGCAGCCGCCGCGACCCTGCTCGCCACGCTCCCCGTCCTGCCGTCGGCCACACCGGCTTCCGCCGGCACCGCCGGCAAGGCGTCGGTCTGGGTCACCAACCCGTCCACGAAGACGTACCTGTCCCAGCAGTCGCCTGTGACCTGGAAGACCGGACGGGCATCGTCTGGCTCGACCATCACGGTCGACACCACCCGCAAGTACCAGCCGATGACCGGCTTCGGGGCCTCGTTCACCGACTCCTCCGCCTGGCTGGTCGGCACCAAGCTCAGCGCCGCACAGCGGAACGCGCTGATGCGCGACCTGTTCAGCCGTCGCGACGGCATCGGCCTGAGCTTCCTGCGCCAGCCGATGGGCGCCACCGACTTCACCGTGAGCGGCAACTACTCCTACGACGACATGCCCGCCGGCGAGACGGACCCCACGCTGGCCAACTTCACGATCGACCACGACCGGTCGTACACCATCCCCCTGCTGAAGCAGGCCCGGCAGATCAACCCTCAGCTGACCCTCATGGCCACCCCGTGGAGCCCGCCGGGCTGGATGAAGACGAGCGACTCGATGAACGGCGGCCGGCTCAAGACGGACGCCTACCAGCCGCTCGCCGACTACTTCGCCAAGTTCCTGAAGGCGTACGCGGCGGCCGGCGTCCCGGTCCGCTACGTCACCCCGCAGAACGAGCCGCTGCACGAACCGTCGACCTACCCAGGCATGTACCTGCCCGCAGACGACGCCAAGACCTTCGTCACCGACCACCTCGCCCCGACGCTGCGCAAGCAGGGCCTGTCGACCGGCATCCTGGGCTACGACCACAACTGGGACGTCACCAGTTACCCCGAGTCCTTCTACGCCGACCCGGCAACCGCCCAGCAGGTCACCGGCACGGCCTGGCACTGCTACGCCGGGGACGAGGTGGCGCAGACCGTCGTCCACAACGACTATCCCAACAAGCCCGCCTTCCAGACCGAGTGCTCCGGCGGCAACTGGGAGGGCGACGAGAAGGGCGCCTTCGCCGGCGTCATGGACAACGTCATCAACGGCCCGCGGAACTGGGCCCAGAGCATCATCCGCTGGAACCTGGCCCTGGACTCCAGCGGCGGGCCCACGAACAACGGCTGCCAGGGTTGCCGCCCCGTGGTGACCGTCTCCCCGAACACCGACGGCAAGTGGACCTACACGCCGACGGCCGACTACTGGGGCCTCGCACACGCCAGCAAGTTCGTCCAGCCCGGCGCCCGCCGGGTCGCCTCCAGCACCCTGGGTAAGGGCAGCATCGAGGACGTCGCCTTCACCAACCCCGACGGCTCCACCGCGCTGGTCACCTACAACTCCGGCAGCACCGACCGCACCTTCACCGTTCGCTGGGGCGACCGCCACTTCACCTACACCCTGACCGCCGGAACAGCCGCCACCTTCACCTGGACCGGCACCCAGCACGGCAGCACCGCCCCGTCCGCCATCGGCTCCGTGGACATCCCCTTCCGTAACCCCGACGGCAGCCAGGCCCTGATCACCTACGACAGCAGCCTGCTCACCCAGCAGCCTCAGGTACGCATCGGCGACCAGTGGCTCGCCTACACCCTGCCCACCGGCGCATCGCTCACCCCGCCCACCGGTGAGGCGGCCCTCTCCCGCGACGGCTGGCAGGCAACGGCCTCCGCGAGCAGCTCGGACGACCCGCCCTCCAAGGCCATCGACAGCGACGCGTCCACCCGCTGGAGCTCGGGACACGGCATGCAGCCGGGCGACTGGTTCCAGCTCGACCTCGGCTCCACCCGGACTTTCGACCAGGTCGTCCTGGACACCAGCGCCTCGTCCGGCGACTTCGCCCGCCAGTACGAGGTGTACACCTCCGACGACGGCACCACCTGGGGCGAGCCCATCGCCACCGGCCCCGGCAGCACCGTGACCCGCATTCAGCTGCCCATCACCACCGCCCGCTACATCCGCGTGGTCAACACGGCCGGTTCCGGCAGCTGGTGGTCCATCCACGACGTCTCCGTGTTCGCTCCCGACGGCAAGACCACGTCGGCCACCGGCACGAGCGCCGGCCTCCAGCGCAAGAACGCGACCCTGCCCGATGGCACCCAGCTGCAGGTGACCTACAACTCCGGTACACGCGACGCCGTGTTCGACGTCCCTTGGGGCAGCAGGACCTACAGCTACCGACTGCCTGCCGGCGCAGCCGCGATCTTCACTTCACGGCCCGCCTGAATCGAAGGCTGAACGCCTGCCGGCGTAGGATCACCTGGCTGGGGTTGCCTCTGTGCTGTGACCTGCGGTGATGTCGTGACCGGAGGGGCGGCAGGATGGCGTAGAGCAGTGGCCAGGGGACACGCAGGGGACGCGAGGTTCGGGAACGGTAGTGCGGCTTGGTCGCGCTGTCCTCGGCGGTGGGCCTCGTCCCGTGGCCGGTCGGCCTCGTGCGGGTCTGCTGTGGCGGAGGCGAACAGGGGGCGCGTCAGGTCGCTGGTGAGATGCCCGGCGCGGGCGCGGGCGCGGGCGGGGGCCCGAGGGCTGGGCGTTCGGCGCTGCCTGGCGTGGGGGCGCTCGCCACCGCGCTGATCCTCCTGGCAGAGGCGGAGAGCGTCGGGCGGTTCGCCTCGGCGCGCGAGCGGGCCTCGAGGGCCGAGCTCGCCTCGACGGTGCGGATCTCGAACCGCAACGTATGTGTTCTCGCGTGGCTGGGCGGCTGCAGTTCAGGGGTGGCGTCGCCTCAGCGTCATGCGCGCTTCGGGACCCGTGCAGGTTCTTCGGGTCGTGTCAGTAGTGGTATCGAGCCTGGACGATGATCAGCTCATCGTCGGTCGGCTTGTGCACGAGTCGGTGCGTGTCGTCGATTCTCCGGGACCAGTAGCCCGACAGGTCACCCTTCAGGGGCTCCGGCTTGCCGATGCCCTTGAAGGGATCACGCATGGTGTCGTCGATCAGCTTGTTGATGCGCTTGACCATCTTGCGGTCGTTCTCGGCCCAGTAGGTGTAGTCCTCCCAGGCGTGGGTCGTGAACGAGATCTTCACGCACGCTCCGCATCGGGGTCGATCAGCTCGCGATGCTGTGCCTTGCCGGCCTCCGCCTCGGCGATGGAGTCGAGCAGGCGACGGGCGTTCTTGGGAGAGCGCAGGAGGTGCACTGTCTCGGTCCACGAACTGAAGTCCTCTTCGGACATGAGGACGGCGTTCCCCTTGATCGTGTCCACAAGGCAGCCCCCGGTCGGGCCCGACGCGCGTCAGGTCGGGATGGGGCACCGAGAGCATTGCTTGCGGCCCCTCATAGGGGGATAGCTGAGATCTTCGGGACTCCCCGCCTTCCGCGGTTGAATACCGGTGTGTCACCGAAAGTGCTGGGGTTCGGCGAGGACGATTTGAGGGCGCTGGCCGGGACTCGGTCCTTCGAGCGAGGACTGGGGTATCTGGACGCGGTGAGCGGGCTGGAGGTGGGGGAGGGCTCGGTCACCGCCGTGGTGCACGGTACGGATGTCTACGAGGTGGAGCTCACCCTCGGAGGCGACGAGGGGGTCTCGGGGTGGTGCGACTGCCCGTACGGCAGGAGGGCAACTTCTGCAAGCACTGTGTGGCGGTGGGGCTGACCGTGCTCCGGCGGGCGAGGGCGCTCCCGCGTCAGCGGGCCGCCGCACGGGCACGGGCCTCCGGCCTGGAGGCGTGGCTCACGGCGCTGTCCCGGGACGAACTCCTGGGGCTGGTGCGGGAGCAGATCGCCGAGGACCGCGGGCTGCGACGGCGCCTGGAGCTGCGGGCCGCCGCTGCTCGTTCCGACCTCGGTACCGTCCGGGAACGGATCCTGGCGCTGATCGATCCGCGGCCTTTTGCCCAGTACGGGTACGTCGAGTACGCGGATGCCGCGGGGTATGGGCGACAGGTGGCAGAGGCGGCGGCCGCGCTGGGCGCCCTGACTGCCGGCGGACAGGCGGCGCAGGCGGTCGGTCTGGCCGAGGAGGCGATCCGGGTGCTGGGGGAGGTGTACGAGGAGATCGACGACTCCGACGGGGTGGTCGGGCAGGCCGCTGACACGGTGGTCGAGGCCCATCGGGAGGCGTGCGGAGTAGCGCGCCCCGATCCGGGGCGGCTGGCCGAGTGGCTGGTCGGGCAGGTCCTCGGCGACGGTAGCGGGGTGGCGGACCCGGACCCGCTCGACTACGCCGAGGTGCTGGGACCGAGCGGGCTTGCCCGCCTGCGGCAGCTGGCGGCCGAGGCACGGCGGCGCAGGCCGTCCGGGTGGGCGGAGCGGTATCTGATGGAGCGTCTGGTCAAGGCGGAGGGCGACGTCGATACGCTGGTCGCCCTGTACGCGCAGGATCTCGACCCGTCAGGTGCCACGCATCTGCGCATCGCCGAGGAACTCGAATCGGCGGGCCGCGCGGACGAGGCGCTCACGTGGGCGGAGCGCGGAATTCGGGACTGTGCCGCCGAGATGTACATCGATGGCCGCTTGGTCGACTACGTGTGTGCCCGCTATGCGAAGGTGGGGCGGTCGGCGGACGTGGTCGGAGTGCGCCGGGACCGGTTCCATGCCGAGCGGTCTCTGGCCGCCTACCAGCAGCTGCGCTCTGCCGCCCAGGTGGCGCAGTGCTGGGAGACCGAGCGTGTGGCCGCGCTGGCCGTCCTGAGGGAGGACGCCCGCCGTGAGCGCGGCGGCCGGCAGGGCGGGCCCGTGCTGATCGACGCGCTGCTCGACGACGGCGACCTGGACGCCGCCTGGCTCGAGGCGGCCGACCGCGCGGACGACCGGCAGTGGGAGCGACTCGCCGACCTGTCGCGCGAGATACGTCCGGCCGAGGCGCTCGGCGTGTACCTGCGGCTGGTCGAGCGGTCGAAGGAGCCGACCGGGGACCGTGCCTACGAGCACCTGGCCGGGTTGCTCCTGGCGGCCCGTGACTGCCATCGCGCGCTGGGGACCGAGGACGCGTTCACCGCGTATCTCGCCGGCCTGCGGGCGGAACTCAAACGCCGACGCAAGCTGATGAGCATCCTCGACCGGCACGGGCTGTGAAAGGGCTCCGCTCGCGTCGATCAGCCAGTCGGTCGGGTAGAGGTTGGCACCCTTGATCATCGACTTGTAGGCGTACGGGCCCATCGGGTCCGTGCCGGCGCTCTCCAGGACATGCGTGCGCTGGGTGCCGTTCGCCCCGGAGTGCCGCTCTGCCCGGCGCTGTAGTACAGGTACCAGTGGCCGTCGGAGAAGTGGATCTCCGGGGCCCAGATGTTGGAGTTGCGGGTAGGGGTGGTGTCCGACCAGATCTGTACGTTGGGGGCGGTGGCGAGGCCGGCGAGGGTGGGCGACTTGCGCATGCCCAGGACGCCGGTGAACGTCGTCGTGACGAGGTTGCCGTCGTAGTACTCCAGCCACGGATCCGCACCCTTGAAGGACTTCAGAGGGTTCGTGTACGGGCGGCCGTCAACCGCGGACGCGGGTCCCTGCGCACAGACCAGTGCCGTGAGCAAGGCCACGGCACCGGCCAACCACGGCCCGATGGCGAAGGATCACGGTACTTCCTTTCCAGGTGCTCGCTGTATCGAATGTCGTGCGACCGACGGGGGGCGGGCCCGTGAGCAGACGCCGACGGCCACCTCCGTCAGCATGCGGAGGCAGAGGAAAGGGACGCCGGCGCTCTCCTGGAGGCGCCGGCGTCCCTGTCGGTGTCGGGTCAGTCCGTCACGCGGAAGGTGGCGTCGGCGCGTCCTGTCGCGGTGGTGATCGGGTCGAGCTCCAGGTAGTAGGCGTAGTGGCGGATGTACCGGTCCGGGTGGTTGTAGGACTGGAAGGAGGACCAGGTGGGGTCGGCGAGTCCGGCGACCTGGTTGAAGGTGGCGTCGGCGGCGAACTGGGCCGTGCCGTCGTTGCGGACCAGCTGGAAGTCGTTGTTGACGTGCCGCAGGAAGTAGCCGCGGTAGTTCACCGACTCGAAGGAGACGGTTCCGGATCCGACCAGGCCGGGCCGCAGCCGGAACTGGGCGTCCGGGCCGGTGATGTTCTGGTCGATGCGCACGTCGAAGTTGGCGTGCCGCACGTACCGGTCCTGGAAGTTGAACGACTGGAGCCGCTTGGCCGGGATGTCGCTCCAGCGTGCGAGGACGCGGGTCTCCTCGGCGGCCGTGAGGTTCAGGATCGAGCCGTGACGCTTCTTGCTGACGCCCATGTCGTAGCTGCCCGCCGTCGGCAGCTGGTAGGTGCCGGGGACGGAGGGGTTGGTCGAGGTGACCGGCATGTAACCGCGTCCGGAGGAGTACTGGTCGAGGTAGAGCGCCCACTCGTTGCGGTCGCGGAACTTCATCCACATCGGGCCCTCGACCTGTGCGCCGGTCAGGCCGATGCCGGAGAGGTTGCCGAGGTTGGTCCACGTTCCGAGGATCGAGTTGCTGCCTTCGAGGGTGATCTGTCCGTCGCCGGAGGCCCGCACGTAGCGGTAGTTGCCCACTCCGGAGGGCATCTCGACGATCTGGGTGTCGATGATCTCCTGGGTGCCGGGGCGGTCGATGTAGATCTGCGGGGTGGTGATCGTGCGGAAGTCGCTGGTGCGGGCGTAGTAGATGCGGTGCTTCGCCTTGCCGTTGAGGGGCACGTTCGTCGCCCAGTACAGGACGTAGTCGTTGGTCTCGGGGTCCCAGATCGCCTCGGGCGCCCAGGCGTTGCGTGCGTCGGGGATCGCGCCGGCGACGTTGAGCAGCCACGGCTCCGACCAGTTGATCAGGTCCGTCGACTCCCACACCACGAGGCTGCGGCTGCCGTTGAACACGGCGGCCTCCCAGTTCTGCCCGCAGCTGATGCACAGGTCGGTCGCGATGATCCAGTACTTGCTGCCGTCGGGGGACCGCACCAGTGCGGGGTCGCGTACCCCCTTCGTGCCGACCGTGGAGCGAAGGGCTATTCCGCCGCCGTTGAGCTCGGACCAGTTCAGGCCGTCCGTGCTGTACGAGAAGTAGATCTGCTGGCCGTTCGAGCCCTCCCCGATGAAGTGCGTCATCAGGTAGCCGGGGTCGGCGGCGGCCGCCCGCTCGGGTGCGGCCAGAGATTGGGAGGTGAAGAGCAGGCAGGCGGCGACCAGTATCGCCGCCAGCCGGGTGAGAACCCTTGGCATGTGCGTTTCCTGTCTTTCTGCGGGTGCCGGGACGGGGGTGAAAGACATCCTTGTTTCGCGCCGCGGAGCGGGAGGGAGGCGAGCCAAAAGGGTCCGGAGCATGCGTGGTTCGAAATGCCGGACGTTGTTCGTGGATTCGGCCGAAAAGTTAGAGTCGGGTAAGAGCGGTGTCAAGAGGGAGAAGCCAAGAGAAGCAGCGTTGTCCCCCTCTGTCCGGGGTGGGATCGTCAGCAGGGGCCGTACGCACAGGAGACGCACCGGCGCGTCGCGCATAACGGAAAACAAGGAACCGAGGAAGGTCTGGGGCGGCACCTGAGAAGCGACCCACGCACATCCTCCGGATTCGCTCCTGGCACACTGTCGCCCTCGATGCAGCGGCAGGGCGACGGGACAGGTGGGGCGGGGTGCGCTCGCAGGACACGCAGGAACGGCCGGACGTCGCCGTCGTCATGGCGGCGCGGGCCGGGGACCGGCAGGCCTCGGAACAGCTGATACGGGACTGTCTGCCGTTGGTCTACAACATCGTCGGGCGGGCGCTGGACGGGCACAGCGACGTCGACGACGTGGTCCAGGAGACGATGATGCGGGTCCTGGACGGGTTGCCCGGACTGGAGCGACCGGATCGGTTCCGGTCCTGGCTCGTCGCCATCACCGTGCGGCAGGTCCGTGACCGGTGGCGCAGAGGGCGCACCTGGCTCACCACGGAACCCCTGGAGGAGAACGTCCACGAAGCAGCTCCGCAGGCCGACTTCGCGGACCTGGCGATTCTTCGTCTCGCGCTGTCGGGTCAGCGCCGTGAAGCGGTGGAGGCGACCCGCTGGCTGGAGGACGAGGAACGCGAGGTGCTCGCGCTGTGGTGGATGGAGAGCGCCGGTGAACTGACCCGCGGCGAGCTCTCGGCGGCCTGCGGTCTCACACCGCAGCACGCCGCGGTCCGGATCCAGCGGGTCAAGGAGCGGCTGGAGACGGCGCGCACCGTCGTACGAGTTGTGACGGCCTCGCCGCACTGCCCGGACCTGGCCGCCGTGCTCGCCTCGTGGGACGGGCGGCCGTCCGGGCTGTGGCGCAAGCGGCTGGCACGCCATGTCCGCGATTGTCCGCAGTGCCTGTCGAGTTCGTCCGATCTGATACCGGCGGAGGGGCTGCTGGCCGACCTCGCGCTGGTGCCGGTGCCGGTCGGCCTGGCCGGCCTGGTACTGGCCAGGGCGCTGGGGGCGGACTCGGCCGGGGCGACCGCCGGCGCGGGCACGCGCACGGCGAGCAGTGCAGGCCGTACGGCGCGGACGATCGGCAGGCTGGCCGCCAAGCCCGCGGCGACGGTAGCCGCAGGTGCCGTCACGCTCGCGGCTGCCGGAGTGGCCTGGTACACCGCCACGGGATCGCACGAGCCGGCCCCGCGGCCCGCCGTCGCGGCCCCGCCGTCGCACGCCACCTCGCCCGTGCCGCCGTCCCCGAGAACGTCCGCCTCGCGGACACCGACGCCGGCGCCGACGCCGACACCGACAGCAGCCCCGACGACGAAGGCTGAGGCGCGGTTGTCGGGGCTGCACGCCCTGCGGTCAGTCGACAACCCCGGCGCCTACGTGAGTCACTCCGGCCGACTCGGCATCCTGAACCCGGTCGGCACCACCAGCTCCGCGGCCACCCGGCAGGCGGCCACCTTCACCTTCGTTCCCGGCCTGGCCGACCCCCGCTGCTACTCACTCAGGGACGCCACGGGCAGGTATCTGCGGCACTACGCCTTCCGCATCCCGCTGGACACCGACGACGGATCCGTCATCTTCCAGAAGGACGCCACCTTCTGCCCCCGTCCCGGTTCCACGGCCGGTTCGGTCTCCCTGGAGTCGTACAACTTCCCCGGCCGCTACCTCCGCCACCGGGACAACCTTCAGCTGTGGCTAGACCCTGCCGAGAACACGGCCGCGTACCGGGCAAGCCGCTCCTTCGTCCTCGTGGCGCCCTGGACCTGACACTGAACGGCCTTGCTCTGAAGCTCACGTGACGTCCAGTCGGTTCAATGAGGACGCGCCAGGTGTCCTCTCGCCCCACCACTCGCTACGCGAGGAGAAACCTTCTGGCCAGCGGCTTAGCTGGCAGGTGGGCGGGGCGGACTGAGCGACGCTGACGACGTGTCTCGATAGGCATCTTCATGATCGACAGGACGGGTTCGGGACGCAGATTCCGGTCAAGTCGGATGTGGGGTTCATGGGTGATTCCCAGGGGATGCGGTGCCCCGTTGAGGCGCCCCTATGTTGGCGATGTATCTTGGATGCATACATCGTGGATGTTGGAGGTGCCCGGTGTCCGTCACTCAGATTGATCTCGACGATGAGGCGCTGGCCGAGGCCATGCGGCTCATGGGTGCCACGACGAAGAAGGAGACCGTCAACGCGGCTCTGCGGGACTATGTGGCGCGGATCAAGCGGCTTGAGGCCGCGGAGAAGCTGGCCGCGCGAGGTGAGCGCGGCGAGTTCGAGCAGGCCGCAGCGGCGCATGAAGCCGAGAAGCGTGCGCGACGCGAGGCCTTCGGGTGATCACGTATCTGGTGGACGCCTCGGCTCTGTGGCACCTGTTCCGCACCCCGGGCGCGCTGCGCCCCTGGGAGGGACACATCGCCGCCGGGGTGTTCCACCTCTGCGAGCCGACACGTGCCGAATTCCTCTACTCGGCGACCAGCCCGTCTCACCGAGATGAGCTGGCCGAGGAACTGGACGCGCTCTGTCTGCTCTCCCCGGTTCCGAAGAACGCCTGGCGGTGGGTCGACACCGCCCAGTACAAACTGACCCAGAGGGGCCAGCATCGGGCGGCGGGAGCGATCGACCTGTTGGTGTGTGCGACAGCTGTACACCATGGGCACACCGTCCTCCACGTGGACAATGACTTCGCGACGGTGGCCGGAGTCCTCAAGGAAGTCCAGCAGCGAGACGCACGAGCTTGATCTCCGGAGGCAGGATCACGTCTGTCGGCCTCTGACCTCGGTGATCGATGTCTCCGGGCGCACCGGCCGTCCTTCCCGGAACGGGTTCGAATGTACGCACCACCGCACGCCGCGGGACTCCTCGTGGCTCGGGGGATCGCTTGGGCCAAGGCGGTTGCCACCGGGTTGGCCGAACTGGCGTGCCGGCGGCATGCTGGTGAGTCCGGCAGATCGGGGGTCGACGTTGACCGGCCACTCGATGCGACCGCGCCCGCTGGTTCGCGCCGAGGAGTATGAGCAGCCCTGGCCACACTCCCTGGCGCTGCCAGCGGCGATTTTGGCTGCTTGTACAGGAGGATGGCGTCGATCGGAGGCTCACTGAGGCGGGAGATGGCGCGGATGCCGGCGATGCCGTCGCTGTCGCCGGAACCGTGGCTCTTGCCGAGGTCGGTCACGGGAATTGACCTGCCGCGGCGGGTGAAGGGGCGGAACGCACGGCTGCGGGACCGGCCCTCCTCGTTGCAGTGGTCGCTCTGCAGGCGGCGTGACGTGCGGTCGAGGAGCTCGCCGAGGGCGCCGACGACGGTGGGTTTTGGGCCGTAGCGGGTCAGGAGCGGCAAGGTGCCCTGGTGGTGCTTCGTATGACGAGGTGTGGTGTGACGACGACTTCTCGTTCGTCGTCCGTCGCCCCACCCTCCAGCCGGGCGACGGCCCGGCTCACGGCCCGGCGCGCCAGCTCGCGGGCTTCTTGCCCGACCGTGGTGAGTTGGACGTGGGCGAGGCGGGCGAGGTGGCTGTCGTCGAAGCCGACGACCGAGATCTCGTCGGGCACAGGGATACGGGCGCGCAGGAAGGTGTCGAGGACGCCGATCGCGCAGTGGTCGTTGAAGGCGAGGACGGCGGTGGGGCGGGTGGCCTCGGCGAGAAGCGTTCGTGCGGCTGCGGCGCCGTGGTCCTCGGTCAGCCCGCCCGGCACGAGGCGGACGCGGTCGGTGAGGCCGTGGTGCTTCATGGCCGACTTGTAGCCGCGGCGCCGGTCCGCCGCGCCCGGCGCCCTGCCCCCGTCGATGTGGACGATGTCGCGATGGCCCAGTGCCACGAGGTGGTCGACCGCCTGTCGGGCGCCCTCGTCGTCGGCCGCGCGGACGACGTCGACGCCGTCGGCGAGCGGACGCAGCCGGCGGGCCACGGAGACGACGGGCAGCTGTGCCGCGAATTCTGCCAGCCGGGCCGCCGGGGCATGGGGGCTGAGCAGGATCAACGCCTCACAGCGGTCGGCGAGCAGCGTCTCCACCGCCTCCTGTTCGCTGCGGTTCGCGGCGACAGCGCTGAGCGCGATCTGATAGCCGGCCGTCCCCGCCGCGGCGTAGAGCGCCTCAACCATGTCGGCGTGGAAGGGCTGTCGCAGGTCGAACTGCACTCCCACCAGGTGCGAGCGGCTGCTGCGCAGGAGGCGTGCCCTGCTGTCCGGCCGGTAGCCGATCTCCTGCGCGGCCCGTAGTACCCGCTCACGACTTGCCGCGCTCGGCCCCTTGGCACCGCGCATGACCATGGAAGCAAGCGGCACGGAGACACCTGCCCGCGCCGCGAGGTCGCTGAGCGTCGGCCGCTTTCCGTCCGGGACGGCAGATCGCGATGGCACCGTCGGCCTTCCTGGTCCAGGGGCTTCTCCGAGGTGATCGTAGACCGAGCCAAGCAGGACACGCACTGGTCAACGTTGCTACAACGTTATAAATCAAATGTCCGCACAAACCCTTGACAGGCTTCCCGGTGCCTGGCGTACTGCTCCTGTTCTCTTAGAACGTTATAACTCTGGAGCTGCGATGTACACGTTGGCGGTCTGTGCCGAGATGGTCTTCCGGGACCTGCCGATCGAGGAGAGGGCCCGGCGCATCCACGAGGCCGGCTTCCAGGTGGAGATCTGGGACTGGACCCGGCACGACCTGAACGCACTGGCCCAGACCCCCGCCGAGTTCTCCTCGATGACCGGCTACATCCGCGGCACCCTGACCGACCCGGACGGCGCAGTCGAGTTCCTGCGCACAGCCGAGGAGTCGATCAAGGCCGCCGAGCATCTCGGCTGCCCCCGGCTCAACCTGCACGGCACCGGCCTGGATAGCGAGGGCCTGCCCGTGGTGCCGGTGACCGGCGACGCCACCGGCCAGATGTGGATCACTGCCCACCGCACGCTCACCCGCCTGGCCGAACTGGGCGAAAGCGCGGGCGTCACCTTCACTCTGGAGAACCTCAACACCGCCGTCGACCACCCCGGTGTCCCGTTCGCCACGGCCGCCGATGTCTTCTCCCTGGTCGCGGCAGTCGATCGGCCCGGTCTGCGGATGAATCTGGACCTGTACCACGCCCAGATCGGCGAGGGAAACCTCATCGAGCTGATCCGCCGCGCGCACAGCGCCGGCCTGATCGGAGAGATCCAGGTCGCCGACGTGCCCGGCCGCCGCGAACCCGGCACCGGAGAGATCAACTATCCGGCCGTCGCCCGCGCCCTTACCGACCTCGGTTACGACGGCGCGGTCGCCTTGGAGGCATGGCCCTCCGGTGACAGTCACACCGCCATGGAGCGGTTCCGCGCCGCGTTCACCGTCTGATCCCCATCCCGAGCCGCAGAGCCGGCCACCCAACAGCTCCCCGCCCGACCCGCGACGGGATGTGTCGCGTCCCGCCGCTGGATCACCCCTTCCCGCAAGTCAGCACAGTGAGGTGCCGAAATGAACCGCTCGCTTTCCTCCCGCTCCCGCAGATTCACCGTCCTGGTGGCCATGACCGCCGGCACAGTCCTGGCACTCGCCGGCTGCTCCAGCAGCTCGGGCGGCAAGAAGTCGGAGGAGAGCGCAGCTGGTGACTCCGTCGGCAAGGCCACCACGCCCCGCATGACCATCGCGATGATCACCCACGCCGTCCCCGGCGACACGTTCTGGGACACCATCCGCAAGGGCGCCCAGGCCGCGGCTGCGAAGGACAACATCAAGCTGGTCTACTCCTCCGACCCGAACGGGGGCAACCAGGCCAACCTGGTGCAGAACGCGATCGACCAGAAGGTCGACGGCATCGCCGTCACCCTCGCCAAGCCCGGCGCGATGAAGGACACGGTGGCCAAGGCAGTGCGTGCCGGTATACCCGTGGTCGGCTTCAACTCCGGTGTGGACGACTGGAAGAAGCAGGGCCTGCTCGAGTACTTCGGCCAGGACGAGACCGTCGCGGGCGAGGCGATCGGGAAGAAGCTGAGTGCCCTCGGTGCCAAGAAGGTCGCCTGTGTCATTCAGGAACAGGGCCAGGTCGCCCTCGAAGCACGCTGCGCGGGCGTCAAGAAGGGCTTCTCGGGCACGACGGAAAACCTGTTCGTCAACGGCGCCGACATGCCGTCCGTGAAGTCGACCATCACCGCCAAGCTCAAGCAGGACCCCTCCATCGACTACGTCGTCACCCTCGCCGCCCCGGTCGCGCTGACCGCCACACAGGCGGTGTCCGACGGCGGCAGCAAGGCCAAGGTCGCCACCTTCGACCTCAACAAGGAACTCGTGAAGGCGATCCAGGACGGCAGCATCCAGTTCGCCGTCGACCAGCAGCCCTACCTGCAGGGCTACCTGGCGGTCGACTCCCTCTGGCTCTACAAGAACAACGGCAACTACAGCGGCGGCGGCGTCGCGCCCGTGCTGACCGGCCCGGCCTTCGTCGACAAGTCCAACGTCGCCGCCGTCGCCGCGTTCGCCGCCAAGGGAACACGCTGACGCGTACACCCCAGGTCACGGCCGGACCCGCGGGGATCCGGCCGGCCCACTGCTGACCGTCACCGCCGCCCCCCCACCCCCCCACCCCAGGCAAGGAACCACATGACCCACCACACCTCCCTTGGAGTCGCCGTCATCGGTGCCGGCCGCATGGGCGCCGACCACGTACGCCGGATCAGCGAGGTGACCAGCGGCGCCCATGTGGCCGCCGTCGTCGACGTCGACCTCGATCGCGCCAAGACGGTCGCCGCCGACGTCGACGGATGCGCGGCCTACGGCGACGTCGCCGAAGCGATGGCCTCCCCCGACGTCGACGCGGTGCTGCTCGCCTCCCCGGGCATCGCCCACGAGGCGGCCCTGCTCGCCGCGTTCGCGCACGACCTGCCCGTCCTGTGCGAGAAGCCCCTCACCCCCGACGCCGCCTCCGCCCTGCGTGTACTGGAGGCCGAGCAACGCCTCGGGCACCGCCGGGTGCAGGTGGGCTTCATGCGCCGCTACGACCACGAGTACCTCAAACTCAAAGCGCTGCTGGACAGCGGGGAACTGGGCCGGCCGCTGATGCTGCACAACCGGCACCGCAACCCGTCCTGCCCGCCGGACTTCACCAGCGCCATGCTCATCAACGACTCCGTCACCCACGAGATGGACATCACCCGCTGGCTGCTCGGCCAGGAGATCACCTCCGTCACCGTCATGCGGCCGCGGCCCTCCGGCAACGCGCCCGAAGGACTGGCCGATCCCCAGTTCGTCGTCTTCGAAACCGACGGCGGCGCCCTGGTCGACGTCGAGATCTACGTCAACGCCCGCTACGGCTACCAGGTCCAGGCCGAGGCGGTGTGCGAGCACGGCACCGCCCGCATCGGCGACCGGCACGACATGCTCGTCACCACCGGTGGACGCTGGGGCGGCACGGTCACCCCCGGCTTCGTCGAGCGATTCGAGGAAGCGTACGACCGCGAGGTCCAGGCATGGGTCGACGCCACCCGACGCGGCGAGGTCACCGGCCCCAGCGCCTGGGACGGCTACGCCGTGGCCGCGGTCTGCGAGGCGGGCATCCGCGCCCAGACCGAGGGCCGCCGCGTCGAGGTGGAACTCGCCGACCGCCCAGCCCTCTACATCTGACCCCCACCGCCGGCACACCGAACCAGCGGGGAACGACCGCTCCCCGCCCGACCACACCGCAGACGGGACGCATCATGAAGATCGGTCTGAACACCGACAGCGTCGGGCAGCTCACGCTCGACGAGACCCTGGACCTGGCCGCCGAACTCGGCCTGGACCACGTGGAGTTCGCCACCGGCGCTTGGTCCACGGCCCCGCACATCGACATCGACCGGCTTCTCGACAGCGACGGCGCGCGCCGCGAACTGCTGGCCAAGGTCGCCGACCGAGGACTCACGATCAGCGCCCTCACCTGCTCAGGCAACCCCCTGCACCCCGGGCCCAGCGGCCGCGAGCACGACCTGGTCGCGCGCAGGACGATCGCTCTCGCCCCGCTCCTCGGCGTCGACCGCGTGGTGATGATGTCCGGGCTGCCGGGCGGGCCGGGCGACGCCAACCCCAACTGGATCACGGTCTCCTGGCCGCCGGAGACCACACAGATCCTCGACTGGCAATGGTCCGAGGTCGTACTCCCGTACTGGCGAGACCTCGTCGCCCACTCCCGCGACCGGGGCGTACCCAAGCTCGCTCTGGAGATGCACGCCCACCAGGCGGTCTACAACGTCCCCACCCTCCTGCGCCTGCGCGAGGAGGTAGGGCCCGTGGTCGGGGCCAACTTCGACCCCAGTCACCTGATGTGGATGGGGGCCGACCCGCTGGCCGCCATCGAGACCCTGGGCGAGGCGATCTACCACGTGCACGCCAAGGACACCCGGCTGGAACCCACCCGCCAGGCCCTGACCAGCAGGCTGGAGACGCTGCCCGTCATGGCCGCCAAGGAACGCTCCTGGAACTACGTCACCCTCGGCTATGGCCACGACGACGCGTTCTGGCGCGCTTTCTGCCTCGCCCTGCGCCGAGCCGGCTACGACGACGTCCTGAGCATCGAGCACGAGGACGTTCTTGTGGCCCCCGTCGAGGGCGTCACCAAGACCGTCGACCTCCTGCGCCGCGTCATCCTGCGCGACCCCAGCTCCTACAAGCCCCAGGAGATCTGAGAGGGCGGTATGTGGGCTGGTAGGTGATTTATCGTCACCTGATTGTGTGGGGCTGTGGCAGACCAGCCGGTCGGAGGGTTCGGGCATGCTGGGCTGAACACCGTGAGCGAGCGCAAGCCCTACAAGACCGACCTGTCCGGCACAGTGCTGTCCGGTGATCTTCGAGTACGCGGCTCTGTCGGGGTCGGCGGTGGGGACGGCGGCCCACTCGAGTGCGCCACGATCCGAGCTGGGAGTCGGGGATTCGGCCCGTGAGCCGGGCGCAAGTGCACGGAACGAGGGCCGCTCGTCAGTGGGGCGTCGCCGCGGTGCCTCCGCCGGCGTGAGGTCGGCGAGTGACTTGGTGCCCGTCCGTGCGACCGCTCAGGCTCTACTGTCTGAGGTCGATCATGCGGACTGGCTCTCCTGTCGTGCGGGCGATGGTTTCGAAGTCGCGGTCGAAGTGGAGCAGGGTAAGTCCCGCTTCTTCCGCGGCGGCGGCCACCAGGAGATCGATGGGGCCTGCGCTGCGGTGCTCTCCCTTGGCGGTCAGTTGCTCCTGGACGGTGCGGGAGCGGCGGTAGAGCGTTTATATACCGGCCAGGCCCGAGCAGCGGCGCCGTTCTGCGCCCCGCGCACGCAACGGGCCGAGCGGGCACTCCTGGCGTTGCCCGGCGGCGTTGTGCTCCTAGGTGACGGCTCGGTGCCCATGCCCGGCCGTGACCGACCCATCACCGTCGCCGTCCACTCACCCCGCACCTACGCGTGCCGAGCCAGGCTTGCGGGTGGAAGCCTGCAAGGACTGAGCGGGTTGCGACCGCACCGGTGGGCGGCCGAGGAGATCCGGATACAGGGCGTCCTTGAAGGTCGGCTCGCCTGGACCCTGGCCTTCGCAACGTCCTGGCCAAGCACGCTGGTCATTGTGGCTCCGTCCTCAGTTCCGGGACCGAGCCTCGGCGCGTTGGAAGGAAAAATCCGCTGTGGGCGGGTTCGAAACTCCTCTCCGAGCTTGACGCGGGTGATGCGGCCGCCTCGCGACCTGGGCCGACGGCGTCCACGTCTGCGCCACCTGATCCCCCTGGAACCGGGGTGCACGCCGAGGTGAGTTACTCGGACTCCTCCTGCGGAAGAGCGGGGCTGTTGAGTGCGTCGGCGATGGCGTAGGCGGTGCGGACGAAGGACTCCGCCTGCTGCGCCGACAGGTCCCGCGCGGAGGTCTCCTCCAGGGCCCGCCACATGGCTGCCAAGGGCTCGCGCATGGCCCGGCCCTTGTCGGTGAGGTGCACGACCATGACGCGCCGGTCGTGTTCGGCCGGCTCGCGGACGAGCAGGCCGGCGTCCTGCATGCGGCGCAGGGACTTGGAGACGGTGGAGTGGTCCAGGCCGACGCTTTCGAGGAGTTCGGACTGGGTCTGGCCGTCCCGGTCGAGGAGTTGCATCAGCAGCAGTTCCTGTCCGGGGTGCAGGTCCATCTCGCGGAGCATGGCGGCGGCGCGGGCGCGGTGAGCGCGGGCGAGCTGGAAGATCGCGTAGCTCATCGGCCCCTCGCCGGCCGTGGAGGGGGTGCGGTGCGTGGGGGCGGGCATCGGTTCCTCAGACGGTGTGGGTGGGGTAGTCGGTGTAGCCGGCCACTCCGCCGCCGTAGAAGGTCGCCGGGTCGGGGGTGTTCAGCGGCGCATCAGAGCGTAGCCGCTCGACCAGGTCCGGGTTGGCGAGCGCGAGGGCACCGACCGAGACGAGGTCGGCCGTGCCGTTGTCGACGTCCTTGGCGCGGGTGGGCAGGTCGGTGCCGGCCCGGTTGAGGATCAGCGTGGTCGGCCACAGCGCGCGCAGGGTGCCCAGCAGCTCTTCGTCGCCCGCATGGAGGATGTGGAGGTAGGCGAGGCCGAGCGGGCTGAGGGCGCGCAGGAGCGCCGGATACAGCTCGGCGGTGTCGGACTCGGCGATGTCGTTGTAGGGGTTGCCGGGGGAGATGCGCAGGCCGGTGCGGTCGGCGCCGATCTCGTCGGCCACGGCGGTGGCGACCTCGACGGCGAAGCGGATGCGGTTGTCGAGGGAGCCGCCGTAGCGGTCGGTGCGCTGGTTGGTGTTGTCGGCGAGGAACTGGTGCACGAGGTAGCCGTTGGCGCCGTGGATCTCCACGCCGTCGGCGCCTGCCGCGATGGCGGCCGCTGCGGCGCGGCGGAAGTCGTCGACGGTCGCCACGACCTCCTGCGTCGACAGCGCACGGGGCGTCGGCATCTCCTGGGGCCCGGACGCGGTGAACATCGCGCCCTGGGGCTGGATCGCCGATGGGGCGACCGGCTGACGGCCGTGAGGGGTGTTGTCGGGGTGGGAGATGCGTCCGGTGTGCATCAGCTGGATGACGATCCGGCCGTCGGCCGCGTGCACGGCGTCGGTGACCTTGCGCCACCCGGCGATCTGATCGTCATTGTGGATGCCGGGGGTGAGGAGGTAGCCCTGGCCGTCGGCGGAGGGCTGGGTCCCCTCGGTGATGATGAGCGCGTGCGAGGCCCGCTGGGCGTAGTACTCGGCGTTGAGCTCGGTCGGTATGCCTTCAGGCGTGGAGCGGTCACGGGTCATGGGGGCCATGACCAGGCGGTGCGGGAGGGAGATGTCGCCGACGGTGGTCGGTGTCCAGAGGGCGTTCAGCATGAGTGGTCCTTTGGTGCGGTGATGGCCAGGTGATGATCGGAAAAAGAGGGAATGGCGGGCGTGATCAGTCGAGGGTGAGGACGAGCTTGCCCCGGACATGCCCGGCGTCGCTGATCTGCTGGGCCGTGGCGGCCCGGTCGAGCGGGTAGGCGGTGACGGTGGTGACGAGCTTGCCGGTCGCGGCGTCCTGCGCCAGCGCGGCCAGGCGGGCGGCCGAGCGTTCCTGGCCACCGCTGGAGAAGGTGATGCCGAGCTGGTGCGCGCGGAAGTCGGCGATGGTGACGATGCGTTCGGTGCCGCCGCGCAGGGTGATGGAGGCCTCTAGGGCTCCCTTGCCGGCCAGGTCGAACACCGCGTCCACGCCGTCGGGGGCGAGCGTCCGGACCCGTTCGACCAGGCCCTCGCCGTAGAGGGTCGCGGTGGCGCCGAGCGAGGTGAGGTAGTCCTGGTTGGCGGGGCCGGCGGTGGCGATGACGCGTGCTCCGCGGGCCGTGGCGAGCTGGACCGCCAGGGTGCCGACCGCTCCGGCCGCGCCGTGCATCAGCACGGTCTCCCCGGCGGTGACGCCGAGCAGGTCCAGGACCCGCTCGGCCGTCTCGGCGGCCACCGGCAGCGCGACCGCGTGCTGCCAGTCGAGGCCGGCGGGCTTGGGGGCCACGGTGGTGGCCAGCGCGTACTGGGCGTACGAGCCGGTGTCCGACCAGCCCAGCACCTCATCGCCGACCTGCACGTCCTGCACGCCCTCGCCGAGGGCGTCCACCACGCCGGCGAGTTCGTGACCGGGGACGGAGGGGAGCGGCGTGGGGAACGCGGCCTCCAGTGCCCCAGAGCGGATCTTGCCGTCCAGCGCGTTCAGCCCGGCCGCCTTGACGCGGACGCGGATCTGCCCGGGGCCGGGCTGCGGGACCTCGATGTCCGCCTCGTGCAGCACGTCCGTGCCCCCGAAGCGGTCGAACCGGATGGCTTTCATGATGGCTCCTCTCATGCCGCCACCCGTTTAGGTGGCTGGCCACATAATCAACGTAACAGTAAACATGTGGCTAGCCAAGTATTGGTTGTCGCGCAGGCTGTGCAAGATCGGCCGCGGTCGCGCGGGCGGCCGCCCCGAGGAGACCTAGGTCTCCTCGGGGTGGCGGTCGACGCCAGGTGCGGTAGATGTCGTGCACTTCGTCGCGGTCCCAGTGCGGGTGCTGGACGTGCTCTCGGGATGCCTCGCCCGCCGACTCGGGCGGCAGGTCGGGCAGTTCGGGGTCCTTGACGAGGCCGTGGGCGACGTCGATGCGGAAGCGGTACGGGTACTGCTTGACCAGCACCGCATCGTCGTAGAGGGACCCGTACGGCGGGGCCATGGAGGCATCCTTGAGGAACGTCGCCGCGCTGGCCTCGCTGGTGAGGAACTTCATGAGGTCCAGCGCGGTGGCCTTGTTCTTGGCGAAGGAGGACAGGGCCACGTCGTGGCCGCCGAGGCTGGAGGAGCCGGCCCCGGTCAGTCCGGGCAGCGGCGCGACCGTGAACTTGCCCGCGACCTTGCTCTTCTCGGCCAACGAGTACACATACGGCCAGTTGCGCAGGAAGACCAGCTTGCCGGACTGGAACGCCTGGCGGCCTTCCTCCTCCTGGTAGGTGATGGCGTCCTTGGGGATCGTGCCGTCCTTGAAGGAGTCGACGAGGAAGTCCAGGCCCTTCTTCGCCACGGGCGTGTCGACGTCCGGCTCACCGTCAGTCACTCGTACTTCTGGAACTGGCCGCCGTAGCAGCCCGTGTCCCTGGCCTCGGGAAGCTTCTTGGCCTTGGCACAGGCGGCCTTCATCTCCGCCCAGGTGGTCGGCGGGGAGCTGACGCCGGCCTTCTTCAGCAGGTCGGAGCGGTAGTACAGCACCCCGCCGTCGGAGGAGTGCGGGACCGCGTACAGGTTGCCGCGGTACTTGCCCGTCTCCACCACCGGCTTGAGCATCTTGTCCAGCGGGAACTGGTTGGCGGGCAGCTGGTCGATCCACTGGTGGGCGGCGAACTCCGAGGTCCACACCACGTCCGTCCAGAGCACCGTGTAGGCGTCGGACTTCGTTCGGCGTTCTGGATCATCTGCTGGCGCTGCTGGTTCACGTCCGCCGGCAGCTGGACGAAGGTGACCTTCTCCTTCGGGTGCTGCGTGTTCCAGCTGTCGATGACCTTCTGGACGACGCCGGAGCTGTCCTTGGCGGCCGCGAAGGTGATCGGTCCGCGGCCGGTGAACGAGGGGCTCTTCGACTGTCCCGACGAGCTGTCGCTGTCGGAGGAGCCGCAGGCGGTCAGGACGAGCCCGGCGGCGACAAGCACGGCCGAGCACTGAAGGACTCTGGTGGTTCTGGCGTTCGCTGTCTCTCCTGGACGTGCGGAACCGACGTCTCGGCGGGAGCGCCCTGTAGGGAGTGGCTACCGAGATGCCTCTGGGATGTCTCTGTTGCGAGACTGCGATGTCATGGCGGTGGTGGATTAAAAGAGCAGCTCAAAGAATCGAAGGATGACTTCGGGGTGACAGCCTTGCCTCCACTGAGACAACGCTTGCACCGTTAGGAGTGCACTCAGGGGAAGTCAATGCGTAATGCTCCAGTAGCTAAGGATGCATCACGTGGTCCTCGCCTGCTCTTACGCGATGGAAGTGGTCATTCAGCCCCCGACCGCCTCGTGACAGCGCTGTCACCAAGGCTCCCGTTGGAGGCTCGAACTGTGCTAACTTCCGCTCATGTCACCAGCTCAGCGGCATCCCACGTTGGCCGACGTCGCCGAACGGGCGGGAGTCTCCCCGTCCACCGTCTCTCGCACCATGCGCGGCCTGACTTCGGTCTCGCCCGAGGTCCGGGCCCGGGTCGAGCAGGCTGCCCGCGAGCTGAACTTCGCGGTCTCGCGGCAGGCGTCGAGCCTGGTGACCGGCCGCACCGGCGTCATGGCGGTGCTCGTACCCACGCTCGACTCGTGGTTCATGGGAGCGGCACTGTCCAGCCTGGGCCCGCTGCTGCGGGAGGCGGGCATGGAGATGGCCGTCTACGTGGTCCCCGACCTGGCCGAGCGGGCCGAGTTCTTCGACCGTCTGCCGGCCCGGCGCAACGCCGACGCCCTCCTGGTGTTCTGCTTCGACCTCACCAAGGAGGAAACCGCCCGGCTCGACGACCTGGGCATGCCGGTCATCTACGTCAGCCAGCACGTCGCAGGCCGCCCCAGCGTCTACGTCGACGACGTCGCCGCCGCCTGCAAGGCCACCCGCCACCTGATCAACCTCGGGCACTGCCGCATCGCCTTCGCCCACACCGTCACCGCCCGAGGCTTCAGCTTCAGCTCACGCGAGCGCCTCGTCGGCTATCGGCAGGCACTCGCCGAGGCGGGCATACCGCTGGACGACGACCTCGTCGTCACCACTCCGCCCCGTGACAAACGCGGCACCACCCAGGCGGTCGGCGACCTGCTGAGCCTGCGTGAACCACCCACAGCGATCTTCGCCGAGCAGGACGAACTCGCCGCCGCGGTCATCTCCACCCTGCGCACCGTGCAGATCGAGGTACCCCAGCGCATCTCCGTCCTCGGCTTCGACGACCAGCTGATGGCCGAATGGCTCGACCTGTCCACCGTGGCCCAGTCCCCCTCGGACATGGGACGGGCCGCCGCGGAACTGGCCTTGCGACTCGTCAACGACCCCGAGGCGAACCGCGAACAGCACATCGTCCTGCCCACACACCTCATCCCGAGAGGAACGACCGCCCCGCCCGCCGGCCCTCAGGGCGAACAGGAGGCGAACAGGACGGGCCACAGCCTGTGACGCGCCCAACTGCCGCCCGTGATTACGGGGATCGCAAGACGCTGGGGTGGGGGCACGCGGTGTCCTGGCGCCGGCCAGGCTGGGCCTGGCCTCTGAGGACGGCTGACAGCCAGTGGCTGTGGGCGGATCCGTCGGCGGTGGGTTATAACTCAGCGCCACGGGACTGAGGGCGAAGGCCCTCTCCGTGGTCGGCATTCCCCAGGGAACGGCGGTCCTGTGGAGCCGCTTGGTGAAGGCCCCGTCGTTGGGCCGGGCCGTGTCAGTAGTGGTACCGAGCCTGAACGATGATCAACTCGTCGTCGGTCGGTTTGTAGACGAGCCGGTGTGTGTCGTCGGTTCTCCGGGACCAGTAGCCCGACACCTGGAGGGTCGCAGTCGACCTTTCATGGTTGAGGGGGAATGCGGCGCCGATCCCCGGGGGTGTGGAGGCTGATCTCGGATCACCCGTTCGGCGTCCTGCGGAAGGAAGGCTCCGAGAAGATCGGGAGGCCCGAGCGAGGTTCGACGGGTTTACCCCCTGACCTGCGTAAACGGGACCGTTGAGGCAAGATCGAGGCCAGGACCGAAAGGCCTGTCGCCGTGCGGATGTGAACATACTTGTCTGATTTCGACCTCTTGTAATCAAAGGTGCGCTTCCTCCATATAAAGCGGAAAGCGGCGAGAGAATTTCCCTCAGTGCTGAAAGGCAACCGCCGAACGAGGCTGCTGAAGGGGGACATGTATGAGGAAACAGCGGGGCGGGGCAGTTGGCGACAGGGGTGCTGCGGCACGTGCAGGCATCGGTCTCCCGGAGTTCGTTCTCCTGGTGCTGGGGGAGGTGGCACCGGACGAAGTCGCGGCCTTCGAGGCCGACATGCCGGAGCATCTGCGGAAGGCCCGGACACAGCTGCGCAAGGGCGGCGACCTCCGGCAGCAGGACATCGCCTGCGGGAGCGGAATCGACCTGGTCGATGTCGTGGCCCCCGCTGTCGTCTATGTGTGCGCCGCACTTGGGCAGGCGCTGACGGACGGTGTCTCCAAACCGCTTGTCGATGCCACCGGCAATTCCGTGACCCGGCTGGCACGCAGGCTCCTGCGTCGACCGGAGGAGGCGCAGGCCGTGGTTCGTCCCGGCGGCTTCTCGGCCGAGCAGCTCTCCGCGATTCATGCCGGCGCCCTCAGTGAGGCAGGTCGGATGCTGCCGACGGAGCGTGCCAAGGCGGTTGCGGACGCGGTCGTGGCCTGCCTGGTCGTGCAGGAGCGTTCATGACCGCAACCGGCTCGGTCGCCGAGCGCGCGGACGGGCATTCCCCGCGGATCGACGTGCTCGCCCACCCTCGCAACACCGGACTGATGTTCCTGCTACTGGCCATCGGGGTGTACGTGTACATGGAGAATGTCGCCGTATACGCCGAGATGGCCGCCCCTTCGGAGAGCGGTGAGGTGGTCATCCCCAACACTCACGTTCCCTACACCGTCGTGTATTGGGGTTACGGGTGCGTGGTCTTCAGTATCGAGATGGTCTGGAGGCGGATACGCAACCGAGGGCGCCGCCCGTTCGATCCGGCACGGCATCCCCTCGCTGCCCAGCGGATCGCCACGCTGGTGTCAGAAGCCGGGCTCAAGCGGCGCCCGAGGCTTTTCGTGACCCCGAGGATCGGGGATCATGCCTTCGTCGGCGGCACCGCTGGGATACCGATCTGGAAGCCCTATCTGACGCTAGGGCCCGGCTTGCTCGCTCTGGGCGACAAGCAGGACGACGCCGCTCGCCAGGTCTTCGCCGCCGTCCTCAGTCACGAGCTCGCACACCTGCGCAACCGAGACGTCATCCTGCTCAACGTGCTGGTGGGACTCCGCGTCAGCAACGCCGTGAACGCCGTGCTCCTCGTCCTCCTGCTTGCGTTCGACTCGGGCATTTGGGACCACTGGAGTCTCTTGTACAGCATTCTGACACTGACGGTGTTCACGCTGGTCATCGAGCTCATCGTCCGGGAGCTCCTGCGCTGCAGGGAGAACTACGCCGACCAGCGCGCCGCCCAGAACCGGGCACAGGAGCTCTCGCTGGCCCTCCGACTGGCAAAGCAGAAGCGGGCACGCTCTGCGTCCCGGCGCCCCGGCTGTGCCGTCCCCAGCTCTTGGCGGCGATGGCACCCGTCCGTGGAGGCGCGGCTGCTCATGCTGGCAGAACCGGGGAAGCTACTGCGTTTCCCCTGGCTCTACGTACTCGTCGGAGGCTTCCTGGCCGGCACCGCATGGGTCACCCTCGCGGCGGCCATGAGCAATCGGCTGGACAGGGAGCCCACGGACAATCTGACACTGTTCCTCTCGGCCCTGGTGGTCGGAGCACCGCTCGGGATCTTCGTTGCCGTCGGCGTATGGCGGCAGGAGAGGCATGGAGACAGCACCCTCGGCCGTTCGCTGGCCGAGGCGGCACGCAACGCGCTGCTGCTCACCACAGGCATGCTGGTCGGCAGCTGGCTGACACCGCTGACCCCCTACGGCACGGCGTACCGGGACGTGTTCTTCGCACTGCTCCCCATGTTGCCGTGGTCCCTCGGCGCACTGCTATGCGGATGCGTGACCCTGGCAGGTTGGCCGCATCTGACGGCGAGGGCGCTGCGTCTCGTCCGCCCGAAGGCCCGCACACCGCGCAGCATGTACGGATGGCTGCTCATGCCTGTGGCCGCTGTGGTTGGCTTTGCAGTGTTCTTTACCCTGCCGCGACTCGACCGAGCGTTCCCCGTCCTGTTCACCGTGTCCGAGTGGCTTGCGCAGTGACCGGCGCATCGCCCTGGCGGCGAGATCAGGCGCGCATGCGTACATGGGTGCGCAAGGGGGCGGCCATCGGTGAGCGACGTCAAGGAAAAGCTCGATGCTGTATTGCGTCGGGGGCAGTTGGTCCGGGAACAGCGACACCACCACGAGTGTCGTCCCGGCCGGTCCCGAGGCGCTGGCGCACGCGGCCCCGGGTTCGCCCGACACGGAGGCGATCGAACGAGCGGTGCAGGCCTGTCTGGACGTACTGACTGGAGTGCGGGTCAAGAGAGTCCTGCCCCGTGTGCACGACGGGCCATGACGGCCGGTCGACGGAGCGAGAACGACCCGCGGTAGCAACTCGACCATTCCGCCCACCGTGGAGATGTCATGCCGGTTGAGCAGTTCCTGAACAAGACCGACGATGAACTGTACGAGCTGTTGGGCTCCTCACTGCTGGGCCAGGGCCTGGGGCTGTCGTCCGAAGATCCCGACCGCACCCGCCGGTTCGGCCGGGAGTGGTTCGACCGGCAGCTTTCGGAGCTGCGGCGCAGGGTGTGCGGGCATGAGCGCCTAAGAGGGGCGCATGGGACGAGTGCCTCGGACCGAGCGGTCGACGCCCTCGCACTCTATGAGATCCTCGGTGACTTCGGAGGGAGTCCCACGCACGCTGCCCTGGTGGCCGTTCTGGTGGTCCGGATCGGGATCGGCACGCTATGTGCCGGACACGGCCCGCAGTCATGACCGACGAATCGGAGGCAGCAGCCCGTGCTCATGCCTACCTGCCGGTGGACGACGTGAGCTACGCCGAGTATCTGCGCGCAAACATGGTGCGCATCAGCGCGTTGAGCGACGCTGACGACTGGCACCCGGAGCTGCCCAAGGTGTTCGGTGAGTCTCTCCCGGACGTTGTCGACAGGGCGGTGGCCGAACTGACCGACGCCTTCACGACTCTGGGGAGGGCAGACCGGCTGTCGCGGCTGGTGGTGAAACCGACGGCGAGTGACGAGATTTCGGCCCGCTACATCCCGTGCGCGGACGGCAGTGGATTGGTGCTCGTGTCGGACTCGCTGATCGGGTTGTGCAACTCATATTGCCAGTACATGGGAAAATCCCTGCACCTGCTCACGGGTGTTTCCCTGCCGAAGATGTTCTACCGGATGTTCATTGCGAGCTTCAAAGAAGCCGTCGGGCAGGACCCGGCGTACTTGACGTCGCACCTTCGCTACCAACTTTTCAACCGGCGAGCATATGGCGTCGCCACCCTGTTGACCACCCGGCGTGACGTGGCCGAACAGTCGGTGAGTGGCGAGGGTGACATGGGCGGCCTTTTTCTCATGCTGACCATTCGGTTCGTCATTGGGCACGAGATGGCACACCACGTCCTGGGGCACGTGGCCGAATGCGTGGAGTCGCCAGAAAAGGAGTCCGAAGCGGATCTACTGGCGCTCGAGGCCGGAGCTCTCGTGCTGGCGCACGAATCGAAGAAGCTGATCCGTACTCGATTGGTGCGGGATCGCTGGTTATGCGATATGGGGGAGTTTTACAGCCTCTTGGCCGCGAGCATGGCCATGCTGACAGTGCAATCGATGGAAGACGGACTCATGGTCCGTCGCGGAAGGACACACCTGTCGGCAAAGGACCGGGCGGCCTGCCTGGCTGGGCGCTTTCACGGCGAGGACCGTCTGCGTGAGCGCGAGCGGGTCCGTGGGCGACGTGACGTGATCTTCCGCGATCGCCTCGAAGCGGAACGTTACTGGCTGGGGCTTCTCATGCGGAACATGCTTGATGCCACAACCATGGCGGCGGACTTCAGCGAGAACCCGACCAATGGCGCCTGGACAACCCTGCTCACGCCGGAGGCCAACAACCTGTACGGGCAGCACATACGTGAAGTTGCGCGGCTCGATCGACTGCTGAGCGGATCCACCGACAAGCTTGTTGACGCGCTCCCTGAGGATTCGTTGCGGGGTGGGGCGCTCCTCGTGGTCACCGGTGATACACGCCGCGGACTGAGCACTTGGGGAGTGCCGGACGTCAGAATCGCCGCACTCCACGACGCCGGCAAGGCGCTGGCCTTCCACACGCTTGTTGACTACTTGAGGTCAGCCTTCGATGGCGAAGGGCGAGGGGCGGTACAAGAGCTCGAACGGCCCCTTATCGCGGCCACCTTGCTGGCTCGAGCACTGAACTACTGGCCGGGCAGGTCTTCGAGCCGCTGACCAGTGGTTGTGGACCGTGCTGCTCGGGACGGGACGCGGGCCCTCGCCGGGGCACACCAACCAAGGAGGCATGGCGCGCCGCCTTCTCGACAGGAAGCACATTGGCCGGAGCCTGGGAACGCCCGTCCCCTCATGCCTGTTCGTGCTGTGTCGCACAGCCGACGGTGAGCCCACAAGGGACGCGGCGGTGAAGATCGGGGACCGACCGCCGCGGTGCGCGGTTGAGACGGTTGCGGACCTGGTTGGCCCGCTGTAGCCAAGAGCCCGCAGCGGGCGCATGCCGTCGACCAGTTCATTGGCTATCTGCACCAGCGCTGGAACGAAGGCGTCAGAAACGCCACCCAGCTCTACCTCGAGATGCCTGGATCTTCCGCCACGCCGGCCAGTGGCACTCGTACTCACTGCGGCCCAATGCTGCGTAGACAAGGCTGCAGGGGGATGCGGACGACCCGTCGTTGACTTGGCGAAGTGCCCTCTTCCTCTACCGTCACTCCCGCCCCTGAGTGAAGTACAAGATACGACCGGAAAAACGATTCCTCGCCATCGATCCCTGTTGCCAGAAACCATTCGCAGGGTAGCTTTCCTGCCATCCACTAACGGGGGCAGATATCAGAGACAAGGCGGCGCACGCCTCCGCTCCCCGTTCGTCACCACAGCAGGAGGGCGGCCGTGGCACCTTCGCCCCGCAGTTCCCACAACTCCCACGACACCACTCGGGAGCCGATCGTCCTGACACCCCGATACGATGAAGAGACCGATTCCTTCGTCTTCACTCACCCGGACGACCCGGAGCCCAGGTGCGAGGACCCGTCCGCATTCGCCGCCGGAAGCGTCCTGGGCGCGTACGATGTGGAGTTGGTACCCGGACGCAACCCTTCACTGGTTCATCTGGCGGGCTCACCGGAGGACGCGAGCGACGGGGGAACGCACCAGCGGATCCCCCTCTCAAGGCTCCCGCAGGAACGCATGGCTTCTGGCGAACGGGCGTCCTGGGACGAAGTCCGTTCGATGATTGAGGACATGGAGCGGAACAACGGGCCCGACGTTGAGCTGGTTCCCGGAGGAGGATTCGTCAGGAGTGATTCCTCCGGGGTTTCCCAGGAGATCTCCAAGATTCCCCAGGAGCGCATGGCTGCGATAAATGCGGGCCCCTCCCAGGCCGACGTCGAATTATTGAGCAGGCTGGACCCGCACAACGTCGAGAAATGGCAGCCCGTGGTCACCAGCTTCCTGACGGGCTGGAAATTCCAGATGCAGCCTCCCTGCTCGGGTCAGCTGCCCTTCGTTTTTTTCGCGTTCCGGTCCCCCAGTGACGGGAACGCGTTCCGGATCACCCCGATCCGGCCCAACCTCGACAACGTCATCAGCCACAAGAAGCACATGTACTCGGTGAAGGTCGGAGGGCAGAGCGTCTCCGTCCTCTGCGGCCCCGGCGGCCGTTCGGCCGCCGACCTGGCGGAAGTCCGCACCCACGCGGCCAAGTGGATGGCGTACACATCCCTGCGCATGGCCGGTAAGAAACCGAGGTTCAGCAAGTGAGGGGCCAGGCGGCGGCTTCACGCTCAGCGGTCCCCGCCCCGGTCCGGCTCACGGACGGCGTCATCGGCGCCGTCCGGGATCGACTGTGCAGCGTTCCTCCCGAGCGCGGCGGTGTGCTACTCGGCTGCGGTTCCCTCGTGCACCTCCTCATCGAGGACACCCACGGACGCTACAGCAGCGCCAGCTGGGACATCTCGGCCGAACTCTCCACGACCGTCGGTCTCCTTGAACAGGCCCGGCACGGCAGGCTGGTCGGTACGGTGCATACCCACCCCAAAGGTGTGCCGGATCCCTCCCCGACCGATGTGGCCAGCACCGGCAGGATGCTGGAGATCAACCCGCATCTGGCGGAGCTGCTGATCGCGGTGGTCACCGAAGGCCGGCCCCGCCACCACGACGTACGGCTCGGGAGGCGCCTGCGGATGTCCCTCCACGTCCTACGGCGGGATCCGCATCAGCACACTGTGCTGCAGCGGGTGCCCGGCACGGTCGTCCAGCTCTGCGCCGATCTGGCCTCCGCGGGGCTGGACTTGCCTTCAGCGACATCCGTGCGTCGGTGGACGTCCCGCAGCCGGAAGAGGCCGGACACGGGCGACGACCTCGCCTCGGTTATCCACGTCAACAACCGAGCCCGCCTGATCGTCCCCGTGTCCTCGGCCCCCGGCCGGGTGGGCGCCCTTTTCGTCGACGCCGAGTACCCCGTGGTGGGCCCGCTTGCCGTCACATGGGAGCAGGGTGACGGGGCACACGCGGGCAAGCGGTCGCAACGGCCGGAACTGACGGCCCTGCCCTCGCCTTGGGACCCCACGGCGTCTCCTCAGGGTCAACTCGCCAGCCTGGCACGTACGGCGGTGGGCCGCCGAGTGGATGACGCGACGGACAGAGTGTGGCCCCTGGTCGGTGATCTGGCGAGTCGGCACGTGGTCGTGTGCGGACTGGGATCCGTGGGCAGCCGTATCGCCGAGGACCTCGTGCGTTGTGGCGTGGGCTCGCTGACGCTGATCGACCCGGAAACCGTCGAGGGGGCGAACCTCGCCCGTACCGTCTACGCCTCCGCGGACGTCGGCACGCAGAAGACCACCGCCCTGGCCCGCCGCCTGAGGGCCGTCGATCCGGCGGTGCGAGTCGACGAGCTCCAGGAGCCGCTGGGCAAGCTCGGCCTCGCCGAGGTTCTCGCAGGGGCCGACCTGGTGGTCGGTGCCACGGACGACATGGCCGAGCAGGCGGTGCTCGCCCACCACGCCTACGCGGCGGGCATCCCCATGGTGGCGTGCGCCCTGTACCGTGCCGCCGCTGCGGGCGAGGTGGTCCTCAGCGTACCGGAGGCGCAGACGGCCTGCTGGAACTGCGCGGTGGGCTCCGTGGGCGACTCCGGAGCCCACCGTCCCGACCCTGACTATGGGTTGGACGGCCGTCTGGTGGGCGAGGCGGTGCTCGGCCCTTCGATCCACCTCGTGACCTGTGCCGCCTCCTCAGCCGCCATCGGGATCCTGGCCGGCAGTTCTTCTTCCGCCGGTGTCCCCCTGCGCCGTCTCATCCGCGAGCGGCGCACGCTGGGGATCGTCAGCACCGCTCCTGACTGGGGTTTCTTCCCTAAGGTCATCCCGTCGATGCCACACCAGTACGCGCCGCAGAGCGTCTGGGCCGTGGTGAAGCCGGATCCCGCGTGTCCCATCTGCGGGGACATCGGTCACCGCACGCCGCCGCTGACCTTGGACCAGGGTCAGGAGATCACCGGGATCATCGAGAAGCTGCGTGACGAGGCCGCCGTTGCGCAGGAGGAGGGTCTGCCGAAGGACTAGGGTCCGACTTCAAAGATCATCGGATTCGCCCGGGCCTTGCAAGAGATCCAGGCCCGGGCGGACGCCGCCGGGGACGAGAAGACCGTCACCTCCTACGAAGCAGCGGTCACACTCGTTCCCGCTCTCGGCAAGTCCGTTTGAAGGCGCGGCAGAAAACAGCCACCCGCGGGGCCGTAAGGGCGGCAACTCCAGGGTCGACCCATGACCAACTCCGCCACGTGCACCGCCGGCGGACTGCGTCACGATGTCACCGACCCCGAAACGGGGAGCGTCCGCGTCCGCGTGCCGGTCGGCCCTGTGCCTACCGACGCCGTCCATCCTGGGAGTCTTCGGGGCGCGTTCGGGACGCGTTCGGGACACAAGGAGGACCGGGGCGGGCGCCGCAGGAGGGCCGGGCCGGCGGAGCCGATCGCGCAGCAGGGCGGCCATGGTGTCCAGGGCGCCGGCGGGCCCGGGGTGCATGCCGCGGCTGAGGCCGCCCTGGGTCACCCACTGGCGGGCCAGGCCGGTCAGCTGCGTGACCAGGGCGGCGACGGCGGGGCTCCAGCGCCGGTGCGCCAGGTCGTCCGCGGCCCCCGGGGAGGACCGCACGGCCTCGTCGGGCAGGAGGAGGTCGCCCTGGGCGAGGTCGGCGGACAGGTCGGTGAGGATGTCCGTGAGCCGGACGCCGTCGAGGAACTCCTCGTAGCTCTCCCGGGTGTCCAGCCGGAGCGCCACGGGGATGCCGGCCCGGTCGAAGAGCGTGCGGACCTGGCCGAACCAGGGCAGCAGGTTGTCCCGGCCCCAGGTGCGCCAGGCGGCCCAGTCGGTGAAGTGCCTGCCGTGGGTGTCGTCCCGGACCTGGACCATGGCGCCGTGCAGTTCGGACAGGTCCAGGCGCCAGCGCGCCGCGGTGTCGACCAGGGCGTGCCGGATCGGGTCCGGCCTGGAGCCGGCGGGCAGTTCGCGGTGCAGGGCGGTGATCCACTCCTCGACCCGGGCGGCCCGTGCGGCGGCGGGCGCGGTGCGGTCGTCGCCGAGGTCGCCGAGCGCGTTGGCCGCCTCCCACAGGGCCCAGCAGGCCGGGCGCAGTGCCGCGGGTACCAGCTGGATCAGCGCGTACTCCGCCGGGTCCTGCTCCCTGGTCCGGCGCCGGCACAGCCCGTAGGCCGCCCGCAGTGCCGGTTCGGGCGTGCTCCGCCGGGTCCTGCTCCCTGGTCCGGCGCCGGCACAGCCCGTAGGCCGCCCGCAGTGCCGGTTCGTCGCCGATCACCGCCCGGGCGGAGGTCGCTCGTCGGTCTGCCGTTCGTGTGTTCGCGCGAGGCACATTGCTCACAACGAGGACGGCACGTCCAGGTTGTGCGACGCGTCAGAAGGGCCCTGGCCAGGTGGGCGGGGTCCTGTCAGGAGCCGGTGTCGTCTTCCTCCGTGGCGGTGTCGTCGCGGTCCCCCTCCGCCTGGGACGGCGTGGGGTGCGGCGGCGTGGTGCCGTCGGGCGCGTCCTGCCGGTCGTCGCGGTCGCCCTCGGCCTGGGACGGGGTGTGGTCGCTCATCGGGTGCCTCCTGCCCGTGCCGGTGGAACCGGAGCAGGCGTGTCCCGCGCTCCGGCCGTGGCCGGCCGAGTACCCCGATGGGCCGGGGCGCACCGTGGGCCCGGCCGCCGGTGACGTACCGGGGCGGCGGCCGGGGATGGGTTCCTCCGGCCCCGGCTCAGGTTCGGCCCCGGCGGGTGAGGGCTCGCTGCAGGGCCTCGCGGAGCTCGGGGGACGGGCGCGGGCCGTCGGGCTTCGCGCCGGCCGTCACGGCGGCGGCCACGTCGCGGAGCTTGGTGTTGGAGAGCTGGGAGGTCTCGCGCAGGATGTGCCAGGCCTCGTCGGACGTGCAGCCGTGGGTGGCCATGAGGATGCCCCGGGCCTGGTCGATGACCGGGCGGGAGGCGATGGCCTGGCGGAGCTGCTCGATCTCCTCCTGGAGGACGTGCAGGCGCTCCGAGCGTTCCAGGGCGACCGCGGAGGAGGCCGGGGCCGACGGCTGGGCGGGCTCGGGGCCGGGGTGGGGCGCGGGACGCAGGGGGTCGGTCGTGTCCAGGCCCGCCAGTTCCAGGATCCGGCGCGGCTGGCCGTTCCAGTTCGTGGTCGTGACCGTCACGAATCGCTGCCGGGCGAAGTCGGCCAGTACGTCGAGGAACTGCAGGCCCGCCGTGTCCATGAAGTGCACACCCCCCATGTCCAGCTCGACCCGCGTGATCGTGGGCGGCAGCTCGGCCAGGGTCCTGGCCAGTGTTTCCGCGCAGCCGTGAACCAGCTCACCGCACGGGGTGAGCTCAGCCTGTTCCGCGTCCACGCGGCCACTGATGACCAGTGTGTTCAACCCTCCTGTGCGCTGTGGTGATGCCGCAGACGTCATGTCACCGCCTTCTCGGTCCTCTTCGGTCGTGTTCCTCCTTGCGGAACCGCACGACGTCACTCGCCCCCGTGGACGCCGGTGTGAGGTGCGCCTGCCCGCCGTACGGCGTAGTACACACCACAGCGGGGAATGAGCCTCTCCCGGGCGGGTACGAGCGCCTGTGGTCCACAAGCGTGGGGAGAGGGGCTTGAACACTCAGTATCGGGCGTCGGCGGCGGGGTCCCGTGGTCCCGTGCCGGGCCTGAAGGTGTTCCCGTTGTCCGGGCGGCAGGGTGTCCGGGCGGCGGGCGAGGTCGTCCTGACGACACGTGCGATCTGGGAAGGCGTACTGGAGCAGGCCGTTCGCGAGGATGAGGACGTGTACTACCTGGAGTTGTCCGACGTGACGTTCGTCGACGTCGCGGGCGCGGGCGCGCTCGCGGCCGCCGCCGGGCAGCTCGGGTACGGCAAGCGGTTCGTGGTGCGACAGCCGCCGCCGGCCCTGCGGCGGACGCTGAACCTGCTGTGGCCCGACCACACCGGGATCGAGGTGTCGGTGTCATGACCGCTCCCGTCGCCGAACCCTTCGGCCCCCTCGAGCCCTTCGTCCATCCCGCGCTCTTCTACCGTGACGAGGCCGAGTACCTCGACGTCACCGTGCCCTTCGTGCGCGAGGGCCTGGCGGCCGGCGAACCCGTGGCCGTCGCGGTCCCCGGCAAGAACCTCGCGCTGATCCGGGACGCGCTGGGCGAGGCCGCCGAGTCGGTGCGGCTGCTGGACATGTGCGAGGCCGGCCGCAATCCCGGGCGGATCATTCCCGGTGTGCTACGCGCGTTCGCCGACGCCCAGCCGCCCGGGCGCCGGGTGCGGATCATCGGCGAGCCGATCTGGGCCGGGCGCTCCGACACGGAGTACCCCGCCTGCGTCCAGCACGAGGCGCTCATCAACGCGGCCTTCCGGGGCCGTACGGCGACCATCCTGTGCCCGTACGACACCGAGCGGCTCCCCGAGCGCGTCATCGCCGACGCCTACGCCACCCATCCCACGGTCATCCCCGCCGGCTCCCGGCTGGAGCAGGGCAGCGACGCGTACGCGCCCGGGGACGTCGTCGACCGCTACAACGAGGCGCTGCCGCCCGTGCCGGACGCGCTGACGTTCGCCTTCGACTCCGGCTCGCTCTCCCAGGCCCGGCACGTGGCCGTCGGGGAGGGCGCGCGGCTCGGGCTCACCGGCGTCAAGCTGGACGACCTGGCCCTCGCCATGGCCGAGCTGACCACCAACAGCGTGGTGCACGGCGGCGGTTCCGGGGTGCTGCGGGTGTGGGCCGAGGACGGGTACGTGGTGTGCGAGGTGTGCGACGGAGGGCGGCTCGCGGACGTCCTGGCCGGGCGCCGGCCCGTGCCCCGGGACCAGCGCGGCGGGCGCGGGCTGCTGCTGGTGAACCTCATCGCCGACCTGGTGCGGGTGCACCGGGGGGACAGCGGGACGACCGTGCGCTGCTGGTTCGCCCGCTGAGGGCGGGCCTGGCACTCCGGCGGCTCAGGCGCCCAGCGGATCCAGCGCCAGCGGTTCGATCCTGCCCTCCAGCATCGCGCCGAGGCCCTGCACGGCGCACACGTCCGGGCGCTCGGCGATGTGCACGGGCATCCCGGTCGCCTCACGCAGCATCTGGTCCAGGCCCGGCAGCAGCGCGCTGCCGCCGACCATCATGATGCCCCGGTCGGCGAGGTCGGCGACCAGGTCGGGCGGGCAGGAGCGCAGCACCTTGCCGATGCCGTCCAGGACCGCGGTGAGCGGCGTCTGGATGGCGTCCCGTACGGCGGCGGTGTCGACCTGGACGGAGCGGGCCAGGCCGGTGGCGACGTCCCGCCCGTGGATCTCCGTCGAGGCCGGGCCGTGCGGGGTGAGGCCGTTGCCGGACAGGGCGAGCTGCAACGGCCGTACCGACTGGCTGGGCAGAATCAGTTCGTGCTCGTGGCGCAGGTGCTGCACGATCGCGTGGTCGACGGCCTCACCGCCCACCGGCATGCGCTCGGCGGTGACGATCGACCCGAGGGAGAGCACGGCCACCTGCGTCGCCGCGGCACCGCACACCATGATCATGGTGGCCTCGGGCTGCTCCACGGGCAGTCCGCAGCCCACGGCGGCGGCGATCAGCGTGTCGACCAGCTCCACGCGGCGGACGCCGAGACCGACCAGCGTCTCGATGGTGGCGCGCTGGGCGAGCGGGTCGGCGTCGTGCGGGGTGCAGGCCGCGGCGCGCAGGATCGGCTTGCGGCGCAGGCTGCGGCGCATCTTGTCGCCGAGCAGGTGCCGCAGCATGCGCTGCGCCATCTCGATGTCGACGACGGTGCCGCCGGAGACCGGGTGGACCACCCGGATGTAGTCCGGTGTGCGGCCCGTCATCTTCTCCGCGAGCTCGCCGACCGCGATCAGCCCGCCGGTGCGGGTGTTCACTGCGGCGGCGGACGGCTGGTCGACGACGAGCCCGGCGCCCTTGACGTAGACGCGTGTGCGCGCCGCCCCCAGGTCGACGGCGAAGTGGCAGCGGCGCAACTGCTCCAGACTGGCGGTCATGGCAGGTCCTCCCGAGAGCACAGACCGTGGGAGGCCGCCAGGTGGCGGGCCTCGCAGACGTGGGGCCGCCGGGCGGCGGGCCTCCCTCGCATCGTGCGCGGGTGGGGACGGGGGCGCCTTTCGGAGGGGGCCGGGCGGGGCGCCGCCGAACGGGCGGTTCGGCCTCACAGGCGCTCGAGGGAGCGCGCGGCCTCCAGGAGCGGTGCCAGGGAGGTGACGGTGGTCTCGCAGCCCGCCTCGTCGAGCCGGCCCAGCCGCTGTGGGCGACCACCGGGCGGGCGCGGGCGGGGAGCCGGGCCGCTCCGTGAAGGTCACGGTCAGGCCCTCGCCGTCCCCCACGACATGCGCGAACGGTGCCGGGCGCGACGAGGAAGCCCGCTCCTGCCACCCGCCCCCGTGACTCGATCCGGGCGTGCCACTCGGCACTGTTCACGGTCCCACGGTCCCCCGGATCACCCCCAGCTCCACCAGATCCTGCGGCCGGATGCGGAGCTGGTCCGCTGTCGCCTCCACCTCGCGCGGCGGCCGCTTGAGGATGGCCGCCGCGAGCTCCGGCGCGATCACCGAGAAGTAACTGTCCGGGGTGGCCCAGGTGTTGCCGGGCGCGGCCAGCGCCAGCGCGCCGCCGGAGCCGCCCTCGCCGATCACCAGCGTCGTCACCGGGGTGCGGGCGCCCGCCACCGCGCCGAACAGGTCCGCGATCGAGGCGCCCGCGCCCTGCCGCTCCGCTGCCGCGTCGTTGGCGGCGCCCGGGGTGTCGACGAGGGTCAGCACCGGGATGCCCAGCCGGTCCGCGAGGCGGATCAGGCGGGCGGCGGTGCGGTAGCCGGCGGGGCGGGTCGCGGTTCCGGTCTGCGCGGCGTACGCGACCGTACGGCCCTCGTGCGTGCCGAAGCCGCACAGCATGCCGTCCGGGTCCGTGCCGCCGCAGCGGTCGCCGCTGATCGCGGCCCGGTCGGAGAAGTAGGCGTCCAGGTAGGCGGCGGCGCGCGGGCGCCGGGGTGAGCGGGCGCGCCGGACGGCGTCCCAGCCGGTGGCGGGCAGGCCCGTGTCGTCGCCGAGCGGTTCGGGCGGCGGGGCCGGTGTGGTGGACGGGCACGTCAGCAGCCGCAGCCACCGGCCCAGCGTCTCGCGCAGCTCCTTTGGCCGTACGACCGCGTCCGCCGCGCCCGCCGCGACCTGCGCCTCGGCCGTGTACGCCGACGGGTCCGCGTCCGCCGGCCGTACCCGGGAGCCGGCGAAGCCGACCTGGGCCCCGGGCAGCGCGAGGACCACGTCGGCGCCCGCGCCCAGGGTGGCCCAGCCGCCCCCGGTGGTCGGGTCGCGCACCACGGCGATCTGCGTGAGCCCCGCCTCCCGGGTGAGCGCCGACTGCCGGGCCACGCGCTGGAGTTGCGTCAGGGCGAGCATGCCCTCCTGCATCCGGCTGCCGCCGGTGGCGACCAGCGGCACGACCGGGAGGCGGTGCTCCCGGGCGTAGGTGTACGCCGCGACCAGCCGGTCGCCGGTGCGTTCGCCGAGCGAGCCGCCGAGGAAGCCGAACTCGAACGCGATCAGCACGGCCCGGATGCCGCCCACGCGGGCGGTGCCGCAGACCACGGACTCCTGCTCGCCGGTGCGCTCGGCGGCACGGGTGCGCAGGGCGTCGTAGCCGGGCCAGCCGAGCGGGCCGTCGGGCTTCGAGTCCCTCATGGGAGCGAGCAGTTCGGTGAAGGTGGCGTCGTCGGCGAGGGCGTCGGCGATCGCGCGGGCGGAGAGGCGCTCAGTCGCGGGCAGTCGCTCGGTCGCGGGGCGCTCAGTCATGGGGCAGTGCCCGCTTCATGATCTTCCCCATGTCGTTGCGGGGCAGGGCGCCGAGGTGATGGACGACGCGGGGTCGTTTGTGCGGGGCGAGCCTCTTGGCCACATGGTCCGCCAACTCGTCGAGTGACGGTGGGGACTGGGGATCCGCCGGTACGATCCACGCCACGATCCGCTCGCCCAGGTCGGCGTCCGGCTCCCCGGTGACGGCGGCCTCCCGCACCCCGGGGTGTTCCAGGAGCGCGTTCTCGATCTCCCCCGCCCCGATCTTGTAACCGCCGCTCTTGATCAGGTCGGTGGCCTTGCGGCCGACGATCCGGACATAGCCGTCGGGGTCGCGCACCGCCATGTCGCCGGTGCGGAACCAGCCGTCGGCGGTGAAGGCGGCCGCGGTGGCGTCGGGTCGGTTCAGATACTCGGTGAACAGGTTCGGCCCGCGCACCTGGATCTCGCCCACCGTCTCCCCGTCGTACGCGGTGACCTCCGAGCCGTCCTCCTCGACCAGCCGCAGCTCCACTCCCGGCAGCGGCACCCCGACCGTGCCCGGGCGGGCCTCGCCGTCGGCGCGGACGCTGGTGTTCATCAGCGTCTCCGTCATGCCGTACCGCTCGATCACCCGCCGCCCGGTCGCCGTCGCGATCCGCCCGTGGTCGTGCACGGGCAGCGCGGCGGAACCGGACACCAGCAGCCGCGCCCCGGTCAGCGCCTTCACCAGCTCCGGGTCGCCGGTCACCGCCTCCGCGATCCGGTGGTACATCGTCGGCACGCCGAACAGCATGGTCGCGCCCGCGTTCAGCTCCCGGGCGACGCCCTGCGTGCTGAAGCGGCCCAGGTGCCGCACCGAGCCGCCGCGCCGCAGCGGGCCGAGGGTGCCCAGGACCAGGCCGTGCACATGGAACAGCGGCAGTCCGTGGACGAGGACGTCGTCGCCCGTCCACTGCCACGCGTCGGCCAGCGCGTCCAGGGTCGAGGCGATCGCCCGGCGCGGGATGACGGCGCCCTTGGGCGGGCCGGTGGTGCCCGAGGTGTAGACGACCAGCGCCGGGTCGGACTCGTCGGCGTGCTCCTCGGGCACCGGCCCGGTGCCGTGCACGTCGACGTCGAGGCGAGGCAAGTTCCGCACGGCGGAGGGGAGTTGGTCGTCGGGTGCCGTGAGCACCAGGTCGGGCGCGCTGTCGGACAGGATGTGCGCGAGTTCCTTCTCGCCCGACTTCGGGTTGAGTGGTACGGCGGGGACGCCGGCCAGCAGGGCGGCGACGACGGCGACGGCGGTCTCCATGGTGGGGGTCGCCCAGACGGCGACCCGTGTGGCCTCGCCGATGCGGCCCGCGAGTGCGCCGGCCGCGGCGGCGAGCTGCGCGTAGGTGAGGGAGCGCTCGCCGAAACGGAGGGCGGGGCGGTCGGCCGGGGCGTCGGCCGGGGTTTCGGTCAGGGCCGGGAAGAGGGGGGTCACGCGTCACGTCTCCTTAGCTGTTGCCTGCGGTTGTCCGTGGGCGGCGGGGCTGTCTATCCCCATCCGGGCACGACCATCACCAGCCACGCCGCCGCCGGTACGACCGCCACCACGATTCCTCCGTACACCATCAGCTGCCGGAAGAAACGCTCGCGGTCCACGTCCGGGGCGGCGGCCAGCACGAGTGCGCCGTTCGTGGAGAACGGGCTCACGTCCACGACGGTCGCCGACACGGCGAGTGCGGCGACCATGCCGATCGCGCCGATCTCGCCCCGTTCCAGGAACGGTACGGCCAGGGGAATCAGGGCGCCCATGATGCCCACGGAGGAGGCGAAGGCCGAGACGAGTGCGCCGATGTAGCAGAGCAGGACGGCTGCCAGCAGGGGGATGCCGATGTTTCCCACGCCCTCGCCCGCCCAGGTGATGGTGCCCATCTCGTCGAGGACGCCTATGTAGGTGAGGACGCCGCAGATGAGGAGGACGGTCGGCCAGGCGATCTGGCCTGTTGCCTTGCGGCTGTCTTCCGGCCACAGGGTGCTGAGGACGACGGCGAGGGTGATGGCGGTGAGGCCGGCGTCCAGGTCGAAGACGAGGACGGCGACCACCAGGGCGAGGAGGGAGGCGAGGGTGGCTGTGCGGGAGGGGGTGAGGGTGGTCGTTTCCGTGCTCGGCGTGGGTGCCGGGGACGGGTCGGTCCGCGGCTCGGCGGTACGAGGCGCGGCTTTGTGTGGGACGGGTGCCGCCCCAGCGGCACCACTGCCGGCGGCTGTGTCCCCCCGCAGTTTCAAGCCGCCGCAGACGACGAACACCACGGCCGCGATGACCAGGTTCGCCGCGAGGGACGACAGGAACAGGACCAGCTCGTTGCCGGGGAGCTTCTCGCGTTCCACTATGCCGTTGACGATCGAGCCGTAGATGCTGATGGGGGAGAAGCCGCCGGCCTGGGCGCCGTGGACGACCATCGCGCCCATCAGCAGCGGGCTGATCCCGTACCGGGCGGCGAAGCTCAGGGCGATCGGGGCGACGATCGCCACCGCGGCCGGGCTGACCGCGCCGATCGCCGTGAGCGCGCCGGTCAGCGCGAACATCACCCAGGGGATGAGCGCCACCCGCCCCCGCACGAGCCGGACGGCGGCGTGCACCAGCCAGTCGGTGGTGCCGTTGGCGCGGGCGATCGCGAAGAGGTACGTGACGCCGACCAGGACGACGAACAGATCGCCGGGGAAGCCGGCGAAGATGCCGTCCGCGTCGCGATCGGCGACGAGCCCGCCGACCCCGAAGGCGGCGGCGAAGGCGAGCGCGCCCATGTTGACGGAACGGGTGGTGGCGATGACGAACACCACGACGAGGACGAGGATCGAGATGAGTTCGGGGGACATACGGGCTCCCGTCGTTGGGCCCCGGAGCGGCTGGGAGCACCCAGGAGAGTGGCCGAGTGGCTGAACCACTTGAGGTGCGTTGGCTGAACAGCGTGGGTGTGGCCCGGGCGTCCGTCAAGGGGGTACGCAAGAATTGGTTCAGCCACTCGGCCACTGAAAGGGGCCGGTGTTACGCTCCCGGCGAGAGGGGGACACCATGACCGACGCCCTGCGCCCCATGGCCAAACAGCGCCTCTACGAACAGGTGCTGGAGCGGCTGCGTCAGTACGTCGCCGAGGGCGGCCTGCGCGCCGGCGACCGGCTGCCGCCCGAGCGGGATCTGGCCCAGCGGCTCGGGGTGAGCCGCGCCTCGGTGAAGCAGGCGATCGTGGTGCTGGAGGTCCAGGGCCTGGTGGAGGCCCGGCACGGGGGCGGCACGTACCTCGTGCGGGACAGCCTCGACACCGAGCCGGTCGAGCGGATGGTGGAACGCCGCCGGCGCCTGCCCGACGTCCTGGAGGCCCGGGAGGCGCTGGAGACGAAGCTCGCCGAACTGGCCGCGGAGCGGCGTTCGGAGGAGGACCTGGCCGCGATGCGCTCGGCGCTCGCGCACATGTCGCAGGAGATCGCGGCGGGCGGTCACGGCGTGGAGGGCGACCGGCTGTTCCACGCGGCCGTGACGGCGGCGGCCCACAGCGCTCTGCTCGCGGAGTTCATGCGCTCCATCACCGAGCAGATCGCCGAGAGCCGCACCGAGTCCCTCCGTCAGCCCGGCCGCCCGTCCCGCTCCCTCTCCCAGCACCAGGCCATCCTCGACGCGATCGCCGCACAGCAGCCCCGCCGGGCGGCCACGGCCATGCGGCGCCACGTCCGTACGGTGGCGAAGGTGCGGTTGCTGGACTGGGAGCCGGGGGAGGAGGCGTAGCGCGGGCCGCGCTGTCAGGCGGCCCCGGCGGCACCGGGCGCCACAAGCCGCCGGTGCCGCCGGGGCGAAATCTTCCTGTGATCGGTGTCCTCGCCCGGTAGATCGGCCGGGGCGGTGCACGGCCCGTGGTCCTGGGCCGTCCGGGTCACGCCGCCACGACGTCCGCCACGACACAGCTGACGTTGTCCGGGCCGCCGGCCTCGTTCGCCGCCGTGACCAGGGCCCGGACGGTCTCGTCGGGGGCGGTGGGCGGGGTGAGGAGTTCCCGGATCCGGTCCTCGGGGACCACGCTCGACAGGCCGTCGGAGCACAGCAGATAGCGGTCGTCCGGGCGGGCGTCGTGCAGGCGGAGGTCCGGGATCGTGGGCGTGCCGTCGCCCGTCAGGGCCTTGAGGAGGAAGGCCCGCTGGGGGTGGGAGACGGCCTCCTCGGGCGTCAGGCGCCCCTCGTCGATCATCGACTGGACGACCGTGTGGTCGTGGGTGATGAGGAACAGTTCGCCGTCGCGCAGCAGATAGGCGCGGGAGTCGCCGATGTGCACCAGGGCCAGCCGCGAGCCGGTCCACAGCAGGGCGGTCAGGGTCGTGCCGATGCCGTCGGCGCCGTCGGCCACGTCCCGGACGGCCTGGGCAGCGTCCCGCACGGCGTCCTCCAGGAGGTTGAGGACGCCGCCGGCGGGGATCTCGTCCGTGTCCAGGAAGCGCAGTGCCTCCACGGCGGCGCTGCTCGCGGGCGCGCCCGCCGGTCCGAAGCCGTCGGCGACGGCGAGCAGCCGGGTGCCCGCGTACGCGGTGTCCTGGTTGGCGGGTCGGACGCGACCGGTGTCCGAGTGGGCCGAGTAACGCAGTTCCAGCATGGCGGTGTCCTCTCCGGACTCGTCCGAGTCCGCTGTCAGGTGAGCGACCAGGAACGCGGCGAGGTCCCGCCGTACCGCCGTCTCCGCCTCGACACGCGCCCAGTAGGCGCGGATCTCGCGGGCGGCGGCCGTGGCGTCGCGGTCGTGGAGCCGGCACACCTGGCGGATCTCGGCCAGCGGCATGCCCAGCCGTCGCAGCCACGCCACCAGCCGGGCCTGCTCCAGCTGCCCGGCCGCGTAGTACCGGTACCCGGTGTCCGGGTCCACCCGGGCGGGCCGCAGCAGGTCCAACTCGTCGTACAGGCGCAGCGCCTTCGGCGAGAGCCGGCACGCCTTCGCGAACGCGCCGATCGTCAGCATGTCCCGGTGCACCTCGCCACCTCCCTCCGGTTCCGCCCCCGATGCTGGGGTCTCACCGAAGGTGAAGGTCAAGCGGGCTGTTCCGGTTCCGGCGGGGGTTGTTAGCCTGCGGTCGATCATCCGATCGCACGAAGAGGGAGCCCTTTGTGCCCCGTGTCGCACTCGTCACCTACGACTCCGGTCCTGAGCCCAGCAAGGACCAGGACCTTCCCATGCTGGTACGGGCACTGCGGGACGCCGGTGCGGAGGCGGTCGCTGTGCCGTGGGACGCCCCCGGCGCCGACTGGGGCGGGTACGACCTCGCCGTGATCCGGTCGACCTGGGACTACAGCTGGCGGGCGCAGGAGTTCGCGGCGTGGGTGGAGCGGTGCGGAACGCTGACACGGCTCGCCAACCCGCCCGCGGTCGTGCGGTGGAACACGGACAAGCGGTACCTCGGGGATCTGGCGGCTGCCGGCGTGCCCGTCGTCCCCACCCGGTACATAGCGCCCGGCGAGCCCGCCGACCTCCCTGACCACCAGGAGTACGTCGTCAAGCCCACCTCGGGCGCCGGCGCCCGTTTCGCGGCCCGCTACACCCACGACGAGCACGAAACGGCCGTACGACAGCTCAAGCGGATGCACGCCGAGGGCTTCACGGCGATGGTGCAGCCGTACATGCGCAGCATCGACTCCGCCGGCGAGCGGGCCCTGCAGTTCTTCGGCGGACGCCTGCTGCACGCCAGCCGCAAGGGCGCGGTCCTCGCGCCGGGCACACCGTACGACGCCGACAAGGTCGCCCACCCCGACCTCGAACCCTGGGAGCCGACCGCCGCCGAACTCGACGTCGCCGGGCGGGCACTGGCCGCCGTCCCCGGGCAGCAGGACCTGCTGTACGCGCGCGTGGACCTCGTCACCGGGCCGGACGGGCAGCCGTGCGTGATGGAGCTGGAGCTGATCGAGCCGAACCTGTTCCTGTGGCTGCACCCGGACTCCGTGCCGAGGGTGGTCGAGGCAGTCCTGGCCGCCGCCGGCTGATCACGCGCCCAGATCTCAGCCCTGACGGCCGGTGACGGTCACCCGCTGCAACAGCCCCCAGGTGAACTCCGCGACGACCTCCCACCGCACACCCTGCGCGTCCGGCGCGGTGAACGCCAGGCCCCAGCGGGTTGGGGCCGTGCCCTCCAGGGGGCGGGCCGGGGCGAAGGCGCGGGCCGCCTCGTCGACCGTGCAGGACCAGGGGGTGAGATCGTCGAGCGTGCCCAGCTCGGGTCCCTCGGCGCCCGGGGCGCGGACCAGCCACTCGTTCCACACCGTGCCGTTCGGGGCCGTCAGCACCTCGAAGCGCAGGTCGGGCCAGAGCGGCACGGGCCAGAGCCAGGCCTCGCAGTCCAGGTCGCCGATCCGGCGGGGCGTACGGGACTCGGGTTCACCCAGCACCGAGCGGTACCGGGACAGGGGTGAGCGGGAACGCGGGGAGCGGACCATCGCCTGCCAGCGCTTGTTGGCCTCGCGCATGTCCGCGAGGGAGGCCCCCAGCTCGCGCCGGGCGTCCTCCACCGGGCCGGGGTTGTGGTCGGCCATGCGGCGCAGCAGCACCAGCTGGAAGTCGAGCGGTGTGAAGGGGCTAGCGGGGCGCTTTCCGGAGGGCATGGGAACCATCGTCGCCCACCGGCGCGGTGCCCGGGCGGCGGCCGTCCGGCAGGAAGAGCACCGAGTTGACGTAGCGCGGGCCCCGCAGGGCGTCGTACGGCAGGACGCGGCGCAGCAGGCCGTGCGAGACGACGTAGGAGGCGTCCGCCTGGTGCTCCTCCAGGGGGAACTTCGCCAGCGGCACCCAGCTGTCGCCGGGCAGGACCCAGCCGTCGTAGCCCAGCAGGTTCAGGTAGGTCACCACCGGGGCGATCGGCTGGATGCGGCACTCCAGCTCCACGAACAGGGCGGGCCGGTCGCGGGCCAGCAGACCCGTCGCGCCGCGCAGGACCGCCGGCTCGTTGCCGTCCACGTCGATCTTGATGAAGCCGACGTCGCGCAGCCCCAGCTCGTCCAGCGTGACGCACGGGACGTCCAGCGCCCGGCCGTGGATGTCGCGCCGGACCAGCGACGACACGCCCCGGTCGCCCGAGTCGTCCGACGGCAGCCACAGGCGGGCGATGCCCGGCCGGTCCGAGGCCGCCGCACGGATCACCCGCACGTTCGGCGGGACGGCGGCGGTCAGCAGACGGGCCAGATGAGGCACCGGTTCGATCGTCACCACGTGCTCGGCCACGCCGGACAGCCGGTGCGTCCAGGGCCCGTACCAGCCACCGACGTCCACCGCCGTACCGCAGCCCGGCGGGCACAGCTCGGCGAGCCGGGCCAGCTCCGGTTCGAACCGGGGGTAGAGCGCCCGGGCCGTCGCGGCCACCACGCGGGCGGGCAGGAGGGGAGCGAGCCGGGCGGCCAGACTGGTCATGGGGTCATCCTCTGGAGAAGTTCCTCGTGCTCGTCGTCCGACACCTGCTCGCCCGAGGACGGCAGCAACTGCGGAATGCCATCGACGATCGGATAGCGGCGGCGCAGACGCGGGTTGTACAGCGCCCCCTCCTGCCCGGCCTCCTCGGACAGCAGATGCAGCGGGCCCTTGTCCAGCGGGCACGCCAGAATCTTCAGCAGCGGGTCGTCGGGCTTCATGGGGATGCCAACTCCTTGGCTGGTGCGGGGGGTTGGGGAGCGGGGTCGTGTTTCGGCATGGTCAGCAGCACGGCGACCGCCAGGGCCGTGCCCGCCACCCGCAGCGCGAGCCGCAGCGGCTCGTCCGGCAGGGCCTCGCCGAACGACAGCGTGCCGAGCACCGCCGTGAACAGGGACGTCACGGTCGTGCACACCGGCACGATCAGCGAGGCCCGGCAGCGCTGGAGCGCCGCCTGCGACATCACCAGGCCGAACACGCCCGTGAACAGCAGCAGATACGGATACGGGGAGCTCAGCAGGTCCAGCACCGCGCCGCCGATCCCGCTGGTCGTCAGATGGCTCGACACGCCCTTGATGGCCAGCGAACTGACGCCGTACAGCAGCCCCACGGCCACCCCGTACTCGACGCCGGTCGTCGGCCGCCGGTGCCGGTTGCGGGCACGCCGCTCGGCGGAGCCGTACAGCCACAGCCCGGCCGCCAGCGACGGCACGCACACCAGCAGGATCAACGGGTACGGCGCCTCCTGGCTGACGGTGTCCGAGCCCTCGCGCAGCGACAGCACCACCATCAGCAGCGCGAGCAGGATCGCGGCCAGCGCGTACCGCTCCCGGCCGCTCGTCTCCTCCCCGAGCAGCCGGGCCGACAGCAGCACGAGCAGCACCAGGCCGGAGACGAAGATGCCCTGCGCGGCGGCGATCGGGAGCGTGCGGTACACGACGAGCTGGGCGCCGAAACCGGCGGCGAGGGCGAGGGAGCCGCCGATCCACAGGGGGCTGCCGAGGACGAGGCGCAACAGCCGGGCCGGCTGCCGGATCGTCACCTCGGGCAGCGCGGTGAGCGCCCGTTTCTCCAGCACGAAGCCCAGGCTGTACAGGGTGTTCGCCAGCAGGGCCGCGGCCACTCCCCACCACATGGGCTACGTCCTCCTGGCGTGCAGCAGCAGGATCGACGCGAGCTGCGGCCGCGCACAGGCCAGCCGGTCCAGCGGCCGCAGCGGGCGCGGCACACCGTGGAAGGGAGCGCCTTCGAGCCGTACGACGGCGAACCCGGACGCGGCGACGAACTCCCGTAGCGCGCGGGCGGTGTAGAGGCGCAGATGTCCTACGACCTCCCGGCCGGGGCGGCCGTGGATGCCGCGCAGGCTGACCTCCGAGAAGACCGGCTGGACGCCGGCGAGCAGCAGGGCGCGGTTGTACCAGGCGGCCAAGTTCGGCGTGGACAGCATCAGATGCCCGCCGGGCCGCAGGATCCGGCGGATCTCGTCGAGCGCCGCGTCCGGGTCGACGAGATGCTCGATCACCTCGCTGAACAGCACGGCGTCGGCCGACTCCGGCGCGAACGGCAGCCCGCCACCGGTGAGTTCACCGCGGACCGCGTACGGGATGCGGGTGCGGGCGCGCCTGAGGGCGTCCTGGGACCAGTCGACGCCGATGACGCGGTGGCCGGGCAGGAGCGGGGCGGCGGTGGCGGCGGCGGTGCCGTCGCCGCAGCCGATGTCGAGGATCGTCTGCGGCTTTCGGCCCGCCGGGCCGAGCGCCCCGGCCAGCATGCGGGCCTGGCGCAGGCTGCGCGGGGTGCCGGAGGCGACGGGGACGGCCGGGTTCTCGTAGAAGTCCCGCAGGTCGCGGGGCGGGCGGGCGGTGGTGGAGGTCGTCGGCGTCACGGGGTCACCTCCGTGGTGTGCAGATAGTGCTCGAACAGGTCGCGGAGGTGGGCGCCGTCGCCGTGGCTGAGCAGGGCCCGGGACCAGCGCAGGGCCAGGTGGAGGCGGCCGGCGGTGGAGGCGGTGGTCACGGTGAGACCGCGCGGCATCCGGGCCGGCGCCGAGAACCACACCGCGTGCGCGCGGCCCGTCTCCCCGCCGAAGTCCAGGGGGTAGGGGATACGGCCGATGTTGCTGAGCAGGGTCGTCGACGTCCAGGGCGCGGCGGCGCGGCGCAGGGCGCGGGTGAGGGCGGCGCGGGCGGCGACCGGGGCCCAGGGGGCGGTGAGGAGGGCGGCGCCGTGGCCCAGTTGGGGGCGGGGCAGGGACTTCAGGGCGCGGGTCCGCTCCGCCGTGCGCCGGAGGAGGGCCGGCATGTCCGGGTGGTCCAACTCGGCCGGGGAGAAAGGGACTTCCACCAGGCGGGTGCCGTTGCCGATGGGCATCGTCGTGTCCCGGGGGCGGTCGTCCACGGGCATCGTGATGCGGAGTGGGCGGGGGCGTGCGCCGTGCTCCCCGTTCCAGTGGGCGATGGTCAGGGCCGTGGTGACCATGAGCTGGTCGTTGACGGTGTAGGGGGAGCCCTTGGGGCGGTGAGGGAGGGGGAGCTCCGTCACCAGCATGCCGTTGCCGGGGGAGGGGTCGGGGGTGCCGGGCGCGACCCTCGCGGGGGGTGACCAGGTGGTCGGGGCGTCCGGGGGTTCTTGGAGGGCTTGGGGTGTACGGGTGGGGGGTGCTGCGGGAGAGTTGTCCTGGCCTCCATAGAGCTCTGCGGCGGTGGCCAGGATTCGGAGGCAGGCTGGGCCGTCGAGGGCGGTGTGGTTGATGGTGAGGAACAGGACTGTGCCTTGTGCGGTGCCGGCGTTGGTGTCCAGGGCGGGTGGGGTCGCGCGCCGGCGCCGGCCGGGTGCCGCTGCGCCCACCCGTGCCGCCCCAGCGGCACGACTGCCCGCAGCTAAGCCAACTACCTCAAGGCGTATCGGCGGCGACATGGACAGCGGTGGGGACTCCGTAAGGGCCCGGGTCCTCGCGTCCTGCAAGGCCCTCGGGCCCGCCGGCGTGAAGGTCACCACCTCCGTGTCCGGTTCGCCCGTCAGCTCCCACTCGTAGCGCCGCCGGTACCACGGCCCTTTCGCCTCCCGCATCAGGATCCGCGGGTGCCGGTGCAGGGCCTCCGTGAACGCCTTGCGCAGACGGGTCCGGTCGACCGGGCCGGGAAGGTGGACCTCGATGTGGACCGTCTCCGGTTCCTCCTCCTGGAGGCAGTGCCGGGACACCTCGTCCACCACCGGGAACGGGATGCGTACCGGTGTCGTCATACGGGCTCGCCCTTCCCCGTGTCCGTGGTCCTGGGCAGCTGCTGCGTCGGTGCCTCCGGGGAGGGCCCCTCCCGCAGACTCACCAGGCCCGCGAACAGGCCGATCAGCGCCAGCAGTTGGGCCGTACGGCCGAACGCTCCCGCGCCCGCGCCCACCGGCTCCCCGGCCCCGAACGCGGCAGCGATGCCCGCTCCCGCCAGTGCCGCGAAAGCGATCGGCACCAGCAGCGCGTGCCGCCGGGCCGCGAGCAGCGCCAGCGCCGGGACCAGCAGCGCCAGCCAGCCCGCGATCACGGCCCCGACCAGCGTCAGCGCCACCGTGCCGAGCCACAGGCCGGGCAGCGGCGGGGCCGGCTGCGGTGCGTCGGGGTTGGGGGCGCGGCGGCGCCAGAGGGCCAGGCCCAGCAGCACCGCGATGCCGGCGCCGCTGCCGATCAGCCCGGCGTCGTACGTGGTGGCCGGCTCGTACGACAGCTTGACCGTGCCGCCCGCGCCGGCCGGGATCCGCCAGCCCTGCTGCCAGCCGTCCAGCCGCAGCGGGGTGAGCTCCTTGCCGTTCAGGGTGGCCTTCCAGCCGTCGTTGAAGTTCTCGTACGTCGTCAGGTACGAGGCCGCGCCGGAGCCGACCGACACCTCGCGCCGGTCGCCCAGCCAGTCCCGGACCCGCAGCTCACGCCCGGCCGCGGCGGCCTCCGGGACGGTCCCGCGGGTCAGGGTGACGTCCGTCAGCGCCAGCGGGCCGGCGTCGCCGCCCTCCAGCCGGTGGTCGCCCGAGGCCAGCTCCACCTCGGCGTCCTTCCTGTCCTGCTGACAGAGCGTCACCTCGACGGGCCGCCGTTCCACCAGGTCACGCACGGTGCCCTTCGCACCCGTCCGGTACAGCTCGCCGTCCAGTGCCACGTCGGGCCCCTTGCCGCACGGGAGCGAGAACTTCCGGGTTCCGTCCGGCTGCGGGGTGCGGTACTGGTCGAGGGAGGGGATGTACGCCTCCGTGAGGCCCACCGGGAGCCGCAGATCCTCGTCGGCGACCGGGTTGTGCAGGGTCAGCGGGGCCGTCTCGGAGATCGTGATGTCGAGCCGGTCCGTGGTGATCGGCGGGAAGCGGACCCAGCCGTTCTCGTCGACGCCGGCGATCGTCGCGCCGTCCGGGGAGCTGATGTGCACCTGGGAGGCGCGGGTGGACAGGCCGCCCGCGGGGGCCAGGACCAGTTCGCCGACCGGCTGCTTGCCGTCCCAGCGCAGGTGGATCGTCGGCCGGTCTCCCGCGATCCACGCCGTCGTCAGATCGCCGTCGGTGAGGTTGCGGGCCGTGAGGCCCGCGCCGAGGCGCGCCGTGGAGTCGGCGGTGGCGACGATCCGGGACTGCTGCTCGGGGGCCACCTCGTACAGCAGCTCGTCGAGCTCCTCGCCCGGCACCGGCACCGCGCTCGCCTTCACCTCGTACGTCCCGGCGGCCGGTGTCGTGAAGCGGCGGTGCAGACCGGCCTCGGTGCCGGTCGCGGAGAGGCCGGTCGGGTCGGAGGCCCGGTGCAGGGAGACGACCGTGGCGTCCGCGGTCGCGTCGGCCGCGTCCGCCGGGAGCCGCAGCAGCCGTGTCACCCGCACGTCCGGCAGGTCGATCTCGGAGAAGCCCGCGCCGGTGAGCCCGGCCCGGCGCTCCACCGAGTCCACGATCGTCAGCTTCATCCACCGGGTGCCGCCCTCGGGCGCCCTGACGCGCTGCGCCGTGCCGTTCGGCCGCAGGAAGCTCGTCCGCTCGCCCTTCTCCGTCTCCACGCGCACCTTCGTCGCCGCCGCCCGCACGCTCTCCTGCGGCAGCGGCGTGACCTTGAAGGAGGACGGCATGTCGTAGGAGCCGGTGAAGCCGATGCGCAGCCACTGCCCGTCCGGTGTGTCGGGCGCGCCCTCCGTCCACGCCGTGTCCGGGTTGCCGTCGAAGGCGTTCACCGGGTCGTACTGCGGCAGGTGGAACAGCCAGTTGCCGTACGAGGAGGCCGTCACCGAGCGGGCGCCGCGCAGTTCGGCCACCGTCTGGTGGTCGGTGCCCTCGGCCGGCAGGATCTGGCGCGGCTTCTCGCCCGGGTCCTGCTGGGCGTCGGGCGCGTTGCGCTCGTCGCGCGTGTACGTGTACGACGTACCGGCGTTGACCACGCCGAACCGGGTGTCGGCGCGCCGCATCCCGTCGCCCACCACCTGCACCGCCGGGGTGCCGAGCCCCGGGTGGTTGTCGCCGGTCAGGACGGTCGCCCGGCCGCGTAGCCGGGACGCCAGCGGCAGCAGCGCCTCCGGGCCGCCGGACACGACGGCCGTGTCGGAGACCGGCATGAGTCCCGCCTGCCCGGGCCGGACCACGTCCTGCCCGGCCGGCCGGTAGATCTCCACCGCCCGCTGCCGCGGGTACAGCCCCTCGACCTGGAGCGGGGCGTCGTGCGCGAGCCGCCCTCCGGTCATCACCGGCCCCAGCCCCGTCACCCGCTCGTACCCTGACTGTTCGAGGGTGCGCTTGACGGTGGTGGTCGGCACATGGCCGATCTGGTCCGGGTCGAGATCATTGCGTACGACGACGTAGAACAGCCCTGCCCGGCTCAAGTAGTCGGCCAGCCCCGGCACTTCGGCACCGGACATCAGCGCCTGCTCGACGGCGTCCATCGCACGCCGGTTGCCGGGCGTGCCGAACGGGACGTAATCGCGCTGCGCCCACCGCGACTCGGCGAGCACGTCGAGCGGCTGGTCGATGGGCGAGCCCCAGGTGTAGATGCCGTGCGCGGTCGCCGGGACGACCAGGGCGCGCGAGTCGGGCGAGTACTTCTCCAGCCAGTCGGCCGTGGCCTGCCAGTAGGCGGGGAGCTTCTGGAAGGAACCCGGGTTGAGGATCGAGCCGTTGAGGTACGGCCACAGCAGCCCCGGCAGGATCAGCACCGACGCGACCAGCGGGGCGAAGCGCCGGCCGCGCACCGGGCGGGCCCCGCGCGGCTCGGCGGCCACCCCCACCAGATGGGCCAGGCCCAGCACGAACGCCAGCGCCAGGCCCGTCTGGAACTTGTAGATGTTCCGGAACGGCGACAGCCAGCCGTCCAGCCAGCCCTGCACGACCCCGTGGAACGGCGCCCCGAACGCGCCGCCGTACCCGGCGAGCAGCACCAGTGCCGCGGCGAGCGCCGTCAGCACGAGCCACCGCCGCTCGGGCATGTCCCGCCGGGCGAGCCCGGCGAGACCGAGCCCGGCCGCGAGCGCCGAGCACACGATCACGACGACCGACGAGGCCACGGCCCACCCGGCGGGCAGCCACGCCTCACCGAAGTGCAGATAGGCGACCCAGTTCCCGGCGCCGCGCAGCGCCTCGGTCGCCGACATGGTGTCCGTCGTCGTCTGCGCCGTCTCGATATAGGGGAGGAAGTTCTCGCCGTAGACGCCGAGCAGCAGCAGCGGCACCCACCACCAGGCCGTCACGACGAGCACGGCCGGAGCCCACCAGGCGATCAGCTTGCGCTGCCGCGGCCCGGGCGGCCGGGACAGCAGGTACAGCCCCACCGGCAGCAGCGACGCCAGGGTCGCCGAGGCGTTCACGCCGCCCATGAACGGCACGAGCAGCGCCGACCGCAGGGCCGCGACCCGGGCGGCGTACCGCTCGTTCGTCAGCGGCAGCAGCACCCACGGCAGGAACGCGCCGGGCAGCGCGGCGGCCGACGTCGACCCGATCACGGTGGTGAACACCGGCCACAGCGCGTACGCCACGGCCCCCAGCAGCCGGGAGGCACCACTGCCCACCCGCAGCCGCTCGGCCAGCCGCAGCGCACCCCAGAAGGCGACGGACACGATCAGCGACATCCACAGCCGCTCCGCCAGCCACACCGGCAGCTGTACGAGGTCGCACAGCCAGTAGAACGGCAGCATCGGCCACAGATAGCCGACGTACTGGTCCTGGATCCCGCCGAACCCGGCCCGGTCGTGCCACAACTGCCCCAGGTCGGCGAGGAACTGACCCGGGTCGACCGTCACACCGAGCTTGGTGTCGAAGGTCTGCCGCCCGGGCCGCACGGCCAGGAACAGCACGAACGCCACGGCCCAGAAGCCCAGCAGCCAGCGCCGCGACCGCGGGCCCTCGGGCGGACCCGCCGCGGTCGCGGTGGTGGGGACGGCTGCCGGTGGAGGAGCCTGGACCGTGGTTGTCATGTAGGACACCGCCGCAGGATGAGGAGGAGGTTCCAGGTGGCGAACTCGCGGATGACGGGGGCCTTGACGACGGCCTCCGCGAGGAACGGCCAGTAGCGGGAGCGCGCCGAGACGACCGTGACGTCGTCCCGGGCACGCACCTGCCGCAGGGTGGATCCGATGTGCACCGCGAACAGGTTCTCGCCGAGGGCGTGCTTGGCGGGCCTGCCGGTCCGCCGCAGATAGCGGGCCCGGGCCCGCTCGGCACCGAAGTAGTGCCACGGGGCCCACTCGTGCCCGCCCCACGGCGACAGCCAGTTGGTGAACGACACGTAGATCAGCCCGCCGGGCCGCGTCACCCGGGCCAGCTCGCTCAGGAACGTCTCCGGGTCGGCCACGTGCTCCAGCACGTTCGAGGAGAAGGTGACGTCCGCGACACCGTCCCGGAGGGGCAGGAGGTAGCCGTCGGCGACGACGGCCGAGTCGGGTGGTTTCTCGCCGAGTTCGGCCAGGTCCGGTTCGAAGAGGAACGCTTGCGCTCCGCGCCGGCGGAACTCCTCGGTGAAATACCCGCTGCCGCCGCCGACGTCCACGACGGTACGCCCGGCAACAGGACCGTCGTAGGCCTCGACCTGATCGGCGGCGTCCCGGGCGAGCAGCGAGTAACAGCTCTCGGGATCGTCCTGCTCGTGGAGGAACGCCCGGAACAGGGCCAGCGATCTGCGAAAGGAGGGGTCGCGTTCATACGGGCGAACCACCGCACGCCGCCTCACGGGGCCCAGCCCCTCACCGCCTCCGCGGCAACCACACGGAACTGCCGCACAGTCCGGTCCCACCGGAACTGCGCCGCCCGTTCCCGGGCCGCCTTCCCCATCAACTCCCGCCGCGTCCCGGACAGGCCGAGCGCACACCACGCCGCCGCGAACGACGACTCACCGCGCGCCAGAACCCCGGTCTCCCCATCCACGACGGAGTCCTTGAGCCCCGGCACGTCGAACGCCACGGTCGGCGTCTGTCGCGCCGCGGCCTCCGTCACGACCAGACCCCACCCCTCCACGGCGGAGGGATGCAGCAGCAACCAGGCCGCGCACAGCAGCCGGTGCTTCTCGGCCTCCGACACGTATCCGGTGAACTCCACGCCGGGACCGGCGAGTTGTTCCAGCCGTGCCCGCTCGGGGCCGTCCCCGACGATGACCAGCCGCCCGCCGGTGACGGGCCGCACCCGCTCCCACAGCCGCAGCAGCAGATCGATCCGCTTGTACTCGACGAGCCGGCCGACGGCGACGAACAGCGGTTCGGGGGAGCGCTCGGCCCGCGGCCCAGGCTCCTCGACCCCGTTGTGCACGACCCGGATCCGGTCCCGCTCCACGCCGATCGCCCGCAGCGCGTGCGCGGTGGAGGAGGACACGGCGACCAGCAGACTCCGCTGCTGCGCCCCGGTCAGCGCCCAGTGCTCGAGTCTTCGCCCGATCCGCGCGGCCGGCGCCAGCGGCCCGCCGAAGCGCATCTTCCACAGGTCGGTGTGGACGTGGTTGACCAGGCACAGCGTGGGCCCGGGGTGCCACAGCGGCGCCAGGTACGGCATGCCGTTGCACACCTCGACCAGCAGATCGCAGTCACCGACCTGGCGGGCGAAGGCGGACCGGGCGCGCAGATAGTGCCCGTACGGGCCGCCCGCCGACACGACCCGGTAGTCCCGGAAGGCCGCGGGGCCCCCGCACAGCAGGGTCACCTGGTGGCCGAGCCGGGTCAGGCCGTCGGCGAGCTTGTCGACCAGCAGCTCGGAGCCGCCGGCGGACGGGTTGTCCAGATCGCGATGGGCGAGGAAGACGATCCGGCGCGGATGTGGGGGGAGCGCCGGAAGGTGCTGCTCCGCGCTGGGGGACGCGGCGCGCAGCGAGGACGGTACGTGCTGGGGCATGGGTGCTCCAACTCGTCTCGGGGTGCGGAACTCAGCGTGGGGAAGGTGTGGCTCTGGGGGGTCTGGCTGTGGGGGGCCTGAGCCCTTCCTGGGTGGGGAGCGTGGACGGGATGTGCTCGGGTGGGGTTGGACAGTTTTCGCCCGGACGTTCTCCACGGCTACTCACCGGCGTGACAATTTCGGGCTTTGTTGGAGCTGACGTCACATCACATCGTGAGGGTGGGCTGGGGCGTACCGGATGTCTCGGACGGAGTGGGCTGCTCCGGCTCCTTCCGCCCACGCGCCACCAGAACGCCACCCACCACCGCGAGCACCACACCCGCCACACCGGCCCCGATCGGCAACGTCGTGCCCACCAGGCGCAGTTGACCGCTGTCCCGCTTCGCCTGCCGCACGGCCTCCTTCTGTGTCGCGGTCGTGAACGAGATCTTCCGGCTGTCCAGCAGTACCGCCGCGTCCTTCTTCCCGCCCGGTGCCCGCAGCGTCCGCCTGGGCCCGGTCTGCGCGTAGATCACGCGGCCGGTGGCCTGGTCGACGACCAGCTCGAAGCCGTGGTTGGAGTACCACTCCTCGGCCAGCACCTGCGGTCGCTCGGGCTGGTCGACGAGGCTGCCCGGCACCATCCGCGTGCCGGTCCTGGTCGGCGGCACGGAGCCGGTGAACTTGTAGCCGGTGTGGCCCTGGACCTTCGCGGTGCCGCGGTAGCGCAGCACGACCGTGTCGCCGAGGGTGTTGTCCCACCACTGGTACGAGCGTTTCCGCACGTCGAAGGGGAACTTCAGATAGGCCTCGCCCTCGATGTACGGCTTCTCCCCGCAGCAGTGCACGGGCCGGGTGGTCTTGCGGTCCATCACCCAGCGGTGCGGCGTGAAGTCCAGGGCGTCATGCGGGTCGGCGGCCGGCAGCGACTTGTCCGTGTCGACCGTGGTCGTCACGTCCCAGACGGCGTTGCCGCTGCGTTCGCTGTCCTCGACGTCGCCCCGCACCCGCTGGGTCACCGTGATCTTCCGGTCGGGGACCGTCTCGATCCGGTCAGTGTCGAAGACGCTGCCCCGGCCGGTGTAGACGGCGGTGGTGTCGATGTCGATCGGGTTCACCGCGGCACGCGGCTGGACGTACCAGGCGAGCAGGGGCGCCAGCACCAGCAGGAACGTGCCGAGACCCAGCAGGACCAGCGAAAAGGGAGAGGTTGTACGGCGCATCCGGGCACTCCAGTGGCTTGGGACGGCTCGACGTACGAGAGGGCCGGCACGGCGGGGAACGGCGCGTGTGCGGCTGGGCCGGGAACCGTAGGCCGCTCTTGACGGGGTGTCAATGCTTGTCGAGACTGGGCGCGACGGGCAGGGACGGGATGCCGGGGTGGGGGACGACCTCCGGACGATCTCCGGACGAATCCGGACAGAGAGGCTGACCCTGCGATGTCGAGACTGCTCGCTGCCGCGCTGACCGTCGCGCTCGCCGCCGCCCTTGCCGTGGGCGCCGCGCTGGGCGTCGTCGCGCTGCTCGAAGCCACGCCCGACCAGCCGAACACCCCCCTGATCACCTACGAGCAGGCCGGGCAGGGGAGTTGACGGTGACGGCCGCCCGCACCGGAACCGTCACGTCTCGCTCGGCCTGGCACGACGTACCGCGCTTGCAGGTGCGCCGGTTCGCGGCGATCGCCATGGCCGAGGCGCCCGCCCTCGCCGAGGAGATCCTCTGCGAGATCCAGCGCGAGTACCCGCATCTGCCCGTCGTCCTCGACGACTCCGGCGAACCCATGGCCCTGGTCGGCATCCGGCGCGCCATCGAGGTCTTCGTGCAGCACCTGGAGCACTCCGAGGGCCGGCCCAGCGTCCCGCCCGGTGTCTTCCAGGACTTCGGCCGCGGCGAGGGCCTCAACGGCCGTTCGCTCGACTCCCTCCAGGCCATCTACCGCATGGGCGTACGCCTGGCCTGGCGCCGCTTCGCCGACATCGGCCAGCGCGTGGAGATCCCGCCCCCGGCGATGTACGAACTCGTCGACGCGGGCTACGAGTACCTGGACGGCCTGGTCGACCAGTCCGTGCGCGGCTACGCCGAGGCCGCGGCCCGCCAGGCCGGGGAACGCCTGCGCCTCCAGCGCCGCCTGATGGAACTCCTGCTGGCCGAACACCACCGCGGCGACCCCGCCGAGGCGCTGACCGAACGGGCCGCCCGGATCGGCTGGCCCTTACCCGGGAAGGTCGCGGTCGGTGTCCTGCTGCGCCCCGCCCGGGAGGCCATGGCCCCCGCGGTCGGGCAGGGGGTGCTGCTCGACATGGAGTACGAGCAACCCCGCATGGTCGTGCCCGACCCGGACGCGGCAGGCCGCCCCGAACTCCTGCACCGGGCCCTGGCCGGCTGGTCCGGCGCGATCGGCCCGCCGGTCCCGCTCACCGACGCGGCGAAGTCGCTGCGCTGGGCCGAGGCCGCGGTACGCCTCATGGAACGGGACCTGCTCCCCTGCGGGGAGGTCCTCTACTGCACCGAGCACACCGAGGCGCTGGTCCTCCTCCAGCCCGAGGAGCTCATCGACGACCTGGCCCGCAGATGCCTGGCCCCTCTGACCCACTGCGGCCCGACCCACGGCCGTCGCCTCGCGGAAACCCTCCTGGCCTGGCTGGAGACCCGCGGCGGAGCCCCCGAGGTCGCGGCCCGGCTCGGCGTCCACCCGCAGACGGTGCGCTACCGGCTCCGCCAGATCCGGGAACTGTGGGGCGACGAGATCGACGACCCCGACCGCCGCTTCGAACTGGAACTGGTCCTGCGCGCGCAGCGGCTGCGGGGGGAGCTGGGGGCGGTGCGGGGGCGGGGGGGGGGGGGGGGGGGGGGGGGGGGGGGGGGGGGGGGGGGGGGAAAAAAAAAAAAAAAAAAAAGAAAAAAAAAAAAACAACACACACCCCCACCACCACCCCCCCCCCCCCCCCCCTCCCTTCCCCTCCCCCCCCCCCCCCCCCCCCCCCCCCCCCCCCCCCCCCCCCCCCCCCCCCCCCCCCACCACGCCGTCACACCGTGGCCCGCTCCTTCGCCGCAGCCCGCCCGGATACGGGAGCGTCCAGGTGGACCACCACCGAGGTGTAGAAGCGGTGCACGGCGTCGTCGACGCTGCGGATGAAGCCGGACTCCGCGTTGCCCCGGCCACTGCCCATGCCCTTGAAAAGAGACAGGCGGAAACCGGTGATCCGGGTGGCGCTGTCCTTGGGCAGCAGGTCCCCCGGTTCCGGGCGGAGCCGCTCCAGCGTGCCCCGGGGGCCGCCCGCCTGGCCGTCCACCAGGGTTTCGACGTGCAGGTCCGCCGGTGCCTCGGCAAGTTGGCGGACCAGGCGCTTGACCCAGGTCAGGGGGTAGCCCTGCTCGGGGGCGGCGATCTCCACGGACGTACGCAGCTTGGCGGTGCGCAGGTCGGCGCTGACGGTGAGCAGGCCGGGGGCGCCCTCGACGCGCAACTCCGCGTGGAGCCTGCCCTCCAGGCACAGCTGGTCGGCCAGACGGGCGCGGCGGGTCCCGGGGTCGGTGCCGCGCCGGGTGCGCTGGGCGGGCAGCACTTTCTGCCCGAGTTCGCCGCCCAGGCGCAGGCACACCTGACGGATGAGCCGCTCCCAGCTCTCCACCACCTCCAAGGCGCGCGGGTCGCCCTGGCAGAGGGTCTCGTCGTCGATTCCGTTGCGCACCGGCACCCAGGCCGAGCCCATGTTCTGGAAGCCGTGGCAGCCGGAGTTGTCGTGCTGGAGGTAGTGCAGGAGGTCCTGGAGCAGCCAGGTGCGGGCCGCGTTGCCGACGCCCTCGTGCCGGATCAGCATCTGGGCCTGATGGGCGACTTCGGCCCAGGACAGGTGCCAGAGCGCCACCTGGTGCTTGCGCCGCCGGTCGACCTTGACGTCGACCAGCGGGCTGCCCTCCAGCGCGACGTCGTTCGACAGCGTGATCACGGCCTCGTAGCCGCGCCGGGCGGCGATGTCCATGTAGGCCTGGACCTGCTCGGACTTGAGGGCGTTGCCGTTGGTCTTGGTCTCGACGAGTGCCGTCCACAGCTTGCCGGCGCGCTCGACGCGGATCACTCCGTCGGGGCGCCGTGGCGTGTCACCGTGCGGCAGGGAGACCTCGGTGAACGTCTCCATGCGGCCGGACGGCGCGCCGAACGGGGCGGTGATCCGCCTGCCGAAACGGGGTACCTGGGCCATCACCGACAACAGGACCGAGGTGGCGCGCATCTCCCGGTCGCGGTCGCCCTTGAGCGCCGAGACCGGAAAGAGCCGCGCCGGCCTCCAGGTCTCGTTCTCCGCCAGGCTCTTCGCGGGCGCCCTGGGCGGCGTGACCCTCTTCTTCGCGGTCCGGGGCCGGGCCGTCCGCCTCTTCGGGGCGGCTTCCTCGTCGGCCGGCGGGCGCGGTGCCGGGACGGCCTCAAGTGTCGGCTGCGGCTGGGTGCCGGGAGAGACGACGGTGGATGATTCCTCCGCGACCGCCGCCGCGCACTCCGCCTCGTCGTCCTCGATGTCGACGCCGAAGTCCGTCGCCAGCCCGGCCAGCCCGCTCTCGTAGCCCTGCCCGACAGCCCGGAACTTCCACTCCTCCCCGCGCCGGTAGAGCTCACCGAAGATGATCGCGCTCACCGGACCGGCGTCCTCGATGACGAACCGGAGGAGGCTCTCGCCCACGGCGTCGGCCAGTGTCACCCGCAGGTCGTGCAGTTCGCCGAAGCGGGCCCCCTCGTACCGGCTCGCGGCCACGACGATCCGCTCCACGTCGGCCGGGACCGCGGTCAGGTCGAAGCTGATCCGGTCCTCGCTGCCGTCCCCCGTCGGCTCCTTGCCGAGGAGCTGCACACTGCCGTCGGCGGCCACCGGGTTGTTGTAGAAGTAGAAGTCGGCGTCGCTGCGTACCTTGCCGTCCGCGCCCAGCAGCAGGACGGACACGTCGGCGTCGCCCTCCCCGGTCGGGCTGGACCAGCCCAGGCTCACGATCGCGGATCCGGTGTTCTCGCTCAGGGCCGTCAGAGACACGTTCGAGCCCATGGTCATGTCACGCACAGAGATTCCCCCACCCTTGCGACACCTGTGACGTGTCGCACACAGGGCACTTTAATGTGCACGCCACGTGTCTGTGGCGTGCTCACGGGTTTCCGCCCGCCGGCCTCTGCCCATTGCCCGGGCAAACCTCTGTGGCTAGCCTGTGTTCGTCATGCCGATCGCCTGTTGATATCTCGAACGTTGATATCGCCAGCACAGGCGCCTGAGAACACTTAGGGAGGGGGCCGATCGTGGGACGCCTCGTACCAGCCGTGACCCGGGCTCTCGACATTCTCGAGCTCTTCCTCGACGGGGACGGGACGCTCTCCGCCCCCGACATCGTGCGCAAGCTCCAGCTGCCGCGCACGACCGTGCACGAGCTGGTGACCACGCTCGCCGCCCGGAAGTACATCGTCCCGGTGCCCGGCCAGCCCGGACGCTACCGGCTCGGCGTGCGCCCGTACCAGCTCGGTGCCCGCTACTCCGAGCAGCTCGACCTCGCGGCCGAGGGCCAGCTCGTCGCCCGGTCCGTCGCCGAGACCTGCGACGAGACGGTGCACGTGGCGATCCTCGAGGACACGGACGTCATCTACATCGCCAAGGTCGACTCCACGCACGCCGTGCGGATGGTGTCGGCGGCCGGGCGCAGGCTGCCCGCCCACTGCACGTCCGTCGGCAAGATGCTGCTGGCCTCCCTTCCCGAGCACGAGCTCGCCGCGCGGATCCCCGACGGCGCCGAGCTGGTCGCGATGACCCCCAACAGCATCACCGACCCGGCCGCCCTGCGCGAGACCCTGGCCGAGATCCGTGAGCGGGGCCTCGCCGTCGAGAACCGCGAGTCCAACCCGGACGTGAGCTGCGTGGCCGCGCCGGTCCGCGACCGCACCGGCCAGGTCGTCGCCGCCCTGTCGATCTCCGTGCCCATGATCCGCTGGAGCGAGGAGCGCCGCGCCGAGCTGGAGCAGCTCGCCGCGAAGGGCGCCGCCGAGCTGTCCGAGCACCTTGGCCACCGGAGCGTGGCATGACGACGACGCCGTACGAGGTCGCCGTACGGGCCGAGGCCGACCTCGGCGAGGGTCCCACCTGGGACGCGGCGGCCGGCCGGCTCCTGTGGATCGACATCCTCGGCTGCCGGGTGCACACCTACGACCCGGCCACCGGGCGCCGCACGGTCCGCCGGACGGAACAGCACGTGGGTGCGGCCAAGCCGCGGGCCGGCGGGGGGCTGGTGCTGAACCTGCGCGACGGGGTCGGCCTCCTCGACCCCGACGGCGGTTTTCGCTGGCTGCACCGTGAGCCCGTGCCCGGCCGCCGCGCCAACGACGCGGCCGTCGCGCCGGACGGCTCTCTGTGGGCCGGCACCATGCGCTACGACGAGGCGCCCGGGGGCGGCACGCTGTCCCGCGTCACCGGTGACGGCTCGGTCGATGTCGTGCTCGACGACGTGGCCGTCAGCAACGGCACGGGGTGGAGCCCCGACGGCCGGCTCATGTACTACATCGACTCCCCGACCCGGCGGGTCGACGTCTTCGACTACGAGGACGGGCGGCTGTCCGGGCGGCGGACCCTTGCGGAGATCGAGGACGGCGCGGGGTTTCCCGACGGGCTGACGGTGGATGCCGACGGGTGTGTGTGGGTGGCGCTGTGGCAGGGGGCGGCGGTGCGCAGGTACACGCCGGAGGGGCGGCTGGACCGGGTGATCGAGTTGCCCGTGCCGCTGGTGACGGCCTGTGCGTTCGGTGGGGCCGGGCTGAGTGATCTGTACGTCACGACGGCTCGGACCGGACTGACGGAGCCGCCGGCACTGGCGGGGTCAATGTTCGTGGTGCCGCGGGCGGGCAAGGGAGTTGCCCAGCCCGCGTTCCAAGGCTGAGGTCCGCTCGTGGGGGTGGTGGCGCGACCCGGCGCCGCGGGGTGCCGCCGCGCCCACCCGTGCCGCCCTGGGGACACGTCCCAGGCCCGAGAGGCACTGGGGGGAGGCACGACTGCCCGCGGCTAGGCCAGCCCGGCGGCCTTCCGTTCCTCAGCCGTCAGCGGTGGCCCGCTCAACGCCGGCCGCAACGGCCCCACCGCCGCCGCCACCATCACCGACGGTGTCAGCAACACCCCCGCCCCCCGCTCCAGCGACGTCACGTCCGTCACCCGGCGGGCGATGCGCCCGTTGCCCGTCGCCGTGTACATCAGCCGGTCCACGTACGCCGTCACGAGCCGGTCCCGCAGCGTCGGGCCCTGCTCCGTCGCGCCCGGGTAGAAGACGTCCTGCCCGATCGCCAGGTCCCAGGCCGCGCCGACCGGGCGGGACACCGCCTTCTGGATCAGCCGGGACAGCCCGGGAGCCGACCAGCCGTGCCGCCGCAGCGTGTCCCGCAGGAGCAGGGCGCTCTGCGCGGCGACGGCCAGGCCGTGCCCGTAGACCGGGTTGAACGCGGCGAGGGCGTCGCCGAGGACGGCGAAGTTCGCGGGCCACACCGGCATCCGCTCGTAGAAGTGCCGGCGGTTGACGGTCGTGCGGGTGTACGCCACGTCGGACAGCGGCTCGGCCCGTTCGAGGAGGTCGCCGATGACGGGGTGGCGCAGGTCCTCGCGGGCGAAGCGGACGAAGTCGTCGTTCTCCGGGGACGGCCGGCCGCCCCGGGTGCCGCACAGGGTGACGATCCACCGGCCTTCCTCGATGGGCAGCAGGAAACCGGCCCGGCCCGGTCCGCCGTCCCGCCGGTCGGGCTGCACGTTGACGACGGGAAAGCCGTCGCGGGCCTGCTCGGGGGCGAGGTAGAGGCGGCTGGCGTACGCCAGGCCCGCGTCGACCTCGCGCCGCTCCGCCAGGGGCAGGCCGAGGGCGGTCAGCCACCGGGCGGCCCGGGAGCCGCGGCCCGAGGCGTCGACGACCAGGTCGGCGGCGAGGGTTCGCTCGCGGCCGCCTTCGCAGGGCCGGATGCGGACGCCCGTGACGGCCGCGTCCGTGCCGGTCAGGCCCACCGCCTCCGCCCGCTCGACGACCTCGATCCGCGGGTCGGCCAGGACCCGGGCGCGGACGGTCGCGTCCAGCAGGTCCCGGCCGGCGAGGACCACGTGGTGGGACTCGGCCCAGCGCCGGAACCAGCCCCGCGTCCCCAGGGCGACGACGTCCGTCGTGACCGGCAGCCGGTTCGCCCCGGCCTCCCCGAGCGCCCCGGTGATCCCCGGCAGCAGTTCCTCCATGGCCCGCGCGCCGCCCGACCAGAGCATGTGCGCGTGCCGGGCCTGCGGCAGACCCTTGCGGGGGCCGGGAGCGGCGGGCAGCGCGTCGCGCTCCACCACGATGACCCGGTCGGCGAAGCCGGCCAGGGCGCGGGCCGCGAGCATGCCGGAGTGCGATCCCCCCAGGACGACGGCGGTTCTGGCGGGGGTGGGACGGTCAGTCATGCGCGGGCGTTCTCTCTCCCGGGGGCGGCCGCGCGTGAGCGTACCGCCTCGATGTGGTCGCGGTGACGCAGGGCCAGGGCCACGGCCTGGATCTCCTGGAGCAGGTAGGCGGTGTCGGGGCCGGACGGGGAGGCGGCGCTGTCGGACTGCGGGGCCCGCTCCCGCGCGGCGACGGCGTCCAGGATCGTGACGGCGGCGGCCAGCGCCCTGGCCCGGCCGGGCTCGAACCCGAGGTCCCGGGCAGCGGCGTAGGAGCGTTCCCGCAGGTCCTCGTCGAGGTGCCGGGAGAGCTGGAGGAGCACGTCGCGGATGTACGTCTCGCGGCGGATCAGGCGCAGTTCGCCGGTGGCGCGCGGGGCGAAGGGGGCACCGCCGCCGTTCACGGTGCGCAGCAGCAGGTACAGGGGCCGCAGTTGCCAGTGGGCGAGCCGGATGCGCCAGCGCTCGTGCAGGTACTGACCGCCGTGCGGGATGATGAAGCCGATCGCGACCATGGTGGCCGACAGGCAGGCGGCCGAGGGCGCCAGGTAGGTGCTCAGCCAGTCCAGATCGTGGCCGGTCATCCGGGCGATGACGGCGGTGAGTTTGGCGACGTCGAAGAGCAGGTTCGTCGCGTAGCCGACGCCCAGGAACCTCAGGCCCCAGCGCAGCCAGGCGTCGAGGCCGTCGGTGCGCACCCAGTTCCAGATCAGCCGGGCCGTGACCGAACAGGCCACGGTGTGCGCGAGGAGATAGAGCAGGATCTCCTCGCGCATGAAGGGCGTGGTGGCGTAGTACGTGTCCAGGTCCCGGCGGCGCTCCACGGGGACGTCCGCGAGCCAGAACAGCACCCACAGGGCGACGACCACGCCCGCGTAGGCGAAGACGACCCAGCTTGCGGCGCGGCGCGTGGAGGCCGAGCGGTCGGCCAGGCCGTTGCGCCAGGCGACGATCAGCAGCAGCCAGGACGCGCACAGCGCGGTGAGCAGCGAATAGACCAGCGGTGCCGCGATGTTCGGCACGCCGGTGACGCGGTTGGTCCAGCCGATGACCGACGGGGACGCGAAGACGAACACGGCACAGGCGAACAGCAGCAGCCCGCCGACGGCCCGCAGCATCGGGTCCCGCCACATCCTCACCAGGCTCGGCAGCTTCATCACCAGGGCGACGGTCAGCGCGCCGATCGGCAGCCAGAAGGAGACGGAGAAGGTGTCGAGGACGTCCCGTGCGTGGGTCATCGCGCGCCGCCTCCGCGGTAACCCATCGACCGCCGCACCGGATCGAGCGCGGCGTTCGGCTCGTCCCGGGCGGTGCCGTCCGCGAAGGAGCGGAACGCGGCGGCCAGCCGGTGCCCGAACGCGTCGGCGTCGGCCTCGTCCCGCTCGCGCGAGCCGTCCCGCGCCGCCACCGTCAGTGCCACGGACTTCCAGCCGGGCTCGCGGTCCAGGGCCCGGGCCGCCGCCGTACCGGCGACATGGTGGTGGCCGTGCCCCGCGTGCAGATGCCACAACTCATGGCCGAGGATGACCAGTTGCTGCATCGCCTCGGCCCGTTCCTCGACGATGACCAGGTCGAAGTCCTGGAACTCCACCCACAGCCCGGTCACGTCGATCTCGTCGGGGAACCGCTCGAAACGCAGCTCGACCGGACGCCCGCCCCGCCGCGCGCTCATCTCCTCGCACAGCGCCCGGCACAACGACCGCACGCCGTCCGGGACCTGCTCCCGCGCCCGGACCGCGGCGGCGAGTTCGGTGGCCAGGCGGCGCATGGCGGCACCACGTCGCGAGCGCCTGAGCGCGGTGGCGGCTCGCACTCGCGCGCCCGCGATGTCCATCGCTCCCCCTTCTCAGCGCCGGCCGGCGGCTTGGCCGCGCGTCCGAGCCTACGCGCCCGAAAGTGTTCGCGTCATGCGATCCGGTGCCGGTAGTGCAGCGGGGAACGACCTTTCCTGCTCGAAAGTCGTGCCCAAAGCTCCGGGCCGACCATTGACGAGAAAGCGCTTCCTCTTTACCGTCCCGTTCGAAGTCACGAGCACCTTCCGGTATATCGAACACGACAGCAAGGGCAGGGCATGGGACGACCTGACCTGAATCGCAGGCAGCTACTCGGCGGGCTCGGAGGACTCCTCGTCGCGGGCAGCTTCGGCTTCGCCGCCGTCGGCACGGGCGCCGACGCACTCGCCGCCGACGCCGACACCCGCGTGCGCTACTGGAACCTCTTCAGCGGCGGCGACGGATACAACATGATCGCGATGCTGGACGCCTTCCGTAAGGCCAACCCGGACATCGCGGTGAAGGACTCCACCCTCCAGTGGGGCAGCCCCTTCTACACCAAGCTCGCCATGGCCGCCGCGGGCAACCGCGCACCCGACCTCGGCGTCATGCACCTCGGCCGGGTCACGGGCTTCTCACCCGGCCGCTTCCTGGACCCCTGGGACGTCGGCCTGCTCGCCAAGTACGGCGTACGGGAAGCCGACTTCAGCCCCGCCCTGTGGAAGCGCGCCGTCATCGACGGCAAGCTCTACGCCCTCCCGCTCGACATCCACGTCCAGCTCTGCTTCTACCGCAAGGACGTGCTGAAGAAGGCGGGCCTGCTCGGCGACGACGGCCGGATCGTGCCCGTCACCTCCGCCGACGAGTGGTTCGACGTCCTCAAGGAGGCCAAGAAGGCCACCAGGAAGGGGCTGCAGACCATCGGCATGTGGTCCACCGACCAGAACTTCCAGTGGTGGTTCTTCGTCGCCTTCTACACCCAGCTCGGCGGCACCTGGTTCGACGCCGCCCACACCGAGGTCACCTTCGACACCGGCAAGGCCACCCAGGTCCTTCAGTTCCTGCGTCGGCACATCACCGACGGCTACTGCGACCCGGGTTTCGCGGGCCTCGCCGGGGCCGAACAGTTCGTCAACGGCTCCCCCTTCGTCTGGGAGGGCAACTGGTCGGTACCGGTCTACTCCGGGGCCAAGGTCGACTTCGGCGCGACCCCGCTGCCGCCCGTCTTCGGCAAGCCGGCCACCCACGCCGAGTCGCACGCCTTCGTCCTGCCGCACCAGTCCGACCGCGGCGGCGCCACCAACGAGGCGGCCCACCGGCTCGCCGCATACGTCGTCCGGCACGCCCGGCAGTGGGCCGCCGGCGGCCACATCCCCGCCTACACGCCCACCTTGTCCACCGCCGCGTACAAGGCGCTGAACCCGCAGAGCGAGTACGTCTCGGCCATGGACCACCAGGCCACCGAGCCGAAGGTGTGGTTCGCGGGCTCCACCGGCATCCTCGCCCAGCGCGTCGGCCCGGTCGTCGTCGCCTCGACGACGGGCTCCACCAAGCCGGAGACCGCCGCCCGCCGGATGAAGAGCACACTCACCCAACTGCTCGCCATGAAGAACCCCATGGACGGCCGCACAGCCGCACAAGGAGGTGCGACCGCATGATGGCGACCAGCGCCCAGACCATCACCGCACCCTCCCGCGCAAGGACCGCCGCCGACAGCGCCACCCTCCGCCGGCCGCAGGGCTTCCAGCACGGCGGCTGGTTCGTCGCCCCGTTCCTCCTGCTGTTCACGCTCTTCGTGATCTGGCCGCTGCTGCGCGGTGTCTACCTCAGCTTCACGGACGCCAACATCTCGGGCGAGGGCGCGAGCTTCGTCGGCCTCGACAACTACCGCGAGGCCCTCAAGGACCCGCTGATGTGGGACTCCCTCGGCCACAGCGCGTACTTCACGCTTCTGGTCGTCCCCTGCATCACGGTCCTCGCCTTCCTCCTGGCGATGCTCGCCCACCACATCGAGCGCGGCACGTGGCTGTGGCGGCTGTGCTTCTTCGCCCCGTTCCTGCTGCCGTCCACCGTCGCCGCCAACCTGTGGCAGTGGCTGTTCAACCCCGGCACCGGAATGATCAACCACGTCTTCGGCATCGAGACGCCGTGGCTGACCGACAAGTCGTACGCGATGCTCGCCATCGTCATCCAGACCCTGTGGTGGACGGTCGGCTTTAGCTTCCTGCTCTACCTGGCCGCGCTCCAGGGCATCCCCGGCCACCTCTACGAGGCCGCCAAGCTCGACGGCGCGAACGCCTGGCACCGCATGGTCCACATCACCCTGCCGATGCTGCGCAACATCACCGGCCTCGTCGTCGCCCTCCAGATCCTCGCCTCGCTCCAGGTCTTCGACCAGGCCGTCGTGATGATGGACTTCCTCCCCGGGCCCGAGGGATCGACCCGCACCTTCGTCCAGTACACCCTCGAAGAGGGTTTCACCAGCTACCGCGTGGGCTACGCCTCCGCGATCTCCGTCATCTTCTTCGTGATCATCGCGGCCGTCGCCCTCGCCCGGATGTGGCTGCTGCGCAACCGTGAGGAGAGCGCCCGATGACCACCGCCGTACCGGTGAAGCCCCGCAAGCCGTGGACCCCCAGTCAGATCGTCCTGACCCTCCTCGGCGCAGCCGTCTCGGCCGCCTTCCTGGCCCCCTTCGCCTGGGCCCTGTTCACCTCCCTCAAGTCGGAGACCGAGGCGGTGGAGGTACCGCCGCACTGGCTCCCGCGGGACTTCACCGGCCAGGCCTGGAAGGCCCTCTTCGAGACCGGCAACATCACCAACTGGTTCGTCAACTCCGTGGTCGTCTCGGTCTGCGTGACGTCCGTGGTGCTGCTGGTGAGCGCACTCGCCGGATACGGCTTCGCCCGCACCGAGTTCCGCGGCAAGAACGCCCTGATGGGCCTGGTCATGGCGGGCCTGATGATCTCGCCCGCCGTCCTCGGCGTGCCGCTGTTCACCACCGTCCAGCAGTTGGGCATGGTCGACACCTACTGGGGCATGATCCTGCCGCAGTGCGCACCCGCCGCGATGGTCTACATCCTCTACAAGTTCTTCCAGGGCATCCCGCGCGAACTGGAGGAGGCCGCCTTCATCGACGGCGCGGGCCGCTGGCGCGTCTTCTTCACCATCGTCCTCCCGCTCTCCCGCCCCTCCCTCGCCGCGGTCGGCATCTTCACGTTCATCGCCTCGTGGAACAACTTCCTCTGGCCGTACATGGTGACCAACAACCCCGACCTGATGACCATGCCGAACGGCATCGCGACCGTCATGAACTCCTACGGCATCCAGTGGGCCCAGCTCATGGCCGGCGGCCTGATGGCGGGCCTGCCCCTGATCATCGTCTTCGTGTTCTTCCAGAGGCAGATAGTGGCGGGCGTGGCCCATACGGGCTTGGCAGGGCAGTAGCCGGTCGCCCCGAACCCACAGCCGCCACCGAGCAGAACCACTCACCCCGAAAGGCGAACATGCACACCGCCCGCTTCACTCTCGACCCAGCCTTCACCGTCGGCGAGGTCAACCCCCGCCTCTTCGGCAGCTTCGTGGAACACCTCGGCCGCTGCGTCTACACCGGCATCTTCGAACCCGACCACCCCACGGCCGACGACAAGGGCCTGCGCCAGGACGTCCTGGACCTCGTCCGCGAACTCGGCGTCACCGCCGTCCGCTACCCCGGCGGCAACTTCGTCTCCGGCTACAAGTGGGAAGACTCGGTCGGCCCCGCGGAGAACCGCCCCCGCCGCCTCGACCTCGCCTGGCACTCGACGGAGCCGAACCGCTTCGGCCTCTCCGAGTACATCGACTTCCTCCGCAAGATCGGCCCCCAGGCCGAGCCCATGATGGCCATCAACCTCGGCACCCGAGGCGTCGCGGAAGCCCTCGAACTCCAGGAGTACGCCAACCACACCCAGGGCACCGCCCTGTCCGACCTCCGCGTCAGCCACGGCGACAAGGACCCCTTCGGCATCAAGCTGTGGTGCCTCGGCAACGAGATGGACGGCCCCTGGCAGACCGGCCACAAGACCGCCGAGGAGTACGGCCGCGTCGCCGCCGAGACGGCCCGGGCCATGCGCCAGATGGACCCCGGCGTCGAACTCGTCGCCTGCGGCTCCTCCAGCCAGTCCATGCCGACGTTCGCCGAGTGGGAGGCGACCGTCCTGGAGGAGACGTACGACCTCGTCGACTACATCTCACTGCACGCCTACTACTGGCCCGAGAACGGCGACATCGACTCCTTCCTGGCCTCCGCCGTCGACATGGAGTCCTTCATCGACAACGTGGTCGCGACCGCCGACCACGTGGGCGCGAAGCTCAAGTCGAAGAAGCGGATCAACCTCTCCTTCGACGAGTGGAACGTCTGGTACCTCCCCGAGTGGGAGTCGCACGCGAAGACCTTCGAGCAGGACGACTGGCCCGAGGCGCCCCGACTCCTGGAGGACAACTACAGCGTCACCGACGCCGTGGTCTTCGGCTCGCTCCTCATCGCCCTGCTGCGGCACGCCGACCGCGTGACGGTCGCCTGCCTGGCCCAGCTCGTCAACGTCATCGCGCCGATCATGACCGAGCCGGGCGGCCCGGCCTGGCGGCAGACGACGTTCTTCCCGTTCGCCCAGGCCGCCAGGTATGGCCGCGGCCAGGTCCTCGACGTCCGGGTGGACTCGCCGACGTACGAGACGAAGAAGTACGGCGAGACGGACCTGCTGCACGCCACCGCCGTGCGCGCCGAGGACGGCACGGTCACGGTCTTCGCGGTGAACCGCAGCCGCACCGAGTCGCTGCCGCTGGAGGTCGCGCTGAACGGCCTCGACCTGTCGTCGGTCGTCGAGCACAGCGCCCTCGCCGACGCCGACCCGGACGCCCGCAACACCCTCGACGACCCCGAGCGGGTGGCCCCGCACGCGGTCGACGGCACGGCCCTCCGGGACGGCACGCTGAGTGCCGTCCTGGAGCCGCTGTCCTGGAACGTGATCCGGCTGGCGTGACAGCCGGTCCGGCGCGTCAGCGTTCGATGTGCAGCCGGGCGGACGAGGACGGCGAGGACGACGTCGTCCCCACCGCCCAGTAGCCGCCCGAACCAGGCACGGTCGCAAGGGCGTTCATGACGACGGGGGTCGTGGCCACCGGCCCCCGCTCGCTCACCCAGGCCGTGCCGTCCCACCGCAGGTAGTGGGCCCGGGTCTGGTCCCAGAAGTCCCACCCGGCGATTCGGTCGGGCCGTCCCTGCGCGTCGCCCACGATGCCGCTCAGCATGCCCACGCCGAACGGCGCCGTCACGCTCTCCCAGCCGCTGCCGTCCCCGTGCAGCAGCCGGACGCCCGGGGGCTTGCCGGGCGGGCCGCCGACGCCGTAGTCGTAACCCGTCATCCAGATGTCGTCGCGGGCGACCGCGAGCAGCCCGGTGAAGCCGGCGCGGATTCCGCCGGGCGCCGGCAGCACGGTCCAGGCCGCTCCGTCCCAGCGGGCGACGAGCTCGCTGCCGTAGACCCAGACGTCGCCGCAGGGCGCGCGGTGGATGCCGTAGGGCGGGACGGTGGTCGTGGCCGGGGGTGCCTCCAGCCAGGTCCACTTGTCCAGATGACCGTGCAGCAGCACCGAGCCGTCGCTGTTCCGGCCGGAGACCCAGACGTGGCCCCGGGGGCCGGTCGTGACGGCGGCGAGGGACGTGCTGGGCGCCCCGCGCCCGGGGAAGTCGGCCTCCCGCCACGTCAGTCCGTCCCAGGTGAGCAGCCGGGCGGTGCCGGAGGTGTCGGAGCCGACGGCCCAGGCGCGGCCGTCGGACGCGGCGGCGACGGAGCCCAGATAGCCGCTGAAGGCGGGGCCGGTGCGCTGCCAGGCCGTGCCCTCCCACACGAGGGCCAGCGCCGTCCCCCGGACACCGCCGTTGCGGCCCTCCTCGCCCACGGCCCAGGCGAGGTCCGGACCGGATGCCGCCACGTCGAGCAGATGCGCGGCCGGGGTGGCCGCGGGGGTGGCGACCACCTCCCACTCGCGGGCCTCACCCAGGAGCCCGGGAGCCGCCCAGGCCGTCGCGCCCCGCATCGGGGCGAGCCCGAGCCCGGCCCCGACCACTCCGCCTAATCCACCGATGAAACGCCGTCTTCGCACGAGGTTCCCCTCCCTTGTCGGCAGCCCTGAAAGGCCAAACGGTGGCCCAGCCTGCCCCAGAAGGCAATGCACGGGGACGGCTCGATCCGGTCACACCGGCGTGACCGGCACCCCTCCGGCGGCGGCCCCCAGCAGTGTCAGCCGCACCTCCCCCGGCCCCGCCGGTGTGGTCCCGTCGGACAGCACCGCCAACGCCAGTGTGTTGGCACCACGTGTGCGCAGGATCCCGTTCGGCAGCACGAACGTGTGCTGCGGCCCTACGTCGTTGATGTACTGGCCCATGTTCCAGCCGTTGAGGAAGATCTGGACGCGGTAGGCCCGCTTCGGGTCGTCGTCGAGGACGAGCCCGATGGAGGCGTCGACGCCGGGCTCGACATCGAGCCGGAAGTCCGTCCGGTACCAGGTGACGCCCTGCCGCCGGTCGGCACGCGGCAGTTCGGCGTCCTTCCAGTCCCCGTCGTCGTAGTCGGGGAGATGCCAGCCCTCGCGCTCCCCGTGGAGCCCGCCGTTGTTCATCGGCCCGCGCACGGGATCGGGCGCCGACGCGCCCTGGATCCGCCAGGTCACCTTCGGGGAGGCGCCCTCGAAGGTCACGGCGGTCAGCCCGCGCGCCGCCTTGTGCGTGTCGCGCGACGTGCCGTCCATGTCGTGCTGCATCGGCCGGACGAGCACGGACAGCACATGCCGCTGCCCCGGGCCCTGCGCATGCAACCTCTTCCGCAGTTCCTTCGGCAGGCGGAAAGCGGCCTTCGCCGTCCACGTGCCCTGCCGCGCCTGGTCCTTGTCCGGCACCGGCATCCGGTGCGTGCCCAGCGGCTCGCCGTCCAGCCAGGCCATCAGCAGGCCCTGCGTGCCCGTGCTGTAGTCGAGGGACACGGACTCCAGGCCGCGTCCGTCCGTCCACTCGCCCCGGTACCAGACGTCGCCGTAGTGGAAGCCGTAGTCGTCGGCGAACAGGACGGGCTGCCCGTCGGGCACGGGCGTCGTGCTGAACGACGTCTTCTTGTCGGCCGCCGTCCAGCCGGAGTCGTCGAAGCCGGGCTCGGCCTCCGGGTTCTCGGTCCGCCGCCGCCAGCCGTCGAGGGCGGGCAGCGCCGGCCGGGCCACGCCGGGCAGCGGCCGCAGCGCCAGCAGACTGCCGGAGGCGCTGATCCGGGTGGGCACCGGACGCCCGTTCCACGTGACATGGGTGATCCCGCGCGGCCCCCACACCTCCAGGCCGGTCTGCGCGGTGGTGTCGCCGGTGAGGTGGACCGTGGAGCCGCGCAGCGTGGCCGACCGCAGCAGCGCCGGGCCGTAGACGAGCAGCGAGCCGGACGGCGTCTCGTACGGCCACAGCCTGAGGGCCGTCGCATCGTCGGCGAACAGCAGCAGCATCGGCGTGTCCACGCCGTCGCCCTCGACGCGCACCCGGCTCAGCCCGCCGGCGCCGAGCGGAGCGGTGACGTTGAGCTTGCCGAGGTTCCAGGACCACGCGGGCTCCGCGTCCAGCCGCATGGGCGTCGGCTCGTCCGCGCAGTCCAGTACGACCTGCGCCAGATCGCCCCGCCGGCCCGCGAACACCGCGATCTCCTGCCGCCCGGCGGTCAGGCTCAGCATGGGCTGCACGGTGGCGTGCACCAGCGTCCGCTGCCCGAGCTTCAGCCCGGCGGCGATCAGCTTGGCGTCCCGCGCCGGGACCGTGACCGGCCCGTCGATCCCGGCGTCCGGCAGCGTCGAGGACACCGCCTCGCCGGAGTCGTTGCGCAGCACGTAGAAGTGGGCGCCGGTGTCGGGGTTGGCCAGGTGGTAGACCTTGATCCGCTCGTCGGCGGCGCGTACGGCCTTCGCCCGGTTCAGCCTGGCGAGGTCCGGCACGTACCGCAGCAACTGCCCGATCTGGTGCATCGGGGCGAGCTTCGGGGTGGCGTTGCGGGCCTCGTCGAACGCGGCCCCGTAGTCGTACGACGTGTAGACGGCCGGCGCGGGCAGCCAGCCCCAGGAGGTGCCGCCGTACGTCATGTAGACGTTGTGCAGCGTGATGCCGTTGGCGAGGTTGGTGAGGTGGAAGCGCCGCTCGTACGCCGCGTCCCGGGTCCGGCGCGCCTCGGCGTAGCCCTTCCCGTCGAACCAGGACCCGCCCCACGGGTCGAACCAGCCCCCGCCGAACTCGGGCAGGAACCCGGGCGTGCGCGGACTGGCCGTGGCCCCGCCCTTCGTCCCGCCGGCCCCGAAGTGCCCCCAGTCGGGCGGCACCTCGTCCGGCTCCGGATACCCGTCGAACCCGTACAGCCAGCGCCCCTTCTCCCCGCCGGTGCCGAACGACCCAGGCACCCAGGCCCCGTTGCGCCCCTTGTCGTTGTGGAACAGCGGCACGTCGATACCGTCGGCGCGGACCTTCTCGTACAGGTAGGACATGTAGGCGCGCCCGGCCGGCTCGTCGACGTGCGCGTCGTACTCGTTCTCGATCTGGTACAGCAGCACCGTGCCCGTGCCCCGCGTGAACAGGCGCTTCGCGACGACGGCGTTGACGGCGGTCAGCCACTCGTCGACGTACCGCAGATACGTCGGGTCGGAGGTCCTGGCCGTGCCCTCGGTCGCGGTCAGCCAGCCGGGAAAGCCGCCGGCGTCGACCTCGGCGTTGATGTACGGGCCGGGCCGCAGGATCACGTACAGGCCGGTCTCGGCGGCCATGCGCAGGAACAGGTCCAGGTCGCGCACACCGGTGAAGTCGTACCGGCCGGGGGCGGGGGAGTGGTAGTTCCAGGCGACGTACACGCTGACGGCGTTGTAGCCGTGGGCACGCATCTTCTCCAGCATGTCCCGCCACAGGGACGGGCTCGGCAGCCGGAAGGGGTGCAGCTCGCCCGACCAGAGGACCAGGCGGCGGCCGTCGACCAGCAGCGAGTACCGGTCGAAGCCGACCTCGTGCCGCCTGCCGTCGGCGCTCGGCACCGGGGGCGGCGGGCCCGTGCGCACCGTCCGTGCCGGGTTGGCGGAGGTGGGCGACCCGCTGCCGGTCAGCGCGAAGCCGAGCGCCGCCGTGCCGGCGAGAGCGTGGAAGGTACGCCTGCTGAGCTCCAAGGGAGCGCCTCCTGTTGTGCTGCCGTGCCGTACGTGGTGCTGGTGGGTCATTGTCTACGGGACCGCGACCATGGTCGTACGAGGATCTCGGCACGTGGGGACTACGCGGTACGAGCGGTCGTGGAACTGGCCGTCCGGCAGGGCGAAGGGCCGGTCAAGACGGAGGCCGTCGCCACCGCGCAGGACATCCCCCACAAGTTCCTGGAGGGGATCCTCGGCGATCTGCGGCGCGGCGGTGTCGTCGACAGCCGGCGCGGCGGGGGCGGCGGCTACCGGCCGGCCCGGGAGGCCGCTCGGATCACGGTCGCGGACGTGATCCGGGCCGTGGACGGACCGATCGTCCCGGTGCGCGGCGAGCCCCCGGCCGGCCTCGCCCACGCCGGCACGGCCGAGCCGCTGCTGCCGCTGTGGATCGCCCTGCGGGCCGAGGTGCGCGGGATCCTGGAGGGCGTGACGATCGCCGACCGCGCGGCGGGCGCGCTGCCCGAGCCGGTGGAGCGGGCGGCGGCGGAACCGGCGGCCTGGGAGAACCCGTGACGGGCCGCGTCCGCGGGGGTGCCGTTGGGTGATCCTCATCGCGTCCTCGAGGTGTCCTGGGTCTGACGCACTGGTAACGCACCTTATGCGCCCGCCGGTACTGCTGGTGTCGACGGGGCACGCGGGGACGGGCCCGCGCCCCTCGTCCCGGTGTGATTCCGCCACTGTGAATGGCCGGAGACCGCCCTGGCCGGGCCCCTCCGCCATGCGTACGATGCGACCGCTCCCGGCCTTCACAGGTCCTTCATGGAATGGTCACAGGCCGGGTGTACATGAGCTGTCGCTTTGACATGCCCATGCTTACTCGGCGTTCCACCCCCCACGAACGGATGGGAGAACCATGGCCGGTGGCCTGCTTCTGAGCGGCGCGATCGCCGCGCTCCTCACCAGCGCACTCCCCGCACAACCCCCGTCCCCCGGGTTCGTCGACCCGCCCCCGGACAAGATCGTCATCAAGGTCGCCACCGTGAACGGCTCCGGCTGCCCGCAGGGCACGGCAGCGGTCGCCGTCTCCGAGGACAACACGGCGTTCACCGTCACCTACAGCGACTACCTCGCCCAGGCCGGCGGCGGCTCCGACCCGACCGCGTTCCGCAGGAACTGCCAGCTCAGCCTGATCGTCCACGTGCCGCAGGGCTTCACGTACGCCATCGCCAGCGCCGACTACCGAGGCTTCGCCTCCCTCCAGCGCGGCGCGAGCGGCTCCCAGCGGGCCTCGTACTACTTCCAGGGCTCGCCGAGCACGGTGTCCAGGAACCACCCCTTCAGCGGCCCCTACAACGACAACTGGCAGGCGACCGACGAGACGGACTGGGCCCAACTCGTCTACGCGCCCTGCGGAGTCCAGCGCAACTTCAACATCAACACCGAACTCCGGGTCAACGCCGGCACCCAGTCGGCAGACAAGGTCAGCTTCATGACGATGGACTCGACGGACGGGGACATCAGCACGGTGTACCACATGGCGTGGAAGGAGTGCCCGGGGAAGTCCTGACGGGATGGGGGCGGCCCACCGGGTCGTTGGGCCGGGTGGGCCGCCCAATCATGCGCGGTTGCCCAACTGCCGGGCGAATCGAACCGGCGCTGCTGCCGGACCGCCTGTACGCCGGCACCCGCCCCGGAAACCTGCTTGAGCTGCTGCCGGGCCTTGGGGAAGGGTCTGCGTGCATGGAGTTCTTCTGCTACCACCGCGATCGCCCCGGCTCGCTGCCGCTGCGCCAGGAGCTGCTGGAGCGGCACTGGTCCTACATGGACCGGTACACGGCCGAGATGATCGCCCGCGGCCCGACCTTCGCCGCTGACGGCGAAACCCCCACCGGCAGCGTCCACATCCTCGACCTGCCGGACCCCGCCACCGCCCGCGCCTTCGCCTTCGACGAGCCCAACTACCAGGCCGGGGCGTACCGGGACGTGATGCTGCGCCGCTGGCACAACGTCCTGGGCCGCACCATGTGGGACTTCCCCGGCGGCCCGACGACGGGCAACCGCTACCTCGTTCTCGGGCTGGGCTCGGCCCAGGCGGCGGCCGGCCTCGACACGCCACCCGACTCGGACGACCTGATCGCCTACGGCCCCCTGCTCTCCGACGACGGCTCCGCCTGGCTGGGCACGGCGGCGCTGGTCCGGGCACCGGACGGGGAGACGGCGCGCGGGGTGCTGACGCGGGGGCGCTATGCCGATGTCGAGGTGCACGCCTGGGAGTTCGGCGGACGGCGGTGACGAACGCCGGTCAGTGTTCCGGGTTGCGTTCCGGGCTATGTGCCGGTCCGTGTGCCGACGTCAGCCGAGCGGTTCGTTGCTGCGCGGACCATTGACGCGCAACGGGTTCGATTCTACGGTCCGTTCGAACTTGCGATCGCTGTTCGAAATATCGGTCAGCTTTTCCCCCACCGCAAGGAGGACCGTATGAGCCGCTCCATCCTGCGCAGGAGAACCGCCCTGCTCGCCCTCCCCGCCGCCGCCCTGCTCGCCCTGATGCCGAGCGCGGCGTCCGCGTACCCCAACCCCGGCCGGGTCACCGGCGACATCGTCACCCACGACCCGTCGATGGTCCGCACCTCGTCCGGTCAGTACCTGCTCTACGCGACCGGCGGCGGCATCGCCAGTAAGACGTCCGGTGACCGCACGGCCTTCCGCAACGGCGGTGACGCCTTCTCCAGCCGGCCCGGCTGGTGGCGGAGCTACTCCTCCGTCCCGGAGGCCTGGGCGCCGGACATCTCGTACCACGGCGGCAAGTACCTGATGTACTACTCCGTCTCGAAGTTCGGCTCGAACACCTCCGCCATCGGCCTCGCGACGTCCAGCACCGGCCAACCGGGCAGCTGGACCGACCAGGGCACGGTCTACACGTCGAACTCCGCCAGCGACTTCAACGCCATCGACCCGAACCTGTTCGTGGACGACGACGGCAAGTGGTGGCTGTCCTTCGGCAGTTGGTGGACCGGGATCAAGATGATCCAGATCAACCCGTCCACCGGGAAGCAGCTCTCCTCCCACACCACCCGCTACTCGCTCGCCTCCCGCCCCACCGGCACCAAGGCCGTCGAGGCGCCCTTCATCGTCAAGCGGAACGGGTACTACTACCTCTTCGCCTCGTACGACACGTGCTGCAACGGCACCAGCTCGACGTACAAGGTCAAGGTCGGCCGCGCGTCCGGCATCACCGGGCCGTACCGCGACAAGAACGGCGTCGACCTGATGAACAACGGCGGCACGCCCGTCCTCGAATCGCACGGCAGCGTCATCGGCCCCGGCGGCCAGTCGATCCTGAAGGACGCCGACGGCGACCTGATCGTCTACCACTACTACGACGGCAACGCGGGCGGCACGCCCAAGCTCGGCGTCAACCTCCTGAACTGGAGCAGCGGATGGCCCGTCGCCTACTGACCCTGCTGGCCGTCCTGCTGCTCGCCCTCACCGCCGGCCAGCCCACCGCGAGCGCCGCCTCGTTCGCCAACCCGGTCAAGTCCGTCAAGGGCGCCGACCCCTGGATCTCCTACCACGACGGCAACTACTACCTGGTGACGACCAGTTGGACCGACGTCATCACCATCCGCAAGTCCGCCACCCTCGCCGGGCTCTCCACCGCGCCCAGCGTGCAGGTGTGGAAGGGCGACGCCGCCTCCCGGTGCTGCAACATCTGGGCTCCGGAGCTGCACTTCGTGGGCGGCCGCTGGTACCTGTACTACGTCGCCGGGCAGAACGTGTCCGACTACAACCCCACGCAGCGCAGCCACGTGCTGGAGAGCGCCGGGTCCGACCCCATGGGCCCCTACACCTACAAGGGGCAGCTCAACTCCGCCTGGATGCTGGACCCGAGCCTGATGAACGTGGGCGGCCGGCTGTACATGCTGGGCAGTGCGATCACCACCGGCGGGACGCAGAACCTCGTCATCGCGCCGATGTCCACCCCGTACACCGTCAGCGGCTCCTACGCGACGATCTCGACACCGACGTACGCCTGGGAACGGCAGGGCGGCACCGTCAACGAGGGCGCGGAGGTGCTGCAACGCGGCGGCAGGACCTTCCTGGTCTACTCGGCGAGCGGCTGCTGGACGCCCGACTACAAACTCGGGCAACTGGAGCTCACCGGCTCCAACCCGCTGTCCGCCTCCTCCTGGACGAAGAAGTCCACGCCCGTCTTCCAGCGCAGTGACGCGAACGGGGTGTACGGGCCCGGCCACAACGGCTTCTTCACCTCACCCGACGGCCGCGAGAACTGGATCGTCTACCACGCCAACGACTCCGCCTCCGAGGGCTGCGACAACGGCCGTACGACCCGGGCGCAGAAGTTCACCTGGAACTCCGACGGCACGCCGAACTTCGGCACGCCGGTACGGCTGGGAGCCTCCCTCCCCGGGCCCTCCGGGGAGCCCTCCAGCACCTCGACGACGTACAGGGTGACCAACCGCAACAGCGGCAAGTGCCTGGACGTGGCGGGCGGTTCGTCGGCCGACGGAGCCAACGTCATGCAGTACGCCTGCAATGGCAACGCCAACCAGCGATGGCGCCTGGAGGACCTCGGCGACGACACCCACCGCCTGGTCAACGTCGCCACCGGCAAGGTCCTCGACACCGCCGACTGCTCGGCCGCCGACGGAGCCGATCTGCGCCAGTGGTCGTGGCTGAACAACACGTGCCAGCGGTTCCGTTTCATCGCCACGGACAGCGGCTACGTCCGCATCGCCAACCAGGCCACGGGGAAGGTGGCCGACGTCGCCGACTGCTCCACGGCGGACAGCGCCGATGTACGCCAGTGGTCATGGCTCAACAACACCTGCCAGCAGTGGAAACTGACAGCGGTTTAAGTAGTCAGGGGCGTGGGGCTGTGTCCGATGTGTGGCTCCGCCGCGTGGGCGCGACAAGCCACACCCCACCCGCACCCGCCGAACTACCCGGCCTGCCCCATCCCTGCCGCATTGGGCCACGCCTGCGCCCCCGGCCACCCGGTCGCCGGCGCAGGCGAAAGCCCATTCGTCCCCCTGACCTGCGCCGCCGTCAACCCACCCCGCGCGGGAACCCCCGGCGGCGTAGGCCCGGTGGCGGCCGGCACGGGAGCCGGGGCAGGCGCCGGGACCGGAGCGGGCGCCTGCGCCACAGGCGCCAGCGGCGGCGACGGCGCGGCCATGGGCTGGGGCGCCGGCTGCGGGGTCGGCTGCGGCACGGGCTGCGGAGCTGGCTGCGGCACGGACTGGGGCATGGACTGCGGGACGGCCCGCGGCATCTGCTGCTGCCCCATCTGCCCGGACTGCCCACCCAGCCCGGACTGCCCACCCGGCCCTGTCTGCCCGCCCTGCCCGGCCTGCGCCGCCGCCGGCATCGGCATCCCACCGCCCGGCCCGGCGGACACGGCACCCGCCGGCACGGCGGACGCGGCGGCGGGGAGCGGCATACCGGTGCCGGCGGCAGCCGGAGCGGCGGCGGGCCCGGGAAGGCCGCCGCCGGTGGCCTGAGCGGCAAGGCCGCGCATGCCGGATCCGTTGGTCTCGCTCACCAGACGGTCCACTGCCGCCGTACCCGAGCTGTAGCTGGTCCCGTTGCCCAGCTCGGGTACGGCGGCTCCCCTCCTGGACGTCCCGTAGAGCACCAGTTCCAGGCCGGACACCAGGCGACGCACGTCCACCTGGGGGCGCACGACGAGACGCAGGAAGCGGCTGGACGAACCGATCTTGTTGCCGCACTCGCGGACCAGGATCCGGTGCTCGGTGAGCATCCGGTCCCGGACCACGGTGCCCTCGGCGCCCACGGGGAGGCGCACGAAGAGGAAGTTGCCCTGCGACGGGTAGACCGTCAGCCCGGGCAGGGCGGACAGCTGGCTGGCCATGTCGAGGCGGTCGCGCCGGACCTGCTGGAGGCTCTGCGCGTACTCGGCGCCGTGCTCCTTCAGCATGAAGACGACATGCTCGGCGAAGGAGTTGAGGTTCCACTTGGGCAGCATGGAGCGGACCCGCCCGGCGAGCGCCGGGTTGGCGACCAGGTAGCCGAAGCGGATGCCGTGCAGGCCGAAGTTCTTGCCGAGGCTGCGCAGCACGATGACGTTGGGCCGCAGCATCGCCTCCTGCACGACACTCGGCTCGGCCTCGGCGTCCGCGAACTCCAGGAACGACTCGTCGATGACCACCAGGTCGAGGTCGGCCATGGCGTCCATGAACTGGACGATGGCGTGCTTGTGCAGGAAGCCGCCGTCGGGGTTGTTGGGGTTGCAGATCACGGCGACGCGCGTGCCCCGGGCGCGGATGAACTCGGCGTACTGCGCGAGGTCGAGGGCGAAGCCGCTGGACTCCTGGAGCGGGAACATGTCGACGCGCTTGCCGGTCTCCATGGGCTGGTCGGTCCAGCGGCCGAAGGTGGGGACCGGGATGGCGAGGGACTCGCGGACGAGCAGGTGGTCGATCCAGGTGATCAGCTCGGTGGAGCCGTTGCCCATCGCCACGCACTGCGGCGGCAGCTGGAGCAGGCTGCACAGCTCCGCCGTGATGGTGTCGGCGCTGGACGGGTAGTACGTGATGATGTCGCGGAGTCTGGCCGACATCTCGTCGAACATGGCCGGGGTCGGGAAGTACGGGTTGCAGGGGATGCAGAAGTCCACCGGTCCCGCGCCCTCGCCGCCCTCACGTGTCAACGCCGCCATCGACGGGCTGTGCGCCGCGGTGCTGCGGAACAGCGACGTGACGTTGTCGGCCATGGAACCTCCGTATAGGGCGGATCCGCTGGGGACGACCGGACCCGACGTTTAAGGACGGCCCGCGCGGGGGAGCGCGGGCCGCCCTTAGATACGGAGGCTGCGGTGACACTGTTCAACCACTGACGTTTCCCTCAGGAAAATGTGTGCCACCTGTGAAGACGGTCAGCAGCCGAACGTGTGGACCGTCGTCGTCCGGTACGTCTGCCCGGGCCGCAGCACCGTCGAAGGGAACGACGGCTTGTTCGGCGAGTCCGGGAAGTGCTGCGTCTCCAGGCAGAGCGCGTCGCCCTGCCGGTAGGTGCGGCCCGACGGGCCGGTCAGCGTGCCGTCGAGGAAGTTGCCGGAGTAGAACTGCAGGCCCGGCTCGTTCGTGGCGATCTTCATCGTGCGGCCGGAGGCCGGGTCGCGCAGGGTGGCGACGTGCTCGGGGCGGGCGGTGATGCCCTTGTCGAGGACCCAGTTGTGGTCGAAGCCCTTGGCGGTGACCAGCTGCGGGTGGGAGACGCGGATGTCCCGGCCGATCGGCTTGGCCTTGCGGAAGTCGAAGGGCGTGCCCGCGACCTTCGCCAGCTCGCCCGTCGGGATCAGACCCGAGTCGGTGGGCGTGAAGCGGGAGCCCGTGATCTGCAGCTCGTGGTCCTCGATGGTGCCGCTGCCCTCACCGGCCAGGTTCCAGTAGACGTGGCTGGTGAGGTTGACGACGGTGGCCTTGTCCGTGGTGGCCTCGTAGTCGATGCGCCAGTCACCGTGCCGGGTGAGGGTGTAGGTCACCTTCGTCTTGAGCGTGCCCGGGTAGCCCATCTCGCCGTCGACGCTCGTGTAGTACAGGTGCAGGCCGACGTCGGAGCCCTCGGTGAACGGCTCGACGTCCCACACGCGCTTGTCGAAGCCCTTGGCGCCGCCGTGCAGGCTCTGCTCGCCGTCGTTGACGGAGAGCTGGTAGTTCTTGCCGTCGAGGGTGAACTTGCCCTGGCCGATACGGTTGCCGTAGCGGCCGATCAGCGCGCCGAAGTACGGGCTCTTGGCGACGTAGTCGTCGATGTTGTCGAAGCCCGCGGAGACGTTGGCGTAGCGGCCGCGGCGGTCGGGGATCTCCAGGGACTGGACGATGCCCCCGTAGGAGAGGACCTTCAGGCGGGTGCCGCCGTTGTGCAGCGACCAGCTGTGGACCTTGGTGCCGTCGGCGAGCTTGCCGAAGAGCGACTTCACCGGCTTCCTTCCTCCCGTCGCGTGTGCCGTGCCGCCGAGCGTGGTGGCGCCTAAGCCCGCAGCCGCGGCTCCCGCGATGACCGTGCGTCTGTTCAGTTCCATGTGCGGCTCCGCTTCATTGGGAAACTGCGTGGGACAGAACCGGGCCCCACCTTCCGGCGGGGCCCGGTACGACTTACGAACCGACCTTGCGCTTGTTCCACACGTCGAACCCGACCGCCGCCAGGAGCACCAGGCCCTTGATGACCTGCTGCCAGTCGGTGCCGATGCCGACGAGGTTCATACCGTTGTTCAGCACGCCCAGGACCAGGCCACCGATGATCGCGCCGAGGACGGTGCCGACACCGCCGCTCATCGACGCGCCGCCGATGAACGAGGCCGCGATCGCCTCCAGCTCGAAGTTGAGGCCGGCCTTGGGAGAGGCCGCGTTGAAGCGGGCGGCGAAGACCAGACCCGCCAGGGCCGCGAGCATGCCCATGTTCAGGAAGACCAGGAAGGTGACCTTCTTGTCCTTCACACCCGACAGCTTGGCCGCGGGCAGGTTGCCGCCGATGGCGTAGATGTGGCGGCCGATGATCGCGTTGCGCATCACGTAGCCGAAGCCGACGAGCAGCACGCCCAGGACGAGCAGCACGATCGGGGCGCCCTTGTAGCTGGCCAGCAGCATGGTCAGCGTCAGCACGGCGGCGCCGATCGCGACCAGCTTCAGCAGGAACAGCTTGGTGGGCGGGACGTCCAGGTCGAACTCCTGCTGCCGCCTGCGGTCACGGACCTCCTGGAAGACCACGAAGGCGATCATCGCGAAGCCCAGCAGCAGCGTGAGGTTGTGGTAGTTGGTGTTCGGGCCGACTTCGGGCAGGAAGCCGTTGGCGGCCTTCTGGAGGCCCTCCGGGAACGGGCCGAGCGTCTGGCCCTCCAGGAAGATCTCGGTCAGACCGCGGAAGATCAGCATGCCCGCCAGGGTCACGATGAACGACGGTATGCCGCCGTACGCGATGAAGAACCCTTGGACGGCACCCGCGACGGCGCCCACCGCCAGGCACAGCACCACGGCGAGCGGCCACGGAAGGTCCTGTTTGACCATGAACACGGCGGCCATCGAGCCCACGAACGCCGTCAGTGAGCCGACCGACAGGTCGATGTGGCCCGCGATGATGACCAGCATCATGCCGATCGCGAGGATCAGGATGTAGCTGTTCTGGAGGACCAGGTTGGAGACGTTGCGCGGCAGCAGCAGGTCGCCGTCGGTCCACACGGCGAACAGCACCACGATCAGGCCGAGCGCGATCAGCATGCCGTACTGCCGCATGTTGCGGCGCATGCCGTCCATCACCAGCTGCAGCAGGCCGTCGGCCGCGGCCCCTCCGCTCTTGCCCGGCGGCGCGGGGGCCGGGCTCTTGGCGGTTACGTCCGTGCTCATCGGGTTACCTCTTTGTCCTTCGTCATCTGACGCATCAGCGATTCCTGGGAGGCCTCGGCCCGCGAGAACTCACCGGTCAGCCGCCCCGCGGCCATCGTGTAGATGCGGTCGCACATGCCGAGCAGTTCGGGCAGCTCGGAGGAGATGAAGACGACCGCCTTGCCCTGGGCGGCCAGCTGGTCGATGACCGTGTAGATCTCGTACTTGGCACCGACGTCGATCCCGCGCGTCGGCTCGTCCAGGATCAGTACTTCCGGACCCGAGAAGATCCACTTGCTGAGGACGACCTTCTGCTGGTTGCCGCCGGACAGCTTCCCCACCGGCTCGAAGACGGTCGGCGCCTTGATGTTCATGGACTTGCGGAAGCCCTCGGCGACCTGCCGCTCCTCGTGCTCGTCGACCACACCGCGCTTGGCGACCTTGCTCAGGGCGGTCAGCGAGATGTTCCGGTTGATGGTGTCGATGAGGTTGAGGCCGTAGTGCTTGCGGTCCTCGGTGACGTACGCGATCCCGTGCTTGACCGCCTCCGGGACGGACTTCGTACGGATCTCCTTGCCGTCCCTGAGGACCGTGCCGCCCGCGTACCGGCCGTACGTCCGCCCGAAGACGCTCATGGCGAGTTCGGTACGGCCGGCGCCCATCAGGCCCGCGATGCCGACGATCTCGCCGCGCCGCACCGTCAGGGAGACGTCGTCGACGACCTTGCGCTGCTGGTCGATCGGGTGGAACACGGTCCAGCCCCGGATCTCCAGGGCCGGCGCCACGCCCTCCTCGGGCTCGTGCGGCGACCGCTCCGGGAAGCGGTTCTCCAGGTCACGGCCCACCATGCCGCTGATGATCCGGTCCTCGGTGGTCTCCGGCGCCTTCACATCGAGGGTCTCGATGGTCTGGCCGTCGCGGAGGATCGTCACCGAGTCGGCGACCTTGCGGATCTCGTTGAGCTTGTGGGAGATGATGATCGAGGTGATGCCCTGCTTCTTCAACTCCAGGATGAGATCCAGGAGTTTGTCGCTGTCCTCGTCGTTCAGGGCCGCGGTCGGCTCATCCAGGATGAGCAGCTTCACCTTCTTCGACAGGGCCTTCGCGATCTCCACGAGCTGCTGCTTGCCCACGCCGATGTCGGCGACGCGGGTGTCGGGGTGGTCGCTGAGCCCGACCCGCCGCAGCAGCTCGGTGGCGTGCCGCAGCGTCTCCCTCCAGTCGATGAACCCGCCCTTGGCGTGCTCGTTGCCGAGGAAGATGTTCTCCGCGAGGGAGAGGTACGGCGACAGCGCCAGTTCCTGGTGGATGATGACGATGCCGCGCTGCTCGCTCGCCCGGATGTCCTTGAACTCACAGACTTCGCCCTCGAAGAGGATGTCCCCCTCGTAGGTGCCGTGCGGGTGGACGCCGGAGAGGACCTTCATCAGGGTCGACTTGCCGGCGCCGTTCTCCCCGCAGATGGCGTGGACCTCGCCCTGCCGGACGGTCAGCGTGACGTCCGACAGCGCCTTGACGCCGGGAAAGGTCTTGACGATCGAGCGCATTTCCAGGACGGGTCCCGCCATGGTCGTGCCTTCCAATCAGAGTGAGCCGGCGGTTACTTGAGGTCGCTTGCCTTGATGTAGCCGGAGTCCACGACTTCCTTCTGGTAGTTGGTCTTGTCGACGGCGACCGGCTCCAGCAGGTAGGCCGGGACGACCTTCGCACCGTTGTCGTAGGTCTTGGTGTCGTTGACCTCGGGCTTCTTGTCGTTCAGCAGCGCGTCGACCATGTTCGAGGCGACCTTGGCGAGCTGGCGGGTGTCCTTGTAGACGGTCATCGACTGCTGGTCGGCGATGATCGACTTCACCGAGGCGAGCTCGGCGTCCTGGCCGGTGACGACCGGCAGCGGCTTGCTCTTGGAGCCGTAGTCGTCCGACTTCAGCGCCGAGAGGATGCCGATGGAGATGCCGTCGTAGGGGGAGAGGACCGCGTCGACCCGCTCGCGCTTGTAGGCCGAGGTCAGGATGTCGTCCATGCGCTTCTGGGCGGTGCCGCCGTCCCAGCGCAGGGTGGTGACCTGGTTGAGCTTGGTCTGGCCGGAGCGGACGACGAGCTGCTTCTTGTCGATGTAGGGCTGCAGGACGTTCATCGCGCCCTGGAAGAAGTAGCGGGTGTTGTTGTCGTCGTTGGAGCCGGCGAACAGCTCGATGTTGAACGGGCCCTTCTTGGAGCCGTCCTTCAGGCCGAGCTTCTCGACGATGTAGGTGCCCTGGAGCTCGCCGACCTTCTCGTTGTCGAAGGACGCGTAGTAGTCGACGTTCTTCGTGCCGAGGATCAGGCGGTCGTAGGAGATGACCGGGATGTTCGCGTCCTTGGCCTGCTGGAGCACGTTGTTCATCGACTTGTTGTCGATGGCCGCGACGATCAGCGCCTTCACACCCTGGGTGATCAGGTTCTCGACCTGCGAGACCTGCTGGTCCGGGTCGTCCTCGCCGTAGACCAGCTGGGTCTTGTAGCCCTTGGACTCCAGGTCCTTCTTGACGTTGTTGCCGTCGGCGATCCAGCGCTCGGAGGACTTGGTCGGCATCGCGATGCCGATGGTGCCGCCCTTGGCGCTGCGCCCGCTCTCCTCGCTGCCGCCCTCGCTGTTCTGCCCGCAGGCGGACAGGGTCAGGGCGAGGGACGCGGCTCCGGCTATGGCGGCGAGAGCGGCTCTGCGGTTACGCATGATCATCATCCTTGATGTGTGGGTGCAGGGCTCGGTCTGGGGTGCGAAGTCGCTCCGGGGGGTCGGGCCGGAAAGACCGAGAAGAGATGTGTCGGATTGTGGTCGGCTGTGTCTTCTTTTGTGAAGACGAGTATCCGGAACGTTATGACGAGATTTCGAACCGTTGCAGATCGCCCGGCAGCCGTGACCCGAGCGGGGCCATGTCGCCGTCGGCTCCGTGGCGGGCCAGAAGGTCCAGGGCGAGCCGGCCGCGCCGCACGCGTTCCTTGGCCGTGGCCAGGGTCAGCTCCCGCATGTGGTGCCCGTAGGGGTAGATCCCGGGCGCCTTGGAGAGGCCGAACTTCAGGTAGAGCGGTGCGCCGCGCCGGATGAGTTCGGCGACCTCGTACATCCGGACGTAGCCGCCGAGGTCGTCGGGGGCCTCGATGTACATGTCCATCGGAGCGCCCGACACCCGGCGGATCTCGGTGAGGTGATCGAGCGTCAGGTCGCTCGGCACGTTGACCGAGTCGGCACCGAGCCGCTCGTACACCGCGTACGCCGCCGGGTTGACCGGCCCGATGAGCGCGCTCACCTTGAGGGTCGTGTCGGCCGGGATGATGCCGGCGGCTCTCGCCCGGTGCAGTGTCCACAGCACGCCCTCGTCGGCGACCAGCAGGCACTTGACGCCCAACTCCGTGGCCCGCACGGCGTCTTCGACGCAACCGGCGACGGCGTCGTGGCCGCGGGCGCGCAGTCCGCCCCCCCGCGAGTCGGTGCGCGTGGACCCGCCGATGTCCCACGTGCCGCGCGGGCCGGTGAACAGACAGAGCTCGATGTCGCGTTCGGCCGTCGACTCGACCATCTCGGTGATCTCGGAATCGGTCAGCATCCACACGCCGCTGCCCTGGCTGATCCGGTGGATCGGCACATCCAGCCGCGAGGCCTCCTTCAGGACCACCGCCAGCGCCTCGGGACCCTCGCACGAGGGGATCTCGGTGCGCCAGCGGCCACCGCCGGGGAAGGAGTGCGGCGAGGCGTCGGCGGGGTCGAGGGCTGGCGCGCTCAGGCCCAGCGTGGTGAGCGCCTGCTCACCGGGCCTACGGGCTGCCGTGGCGGAAGCGTCGGTCACAGGAATGTCCTTCGGTTCGGTATTTCGGACGAGGTTCGCGGCTCTGGGTATGACAAGGCTGGGTGTACGCCGGTACGGGAGCCGTCAGGTTGCCCCCGTACCGGCGTACGTCTAGGGGCGGAGCAACACCTTGCCCACCTTCGGATCGCCGGCTCCCACCAGCTCGATGGCCTGCGAGAACTCGGCGAGCGGCAGCTCGTGCGTCACCAGCGGCAGCGGGTCGAGCAGCCCGGCGGCGAACACTCGCACCGTGTGCGCCCAGGCGTCCGGCGGAGCACCGAAGACGGTGTGCACCTCCAGCTGCCGTACGACGAGGTCGGTCGGGTCGAGGCCGTCGGCGCCCGGCGCCGGGATTCCGGTCAGGACCAGCCGGCCGCCGCGCCGGAGCAGGGCGGCGGAGATCCGGGCGGCGTCCGCGGACCCGGCCGTCTCGATCACCACGTCGAAGTCGTCCGGGAGATCCTGGTCCTTCGTGCGGAAGTCCGTCGCGCCGTACTGCCGCGACAGCGCCTCACGGTCCCGGCGGGTGCCGACCACCAGCAGCTCGGCCGGCGAGTTCGCCTTCAGGAACTGCACGGCGAACATGCCGAGCGTGCCGGTGCCGACCACCGCCACGCGCTCGCCGGGCTGCGCGTTCCCCTTCAGCGCGGCCGCCGCGATGCAGGCGGCCGGTTCCAGGAGGGCCGCGGCCGTGAGGTCGCAGTCGTCCGGGAGGGCGTGCAGGAGACGGGCGGGGAGCGTCAGCGTGGCCGCCATCGCGCCCGGCTGCGTGAACCCGGTCTCCTCGTACCCGGCCGTGCACAGGGTCGTGTCGCCCGCGTGGCAGCGGTCGCAGACCTGGCAGTTGCGGAAGCCCTCACCGACGACCTTGCGGCCGACGAGGGACTCGGGGACACCGGCGCCCACCGCCTCGACCGTCCCGGACCACTCGTGGCCCGGGGTGAGCGGGTAGCGGACATAGCCCTCGGGGCGGTTGCCCTGGTAGACCTCGCGGTCGCTGCCGCAGATCCCGGAGGCGTGGACGCGCACCAGTGCCTCGCCGGCCTCGGGCCGCCGGGGCTCGTGCGGGACGAGGCGGTGCTCGCCCGGGGCGTCGATCACTACCGCGGTGCTCACGTCACTCCTCAGGTTTTCGAAGGTTTCGGTCGCCGGTTCCGGGTTTCCGGGGCCGGGACGGTCACTGGGTGCTCTTGGGCTTGCGCTGCTCCCAGCCGTCCGCCCAGAGGTCGAAGCGGGCCTGCTGCTGCGGGAACTCGGCGGCGGCGTCGACGTCCAGCTCCACGCCGAGACCCGGGGCGTCGGACAGGTGGAAGCAGCCGTCCTCCGGGTTCACCTGCGGTGCTCCCTTCACGACCTTCTTGATCTCCGCGTCCGCGAAGTCGTTGAAGTGCTCAAGGATCTTGAAGTTCGGGGAGGTGAAGCCGACCTGGAGGGAAGCGGCGGTCAGGACCGAGCCGCCCACGTTGTGGGGAGCCACCAGCATGTAGTGGGTCTCCGCCGTCGCCGCGAGTTTCCTGGTCTCCCAGATTCCACCGATATGGCCGACGTCCGGCTGGATGATGTCCACGGCCTGGCTCTCGAACAGCTCGCGGAACTCGATCCGGTCGTGGATGCGCTCGCCGGTGGCGACCGGCATGTCGACCTTGGCGGCGACCTTCTCCAGGGCCTTGAGGTTCTCCGGCGGGACCGGCTCCTCCAGCCACGCCGGCTTGAACGGCGCGAGCTCCTTGGCCAGGCGGACGGCCGTGGCGGGGGAGAAGCGGCCGTGCATCTCCAGCATCAGCTCGGCCTCGGGGCCGATGGCGTCCCGGACGGCCTCGATCAGGGAGACGGCGTACAGGGTCTCCTTGTGGTCCAGCTCGAAGTGGCCGGTGCCGAAGGGGTCGATCTTGAGTGCCCGGTAGCCGCGCTCCATGACGCCCTGAGCGGCCTTGTGGTACGCCTCCGGGGTGCGCTCCGTGGTGTACCAGCCGTTGGCGTACGCCTTGACCTTGTCGGTGACCTTGCCGCCCAGCAGCTGCCAGACGGGGACGCCGAGGGCCTTGCCCTTGATGTCCCAGCAGGCCATCTCGATCACGGCGATACCGGACATCACGATCTCGCCGGCGCGGCCGTAGTCGCCGTACTTCATGCGCTTGACGAGGTCCTCGACAGCAAAGGGGTCGGAACCGAGAATGTGGTTGGTCTCAGCCTCCCTCAGATAGCCGAGCAGGGCGTCGGTGTGTCCCAGCATCCGGGTCTCGCCGACTCCGGTGAGCCCCTCGTCGGTGTGCACCTGGACGTACGTCAGGTTGCGCCACGGCGTCCCGACCACGTGTGTGCTGATTCCGGTGATGCGCACGGCGGTTTTCCCTCGCAGCTTCGTCGGCTCTGTTCTGTCTGTCGCTCAGTTCGACGTGTTCGAGATTTCGGCACACGTTCGAAATGCTGGCGTGACAGTAAGGATGCGGCGGCGGGAGTGTCAATGGGTCGCGCGCATAACGGTTTCGACAGTTTCGAAACCATGAGGGCGGCGTGTCCCTACAGAACCTTCACAGCTGGATCTAGGAACGTTACCGGCGCGGAACTTAATCTTCCCGCGTCATGGACTACTGCGACCCGTGCCGACGGCACCTCAACGGCGCGCTGGCCTGCCCGGGCTGCGGCACCTCAGCCGATGCGCTGCGCTGGCCTGAGCCGGAGTACGGCGGGTATGACGCCGTTCCCGAGGGCGGGGAGGGCGTGTACGACGGCTCGGATGAATCCGGTCAGCCCGACGAGCGGGACGAGCGGGATGAGCCGGATGCCTCCGACGGTGAACACGTCGACGACGGCGAGTCGTTGGGGCGTGCCGCCCGTCGACGTGGGCGCGGGCGTGGGCGTGAGGGCGAGCACGGGCCGGTCGGTGACGGGCCCGGTGGTGGGACGAGCCGACGGGACCGGAAGGCCGCGGCGCATCGCCGTCGGCGGCGCCGGACGCTGTTCGTCGCGGCGGGGTTCGTGCTGGCGGCGGGCGGTCTGAGCCTCGCGGAGCTCGGCACGGACGCGCCCAAGTCGACGCCGAAGCCGGCGGCGGCCGGGGGCGAGTCGGCGGACGGCGACGCGTCGGTGGAGGCGGGGGAGACGGGCGGCCAGGGCGAGGGTGCCCGGGCTGAGGGGGCATCAGGGTCCCCGTCGCCCAGCGTGTCCGACTCACCGTCGGCTTCCAGGTCACCGAAGGCCGGCAAGTCCGAGGACGCGAAGGACGACGAGGAGCCGAAGGACTCCGACCCGGCCTCGGCGGACCCGCCCCCCGCCCGCCCGACGTCGGCCCCGCCGGCCGCCCGGCCGGCCCCGGCCCCCACCCGGACCGCGGCCCCGACGACCGCACCCCCGAACCCGGAACCGTCCCCCTCGCAGACCTGCAACCGCATCCTGTGGTGGTGCGCATAGCGCCGGGGCGGGGGCCCCGTGCCACCAGTCCTTGATCCATCGCCCCGAAGGTTTGCCGGACCGGCAACAGGAGTGGCGGACCCGTGACCCGGTGGGTGACGGTGGGCCCGTGACCGACGACATCGCAGCAGCATCGCCCGCGTCCGCACTCCCTTCGCCTGCCGGTGGATACGCCGGAGACCCCGCGGTGCGGGCCGAGTGGGACAACCGGTACGCCGGCCGGCAACAGGTGTGGAGCGGCCGGCCCAACGGTGCGCTCGTGGCGGAGGCCGCCGGGCTCACACCCGGGCGGGTCCTCGACGTCGGCTGCGGCGAGGGCGCGGACGCCGTCTGGCTCGCGCGCCGCGGCTGGGACGTGACCGCGCTCGAGGTCTCCGGCGTGGCGCTGGAGCGGGCGGCCGGGCACGCACGGGACGCCGGCCTCGCCGTGCACTGGGTACACGCCGAACTCACCGCGACGGCGCTCCCGCCGGCCTCCTTCGACCTGGTTTCCGCCCAGTACCCGGCCTTGCTGCGCACCCCCGACGCCGCGGCGGAGCGAGCACTGCTCGCCGCCGTCGCGCCCGGTGGCGTGCTGCTCGTCGTACACCACGCGGGGATGGACACGCAGCAGGCGCACGACAGCGGCTTCGATCCGGCCGACTACGTCTGGCCCTCGACGGTCGTCGACGCACTCGACGACGACTGGGAGGTGGAGGTGGACGAACAACGGCCACGCGTGGCACCCGACGGCGGCGCCGGCGTCCACCACACCCACGACCTGGTGCTGCGGGTGCGCCGGCTGCGCTGAGCTTATGGACCCGTTGACTCGGCCTGCTTTGGCTCTGTCCGCCGGACCATGGCCGGGGCAGGGTGGGAGGACCTTGAACGTCGTGGAGGTCTCCTTGAGCATCGCGTTCCTGCTGACCACCTTGGTCGTGGTGGTCACCCCCGGCACCGGAGTGGTGTACACCCTGGCCGCCGGGTTGTCCCACGGACGCCGGGCGAGCGTGGTCGCCGCACTCGGCTGCACCCTCGGCATCGTGCCGCACCTGGTGGCGACGATCACCGGCCTCGCCGCGCTGCTGCACACCAGCGTCGTCGCCTACGAGGTGGTGAAGTACCTCGGTGTCGCCTACCTCCTGTACATGGCGTGGGCGACGCTTCGTGACAAGGAGGCGCTGTCCGTCGCGGGGGAGGCCGAGCCCCGGCCGGCGGCCCGCGTGATCGCTTCCGGGGTTCTGATCAACCTTCTCAACCCGAAGCTCACGATGTTCTTCGTCGCGTTCCTGCCGCAGTTCGTGCCCGCCGACGAGCCCGGCTCCCTCGCAGCGATGCTCCGGCTCAGTGCCGTCTTCATGGCGCTTACTTTCGTCGTCTTCGCCGCGTACGGGATGTGCGCCGCCGCCGTACGACACCGCGTGCTGGCCAGGCCGAGGGTGATGACCGGCATCCGCCGGGGCTTCGCCGCCTGCTTCGTGGGCCTGAGCGCGTGGCTGGCGGTGGGGTGAGATGCGCTTCCGGCACGCGGACGCGATCTGGTCCGGCCACCCCGGACTCGCCGCCGGTGCGCTGTGGGCCACCGGCGTCGATGCCGCCGCCGATGTCGGCGCGCGCGTCGCCGCACACACGGCCCGTGCCGCGGCGCGGCTGGCCGGTTCCGGCGAGAGCGAGTTCCCCGAAGTGCTGGCCTGGCGGCGGGCGTTCTCCCGGATGGGGCTCAAGCCGACGCAGTACCGCTGCGCCTCGGAGTCGCTGCTGCGGCGGCTGAGGAAGGAGGGAGAACTGCCGCGCATCCATCCGGTGGTCGACTTGTGCAACGCGATCTCGGTCGCCTACGCGGTGCCGGTGGCGGTCCTCGACGCGGACCGCATCGCCGGCCCTCTGCTGGAGGTGCGCCACGCCCGCGGTGACGAGCAGTACACGACCTTCGGTGGCGGCACCGAGCACCCCCGGCCCGGCGAGGTGATTTTCACCGACAGCGCCGACCGGGCGCACGCCCGCCGCTGGACCAACCGGCAGAGCGGCCACTCCGCCGTCGGTGAGCAGACCAGCCGGATCCTGGTGGTGGCGGAGGCCATGCACGACGGCGGAGCCGACGTCGTGCCGGAGCTGTTGAAGACGGTGGCCGGGGAACTGGCCGCGCACTGGCCGACCGACCCCGCGGCGACCGTTCTCACCCCGTCCGCACCGGAGTTCGTCTTTGGCGATCCGGGCCTTGGTGAGCGCGGAAGCCGTGGTGGCGTATGACACCATCGGCCCGGTGGACCAGCAGGGACGGGGAGCGGACGGGACGGCCGGCGTGCCCATGACGGCAGCCGCGTCGGCGCACCGCGGACCCCCGGCCTACGGCTCCGATTTCCTGCAGCTCGACGCCGGTGACGCACCCGTCGGCGGCAAGGCGGACTGGCTGGCCCGGCGGCTGCGGCAGGCGATAGCCGACGGCCGGCTGGCGGTGGGCAGCAGGCTGCCGCCGACCCGGGTGCTGGCCGCCGAACTGCGCGTGTCGCGCGGGGTGGTCACCGAGGCGTACCGGCGGCTGGCCGAGGACGGCCACGTCGAGGGGCGTCGGCGCGGTGGGACGGTGGTGGTCGCGGCACCTCCCGTGCAGCCGTCGGCGCCCCGCGGGACCTGGCAGTGCCGGGACCAGGCGCCCGTCACCGCCGACCGTGCGGTGCCGGCCGCGCTGTTCGCCGGTGAACCCGATGCCGACGTCTTCGACGCGCTGCGCGCTGCCCGCGCGCGCATCGACTTCACCCCCGGCCAGCCCGACCTCACCGCGTTCCCCCGCGCGGCCTGGCTGCGCGCGGAACGGGCCGTGCTCGCCGAGCTGTCCGCCGAGAACCTCGGCTACGGCGATCCCCGCGGAGCCCCACGACTGCGCCGCGCCGTCGCGACCTGGCTGGCGACCAGCCGCGGCATCCGGGTGGAGCCCGACGAGGTGCTGGTCGTCGCCGGCACCGCGCAGGCCCTCACGCTGCTGCACCCCGTGCTGCGGGCGGACGGCATCGACAGTGTCGCGGTCGAGGACCCCGGCTCGCTCGGCACCCGTCAGCACTTGCGGAACGGGGTCCTGGCCACCCCACCGGTACCGGTCGACGACGGTGGCGTGCGCGTCGACGCACTGCGCGCCACCGGGGCCCCCGCGGTGCTGCTCACGCCCGCTCACCAGTTCCCCACCGGCGTGGTGACGAGTGGCGAGCGCCGTCGCGAGCTGATGCTCTGGGCGAAGGACGGCGGGTTGATCATGGAGGACGACTACGACGCGGAGCACCGCTACGACCGGCCGCCGGTGGCCGCGCTGCGCGCGCTGCTGGCCGACCGGGTGTGCTACATGGGCAGCGTGTCCAAGCTGCTCGCGCCCGCGCTGCGGATCGGCTGGGTGATACCGCCGCCCCGCCACCTCGACGCGCTGACCGACGCGAAACGCTTCACCGACCTGGGCAATGCCGTGCTGCCGCAGCTGGTGCTCGCCCGGCTGATGGAGTCCGGCGACCTGGAGCGGCATCTGCACCTGCTGCGCGGCCGTCACCGGCGCCGCCGCGACGCCATGATCGACGCCATCGCGGAGCACCTGCCGGGCGCGGTCGTGCACGGCGCGGCGGCCGGCCTGCACCTCACCGTCACGTATGCGCCGGAGGTGCCCGACACGGAGCTCGCCGCCGCCGCGCTCACCCGGGGCGTGAAGTGCCAGCCGCTGTCATGGCACCGGCAGATGCCGGGCCGTCCCGGCCTCGTCCTCGGCTACGCGGCCACGCCGCCGGGGGCCATTGCCGAAGGAGTGGCGGCGCTCGGCGAGGCGCTGCGCGAGCTGGCCTGACGCCGGCACCCCGACCTCACCCCAGCATCCCCCGCAACGCGTCCCGCAGCGCCACTCTCTCCCCCTCGGAGAGCCCGGCCAACGGCTCCCGGGCGAATCGCAGCGACTCCCGCAGACTCCGGGCCACCCGCCGCCCCTCCCGCGTCGCCGCCGCCACCTTCACCCTCCGGTCGGTGGGATCCGGCTGCCGCTCCACCAGCCCCCGCGCCTCCAGCCGGTCCACGATCCCCGTGACGTTCGACGGCTCGCACTTCAACCGCTGGGCGAGCCTCCGCATCGGCAGGGGTTCGAGGCACAGCAGGCTCAGCAACCGCGCCTGCGCCCCGGTCAGCGCGTGTCCCGCCGCCGCCGCCTCGTAGTCCTCATGGAACCGGGCCACGACCTCTCCGATGAGCTCGACGACCTCAAGGGTCAGCGGATCGGGGCGGTGGCTGTTCTGGGAGGCGGATGTGGTGGAGGCCATGGAATCGAGGGTACCCGGTTATTTGACAACCTGAAATTTTCAGGAGCATGGTTGTTTCAGGTACTGAAGCATTTTCATCGGGCCAACCCAACCGAGCCAACCGAGTCAGTGGAAAGGCGCATCATGTCCGACACCTCCGCCCTCCCCACCGTCAGCCGCGAGTGGCACCTGGTCAGCCGCCCCGTCGGCTGGCCGAAGCCCGAGGACTTCGCCTTCGTCGAGGCGGAGGTTCCGCAGCCGGGTGAGGGGCAGGTTCTCGTGCGGAACAAGTACCTCTCCGTGGACCCGTACATGCGCGGACGTATGAGCGACGCGAAGTCCTACGTCGCCCCGTTCGAGCTCGGCAAGGTCATGCAGGGCGGTGCCGTCGGCGAGGTCGTGGCCTCCAACGCCGAGGGCCTGGCCGTGGGCGACCACGTACTGCACTTCCTCGGCTGGCGTGAGTACGCCGCCGTGGCCGCGAAGAACGCCGTCAAGGTGGACCCGGACGCCGCGCCGCTGTCAACCTACCTCGGCGTGCTGGGCATGACCGGCCTCACCGCCTACGCGGGGCTGTTGCGCACCGCCGCCTTCAAGGAGGGCGACACCGTCTTCGTGTCCGGTGCCGCCGGCGCCGTGGGCGGCCAGGTCGGGCAGCTCGCCAAGCTGAAGGGCGCCTCACGGGTCATCGGGTCCGCCGGGTCGGCGGAGAAGGTGAAGCTGCTCGTCGACGAGTACGGCTTCGACGCCGCCTTCAACTACAAGGACGGCCCCGTGGGCAAGCAGCTGCGTGCTGCGGCTCCCGACGGGATCGACGTGTACTTCGACAACGTCGGTGGTGATCACCTGGAGGCCGCCATCGGCTCCCTCAACGAGGGCGGGCGGATCGCCGTCTGCGGGATGATCTCCGTGTACAACAACACCGAGCCCGCCCCCGGCCCGAGGAACCTCGCCCGTCTGATCCAGACCCGCGGCCGTATCGAGGGCTTCCTGGTCGGCGACCACTACGACCTTCAGCCGGAGTTCGTGCGCGAGGTCGCCCCCTGGGTCGCCTCCGGTGAGCTGAAGTACCGGGAGACCGTCGTCGAGGGCATCGAGAACAACCTCGAGGCGTTCCTGGGCGTGCTGCGCGGTGACAACACCGGGAAGATGATCGTCAAGCTCTGACACCTTCCGGTGGTTTCCGGTATGCGGTAAGTGACGCTGGTCCGGCCGCCGTCGTTGCGTACGCGGAGGCCGCACCCTTGGACGTGGGGTGCGGCCTCCGTCCGTGCCCGGGGCTCAGAGGGCGAGCGCCGCCTGGTGGATCGCCTTCGCCAGGCGGTCGTTCTCCGGGGCCGCGCCGCCCGGGAAGGCGAAGCGGCGGCGCGTGTAGCCGTACGCCAGGCCGCTCCACGGGTCCGCGAAGGCCTGTGAGCCGCCCGCGCCGCTGTGCCCGATCGTCCCGGCGCCGAGGAACGGGTGCGCCACGTCGGCCGTGCTCTGGAAGCCGAGGCCGAACGACCTGTGGGCACGTGACACCAGGTCGTAGCCGACCGAGTGGATCTGGCCGAACTCCGCCACCGTGTCCGGCTTCAGCAGCGGCGCCTGCTCGCCCACCTCACTGATCGCCGCCGCGTACATCCCGGCCAGGCCCCGCGCGGACGCCACCCCGCCCACCGAGGCCGGGCCCTTGGCGCGCACCAGCGGCATGTTGGGGACCGAGGCGAGGTCGGTCGGTTCCGCGGCGTTGCGGTTGAAGGCGATCGAGGCGAGCGTGTGCGGACCCGTGGGCATGGTGTCGAGGAGGGCCTGCTGCTCCGGGGTCGGGGCCATCGGCTGGGTGGTGCGGAAGCGCGGCTCGTGGGGCGCGGGCAGGCCCAGGTGGAAGTCCAGGGCGTACGGGGTGCGGATCCGCTCCTGGTAGACCTCCTGGAGCGTGCGGCCCGTGGCGCGCCGCACGACCTCGCCGGCCAGGGCGCCGCTGACCATCGCGTGATAGCCGAACGCCGTGCCGGGGCGCCAGAACGGCCGCTGGTCGGCGAGGCGTTCGGCGAGCTGGCGGTCGTCGGCCAGCTCCGCGAGGGTGAAGCCGGTGTCCGTGCCGACCACACCCGCCCGGTGCGCGAGCAGATCGCGCAGGGTCAGGGCGCCCTTGCCCTCCGCCGAGAACTCCGGCCAGTAGTACGTCACTTTGCGGTCCAGTTCGAGCGTGCCGTCCTGGACGAGGAGCGCGACGACCAGGTAGGCGGCGCCCTTGGTGGACGAGAACACACCGTAGAGGGCGTCCGCGTCGGTCCCCGCCCACAGGTCGACGACTCTGCGTCCGTGGACGTAGGCGCACAGCTGGCCTTCGTAGTCGGGGCGCTCCCCGGCCACGAACGCGGCGAACTCCTCGCGCACCCCCTCGAAGCCGTCGGCCACCGTGCCGTGGATCTCCTGCGTCATCCGCTCTCCTCAACTGAACCGCTGTGTGCTGTGAACAATGCCCTCGCCACCTGCGGGAATTCTCCCTTGGGGTGGTCGCGGAAGAGGGGTTCGGTGCCGAACAGGACCGTCCGGCCGCCGCTGACCACCGACGCCTGTCCCGCTGCCGCCGCGGGACCGCCGGCGCCGTCCCGCAGCGGGCGCCAGTGCCCGGAGACGAGCGGATTCCCGGTCGCGTACGACTGCTCCACCCGTACGCCGGGGCCGAGGTCGGTGAACCACAGCGGGGCGTAGACGAAGGCGTGCGCCGGTGCGCCGTGCGTGACGCGGCCCGTGTTCCGCGTCCGTACGACGCCGTTCGCGTCCGTGTTGCCCTCGACCGGCTTCACGGCCAGCCGGTCCGCCGCCGCGTTCAGGGCCGCTCCCGTCGCGCCCCGGCCGACCAGGCCGTGGTCGTCGAGGAAGGCGTCGAGGGCCCTGCGGGCGGGGGCGGTCAGGGCGGAGTGGTCCAGGCCGGCGGAGACGAACAGCACATCCGTGCCTGACCAGTCGAAGCCCGCGTTCAGGACGGCCGTCGAGACCGGCGTGACGTCGAAGTCCATCTCCCGCAGGGCGAACAGCTCACCCGACGTGACGGCGGCGGCGACCCTGAGGCGGTGCAGGGGCGTGCCGCCGGTGAGCCGTGTGGCCGCGAAGGAGACGTCGTGCGTACGGGCGGCCGCGACCGCCGCGCGGCGGGCCGACGCCGGGACGATCGCGCTGCCGTCCGGGCCACGGCGTACCGGAACCCCTTGCCGGAGGAGGGAGTTGAGGGCCGCGACCTCGCGCGGGTCGGTCAGGCGCAGGCGGAGGTTGCCGTGCGAGGGCACCCGGGCGACCGGTGCGGCCGCGGTGACCGGGCGCAGGGGGGCGCCCCGCAGGCTGCCCGACGGCACCCGCTCGACCGTGGCGCCCCACAGGCGGCCCAGGCTCCAGCCCGAGATGTCGTACATCACCGACACCTTGCCGCTGATGTCCCGCCCGTCGGCCAGCAGCGCGTTCGCCATGCCGCGCTTGGGCTGGTGCAGATCGACGACGTACGACCCCGTGGGATACGTCCGTCCGGCGAGCCGGAAGGGGCGGGTGGCGCGGGTGACGCGGACGTCGTTGGCGACGAGGTGGTCGACGAGGCGGGCCGCCGCCGGGGCCGAGCGCTGGGTGCGGGAGTCGCCGGGCGGGATGACGTAGGCGCGCGGGAACGTGGTCGTGTAGACGTCCTCCGGGCCGATGCCGGGGACGCCGGGGACCGTCTGCGGTGACACCGGCACCTGCGGGGCGCCGGCCGCGCCGCGGCGGAAGACCTCGATCTGGTCGGCGACGAGCGAGGCGCGGTGCTCCCGGACGTGGTTCAGGGTCGCGCGGATCGCCGCGCCCGCCACGGCCGTGTTGACCGCCGAGCGGCGGCGCAGCTCCGGGACGGGCAGTTCGTCGTACTCCTCGTTGTTCACCGCCAGCGGGATCTCCACCGTGTGCGCGGCGACCGTGCCGTGGAAGGCCGCGTACTGCGGGGTGAAGATCGGCGGCCAGTCGTCCCAGCCCTCCTCCTGGTCGCGGAACGGGATCTGGGCCGGTTCGACGCCGTCCTTCGCGGGCGTGTAGCCGAGGGCGTTGACGGCGGACTCCATGCCGAGAGCGTTGGCGTAACTGTTCTTCAGGAAGAGGTCGTACTCGTAGTTCTCGCCGTGCGGGGGCGTGGTGGGCTCGATGAGGGTGCCGTTGACGTAGCCGTGCAGGTCGAGCAGGACGGCCGGCTGCTTGTCGAGGGCGATCTGCCGCATCGCGCGGGTCTCGGGCTGGGAGGCGGTGACGAAGTCGCGGTTCAGGTCGAAGCCGCCCGCGTTGGCGCGAGTGCCGGCGATACGGCCGTCCGGGTTGGCCGTGATGTTGAAGTACAGGCGGCTGTGCGCCAGGAGGTCACGGGTCCTGGCGTCCTTCGCCGTCGCGAGCTGCTCGACGATCTTCAGGGAGGCGTCCGTGCCCTCCCACTCGTTGCCGTGGATGTTGCTGTTGACGAAGACCGGGGTCTTGTAACCGTGCTGGAGCTCGCGGGACTTGGCGGCCGCCGCGGGCGCGTTCTCGATCAGCTCGCGCATGCGCTCCTGGGCACGGGCCTGTCGGGCGGTCTCCGGGGCGGTGACGGTGACGAGGTAGAGACGGTGGCCGCCGGCCGAGCGGCCGGTCACCTCCACGCTGACCCGGTCGCCGAGACGTTGCAGGGCGTTCAGCTTCGGGGCGATCGCGTGGTACGGGGTGAGGCCCAGCTTCAGGGACTTGTCGCCGGGGTTCTCCGGGTCGGGGGAGAGGACCTGGCGGCGGGGGTAGCCGCGGGTGGCCGTGCCGGTGGAGGTCTCTTCGGGAGCGGCCAGGGCCCGCCGGGCCGCGCTCGCGGGAGCCTGTGCCGCGCGGTCGTCCACGGCGGAGCCCTCGCGGGTGACGGGCTTGGGGTCCGCTCCGGCGGCGTCGGGGCCGAGCAGGAGTGAACCCGCCGTGGCGAGGGTGAGGGTGACGATCAGTACAGGTCTCGCAGGAACGGTTCTCGCGGTGCGCACGCGTACCTCCTGAGGGGCTTCCTGAGATCGGTACGGCGAGGTGTACCGGTTCGACTCAACGGCAACAAGGCCGCCTTGGTGTCACCGGTGACCCGTACGGCCCTGTCGGGGAGTGGCTCGGCCTGCCCCGATAGGGTTTTCCCATGAGCGATCTCGGGGTGGGTTTCCGGTACCTGCTGAAGGGCCAGCGGTGGGTGGCCCGGCACGGCAAGCAGTACGGCTTCGGGCTGCTCCCCGGCCTGATCACCCTCGTCCTGTACGTGGCGGCGCTCGTCGCACTGGCGCTGTGGGGCGAGGACGCCGTCGCCTGGGCCACCCCGTTCGCCGACGACTGGTCGAGCCCGTGGCTCGGGCTCTTCCGCGGCTTCCTGACCGCCGTGCTGTTCGCCCTCGCCCTGCTCCTGTCCGTCGTGACGTTCACCGCGGTGACCCTGCTGATCGGGCAGCCCTTCTACGAGAACCTCTCCGAGAAGGTCGACCGGGACGTGTCCCCGGACGGCCACGCGCCCGAGTCGGGCCTGCCGCTCTGGCGGGAGTTGTGGATCTCCGCCCGGGACAGCCTGCGGATCGTCGTCCGGGCCGCCCTGTGGGGGGTGCTGCTGTTCGCGTGCGGTTTCATCCCCGTCGTCGGCCAGACGGCCGTACCAGTGATCGGGTTCTTCGTCACCGGGTTCTTCCTCACGGAGGAACTGACCGCCGTCGCCCTCCAGCGCCGCGGCGTCGAACTGCGCACCCGCCTCGGTCTGCTCCGCTCCCGCAAGACCCTCGTCTGGGGCTTCGGCACGCCGCTGGCCGTGGCCTTCCTGGTCCCGTTCGTCGCGGTGTTCCTGATGCCGGGCGCGGTCGCCGGTGCCACCCTCATGGCGCGGGACCTGCTGGGCGAGGAGAACCGGGAGGACGGCGCGGAGGGCGACGCTGCCGTCACGACTCCTGAGCAGCCACCCTCAGGATCGTCCTCACCTGCGTGATGATGTCCAGCCGGTTCCGCACGAACTCCGGGTCGGTGACCTCCGTGGTGTTCCCGGTGCCGAACTGGAGCACGGGCGTGTGCACATGGCCGCCCGGCAGGACGTCGTGCAGCCCCAGCCGGTCCCGCAGCAGCGTCGCCCGGTAGGCGATCTCGTTGGAGAGGTAGTCACCGCCGCCGCCTGCCCGGGCGGTCGAGCCGGGCGTCGGCCCGTCCGGGCGGACGACGGGCTCCGTGCCGCCCGCCGGGATCTCCGTGACGCTCGTGTTGTCGTACACCGGGAAACGGCCGGTGTCCGCGGCGACGATCGCCCGGTACGGCAGCGTGGTCGTCGTCCACTGCGGCTGCGAGGCCGGGTCGGTGACGGGGACGGTCTCCGTGCGGCCGACGTTGTCGTTGTCCGCGAAGCCGCCCCGCCAGGCCCCGTTGGTCCGCTCGACGTCGAACCGCCCGACCCGGCCCTGGCTCACGGTCGTGAACAGGTCGACCTTCGGCAGGTACGGCCGCAGCGTGCGCTCCACCGTGCCCCGCGTGAAGTCCTGCCAGCGCACCGGGAACACGGCCGTCTCGATCCGGGCCGGACCGTCCGCCGTCTCGATCACGGTGCCGTCGAGGGCGAGCGCGGTGGCGCCGGACGGATTGGAGATACGGATGTCCCGGTCCAGCGTGAACGGGTCGAAGCCGGTGACCAGAATCCGCTTCAGGCCCTTGCCCTGCGGATACCCGATGGCCGTCTGGCCGCGCGAGGTGCGCTCCAGTTCGTCCAGCAGTGCGGCCCGCTGTCGGTCCGTCAGGCCGAACTCCGGCTCCCAGGTGCGCACTTCACGCGTCATGCCGAGCCGCGCCCAGTACAGCGGCCGGTCGTCGTCCCGGCTGACGTCCCCGCCCGCCGGACCCCGCCCCTGCGCCCGGTCGACGGCCCGCCGCCACAGCCCCGTTCCCTCGCGCACGACGGCCCGGCGGGCCTGCGCGTAGGAACGGGCCTCGTACAGGGCCCGGGCGAACCGCGGGGCGACGGTGTCGAATCCGGAGCGCCGCAGGATCTCCTGCGGGACGGCTCGGTCGAGCCGCCGCTCCTCGACGGTGGGGGAGGGGGCCGCCCCGGCGGCGCTCGCGGCCGTCGGGGTGCTGAAGCCGGTCAGCAGGGTCAGACCGAGGACACCGATCCGGATACGCAGGGAAATCAAGGGAGTTCGGGCCTTCCGTCGCAGTGGGGTGCGCTGAGTGGTGCCGGACGGCCGCAGTATCGCGTGACGGGAGTGGTCCACGCCATGGGCGGGGCCGGCGTGCGCATCACGAAGGGACGGCCGCCGCGGCTTCCCGCACCGCCCCCAGGAAGGCCACGGCCGCCGGGGTCACGGTCCGCCCCCCGCACGGTCGCCGCGTACACCGCCCGGGCCGGGGCGCCCTCGTCGAGCACCCGCAGCAGCCTGATGTCCGGACGGACGGCCTCGGCGGCGAGCGCCGGCACGAGCGTCACACCGAGCCCGGCGGCGACGTAGCCCTGCTTGGCGGTCCACTCGCCGACGACGTGGCAGCGCCCTGTTGTTCGTCTCCGGCCAGATCGCGGAGGGCGACACCCTCACCGAGCAGACCCGGGGCGTCTTCGAGACCCTCGCCGCCCTGCTGGAGGCACACGGCGCCACCCTGGCCGACGTGATCAGCATCCGCACGTACCTGACCGACATCTCGAAGCTGGACGAATACGGCACGGTGCGACGGCAGTTCCTCACCGGAACCCCGCCGACCAGCATGACCTTCGAGGTGTCCCTGCTCTTCCGGCCGGAGGCCTTCGTCGAGGTGGAGGTCGTGGCCGCCGTCCCGGCCGTTCGCTGGTGCCGCGGCAGGCGACGTTCGCCCGTCAAGCAGCGGCGTCCGGTGCGTGCTCTGGGGGTCCTCCCGGCCGAAGGCTGGGGGAGTGCCGGCCGGAAGCCCTCGTACTGGACGTACTTGGGCTTTCGGCCGGTGCGGCGAGTGGGGGCACCCCCCACGCCCTCAAGACAGTGGGGGAGGGTGCCGGGCGTCGCAACGGGGCGGACGTTGCCTGCCGCGGCACTAGGTCAGTCCTCGTTCTCGCCCAGCAGCGTCAGGAAGTCCCGGAACGCGGACGCCATGTCGACCGACTCCGGGTCCAGCAGCCACTGGTACTGAAGGCCGTCCAGGACCGCCACGAGGAGGGGCGCGGCACGCTCGGGGGTGAGGCCGCTCGGCAGGCGGTCGCCGTACTCGGCGCGCAGCACCTCGGCCAGGCCGGCGCGGACCCCGGTGTAGCGCTCCGTGAAGTACGCGCGCGCCGGATGGTCCTCCGTGACGCTCTCGCCGAGCAGCGCCGAGAAGGTCTGGATGATGGCGGGACGCATCGCGTTGTACTCGACGAGCGAGGCCAGCAGGTCCAGCCGCAGCCGGCCGGCGGGCATCGCGTCCCAGCGGTCCCGCTCCTGGAGCACCGCGACGAGCAGCGCCTCCTTGGTCGGGAAGTGGTGCATCAGCCCCTGCTGGGTGAGCCCGACCCGTTCGGCGACCGCCGCCAGGCTCGCCCCGCGGTAACCGCGCTCGGCGATCACTTCCAGAGCGGCCCGCACGATCTCAGCGCGCCGTTCCGCGCTTCTCGTCCTGGCCGTCATGGCGTCACCGTACGACATGTCGAACCACACAAGTATCACGAGGAGGTAACGAAACCTACCGCATGGCAGGTAACCCGGGCACGATGGTGACATCCAGCGGCTTTCGACATGGAGGTGCCGACGTGGCGGAGACAGCAGAGGTACGGCGCGAGGCGGCGGTCGAGGCCGCCCTCGGCAAGCTCGACCTGGACGCCAAGACGCGGCTGCTGGCCGGCCAGGACATGTGGAGCCTGCCCGCCCTGCCGGAGGCCGGACTGGCCTCACTGGTCATGTCCGACGGCCCGATCGGCGTCCGCGGGGTGCACTGGAGCGCCGACGACCCGTCCGTCGCCCTGCCCTCACCGACCGCCCTGGCCGCCACCTGGGACCCGGGGCTCGCCCACCGGGCCGGCGTGCTGCTGGCGCAGGAGGCCCGCCGCAAGGGCGTCCACGTCCTGCTCGCCCCCACGGTCAACCTGCACCGCTCCCCGCTCGGCGGCCGCCACTTCGAGGCCTACAGCGAGGACCCCTACCTCACGGGCCGGATCGGCGCCGCGTACGTCCGGGGCGTCCAGTCCGGCGGGGTCGGCACCACCGTCAAGCACTTCGTCGCCAACGACGCCGAGACCGACCGCCTCACCGTGAACAACCTCGTCAGCGAACGCGCCCTGCGCGAGCTGTACCTGGCCCCCTTCGAGGCGATCGTCGAGAACGCCCACCCCTGGGGCATCATGACCGCCTACAACTCGGTCAACGGCACGACGATGACCGAGCACCACTACCTGGTCAACGAGGTCCTGCGCGGCGAGTGGGGCTTCGACGGGATCAACGTCTCCGACTGGACCGCCGCCCGCTCCACCACCGGCGCCCTCGCCGGCGGCCTCGACATCGCCATGCCCGGCCCGCGGACCGTCTACGGCGAGGCCCTCGCGCAGGCCGTACGGGACGGCCGGGCCGACGAGGCGCAGGTCGACGAGGCCGTCCGCCGCGTGCTGCGCCTCGCCGCCCGCGTCGGCGTCCTGGAGGGCGCCGAACCGGCCGTCACCGACCTGCCCGAGCCCGTCCACGGCGAGGCGCTCGCCCGCGAGATCGCCCGCCGCTCCTTCGTCCTCGTCCGCAACGAGAACGGCGCGCTGCCGCTGAAGCCCGGCAGGATCGCGCTGATCGGCGCCGCCGCCCGCGACGCCCGCGTCCTCGGCGGCGGCTCCGCCACCGTCTTCCCCGCCCGGACCGTCTCGCCGCTCGACGGCCTCACCGCCGCCCTCCCCGACGGCAGCCTCACCTACGTCCTCGGCGCCGACCCGAACACCGAACTCCCCATCGCCGACCAGGGCTTCGAGCTGCGCGCCGTGTGCCGCGACAGGGAGGGCACCGTCCTCGGCACCCGCTCGGCCGCCGGCGGCCACATCCAGTGGATGGGCGACGACCTCCCGGACGGCGTCACCCACGACACCCTGGCGACCGTCGAGCTGACGGGCACCTTCACCCCGCGCGAGACCGGCACGCACACCTTCGGCATCAAGGGCCTCGGCCCCTTCAGGCTGACCGTCGCGGGCACCACCTACTTCGACGACGTCCAGCGCCCCGCCGAGGACGGCGACCCCTTCGCGGCCTTCTTCGGATCCCCGGTGCCCCACGCCCGGGTCGACCTGACCACGGGCGAACCGGTCGAGATCTCCCTGACCTACACCGTCCCGCCGTCCAGCGACCACCCCATGCGGACCATCGGCTTCACGCTCGCCCACGAGGACCCGCAGCGCGACCCCGACGAGCTGATCGCCGAGGCCGCCGCGGCCGCCCGCGCCGCCGACACGGCCGTCGTCGTGGTCGCCACCACCGACCGCGTCGAGTCGGAGGGCTTCGACCGCACGGACCTGCGCCTGCCCGGCCGCCAGGACGACCTGGTCCGCGCCGTCGCCGCCGCCAACCCGAACACCGTGGTGGTCGTCAACGCCGGCTCCCCGGTGGAGATGCCGTGGCGCGACGACGTCGCCGCCGTGCTCCTCACCTGGTTCCCGGGCCAGGAGGGCGGCGCGGCCCTCGCCGACGTCCTCACCGGCGCCCACGAACCCGGCGGCCGCCTGCCCACCACCTGGGGCTCCCTCGCCGACGCCCCGGTCACCCAGGTCGTCCCGGAGGGCGGCGAACTCCCCTACGACGAGGACGCCTTCATCGGCTACCGCGCCTGGGAGAAGCAGGGCCGCACCCCCGCCTACCCCTTCGGCCACGGCCTCGGCTACACCGACTGGACCTACGAGTCGGTCGAGATCGAAGGCGCAGCCGACACCACCACCGCGAAGGTCCGCCTCCGCAACACCGGCGACCGCCCCGGCCACGAGGTCGTCCAGCTCTACCTCGCCCCGAGCGAACCCGACCCCGCCCGCCCGGTCCGCTGGCTGGCCGGTTTCGCGGGCGTGGACGCCGGACCCGGCGAGAGCGTCGAGGCGACCGTCGAACTGCCGCGCCGGGCCTTCGAGATCTGGGACGAGACGACCATGTCGTGGTCGTGTGTGAAGGGTTCGTACGAGATCCAGGTCGGGCGCTCGATCACGGACCGCAGGATCACCGCGACGATTAACGTCTGATCCGGGACAAGTTCCCCACCGAGCAGCCCCGGTCCGGGACCTGACCCCTGGACCGGGGCTCGTGGTTTCCCAGGCCCCCGACAGGGCCTAGCGGATGCCGAACCCGTACACCGTCTCCGAGCGGTACACCCCGCCCGGCCGCAGCACCGTGCCCGGGAACTCCGGCCGGTTCGGTGAGTCGGGGAAGTGCTGGGTCTCCAGCGCGATGCCGTCGCCGGGCGCGAAGGGTTCGCCCAGATGGTCGGCGGTGTACAGCTGGAGTCCGGGTTCGGTGGTCGCCACCGTCAGCACCCGCCCGGACGCCGGGTCGTGCAGCTCGGCGACCTGTTCGGGGACGTCCGTCACGCCCTTGTCGAGCACGAAGTTGTGGTCGTAACCGGCGCCGACCTTGCGGGCCTCGCGGAAGTCGAAGCGCGTGCCGGTCACGTCGTCCAGGCTGCCGGTCGGGATCAGGTCCGCGTCCACCGGCGTGTACCGGGAGGCGGCCAGGCGCAGCTCGTGACCGCCCGCGTCACCGGAACCGGCCAGGTTGAAGTAGCTGTGGTTCGTCAGGTTCACCACGGTCGGCGCGTCCGTCACCGCCTCGTACGCGATCCGCAGCGCACCGCTCTCCTGGAGCGTGTACGTCGCCGAGACCTCCAGCCGTCCCGGGAAGCCCTCCTCCCCGTGCGGACTGACCCGCGCGAGCCGCACCCCGTGCTCGACGGGCGTCCCCTCCCACACCCGCTGGTCGAAGCCCCGCACGCCACCGTGCAGCGCGTTCGGCCCGTTGTTCGGTTCGAGCGCGTACGTCCGCCCGTCCAGCGGGAACCGGGCCCCGGCGATCCGGTTGGCGTACCGCCCGACCAGGGCGCCGAGGTACGGCTCCGGGTGAGCGAGATAGCCGTCGAGGCCGGGGAACCCCAGCACCACGTCCCCGGCCCTGCCGTCGCGGTCCGGCACCTCGATCGACTGCACGATTCCGCCGTACGACAGGACCCGCACCCGGACGCCCGCCCGCTCCAGGGTCCAGCGGTGCACCGGCGTGCTGTCGGAAAGTGTGCCGAAGAGTTCGTTCATGTGCGGAACTCTAAGTCAGGCCCAGGTGTCAGGCCCGCTCCGCCGTGACGGTCCGGTAGGCGATCTCCGCCAACCGGGCCTGTCCGTTCACGCTCGGGTGGAAGTAGTCCCAGCGGCTCAGCTGGGCGGTGCCGAAGCGGTAGTCGTACACCGCGCCCCCGTCGTAGCGGCACCGCTTGTCCTTGGCGCAGACCTCCTTGAGGACCTTGTTGTAGTCCTCCACCCGCTTCTGCACCGTGTTCCGCCGCAGGTTGGCCGCCGAGTCCAGGGCGTCCGCGTCACCCAGCATCGACGGGCAGATGCCCAGCTGCCACACCTGCTTGCCCATCGGGCTGGTACGGCCCTCGGACCACAGCCGCTTCAGGTTCGGCACGCTGGCCACGAACACCTGGGCCTTGGGCAGCGCCTCGCGCAGGGAACGCAGGGAATCCTCGAAGTCGGCGCGGAACTCGCTGACTGGGGTCATCGCCGAAGGGGTGGCCCGGCAGGCGTCGTTGGCCCCCACCATCACCGTCACCAGCTGCGGCTTCCGCCGCACGGCCTGGGCGATCTGCCCGGGCAGGTCCGCCATCCGCGCCCCGGTCACGGCGTAGTTCCAGCTCCGCTTCGCCGCTCCCGCCCGCCCCAGCAGCCGGACGGCGAGGGAGTCGACCTCGGGGCTCGCACCGGTCGCCCAGGACGCCTCCGGGCAGTCCGACAGCACGTCACAGGCGTCGAAACCCCGTGTGATGGAATCCCCCACGGCCGCGACGGAACTCGGGCTGCGGTCCCAGAGGGGTGTGGGCCTGGGGGACGGCTTGGCGGTGGCGGACGGGACGGGGGAGTCGCCCCCGACAGCGTCACACCCGGCGGCACCCAGGGCCGCCGCCACGGCCAGGGCAAGAACGACGCGCGGGCGGTGGCTTCGCTTCCGCATCCCTGGTCCATCCCCTCGCCGCGCCGTGCCTGTCTCCCCAACCAATAACAACGCACGAGGGTTCCCGACCGATCAGGTGCAACGGCTCACACCCGTACAAGCGTCCCCCTGGGTGAATGGCGGGCGTTTCCCGGCACCGGGACCGACCGTACGTCACACTCCTTGCGTCACCGCACGGTAGCCTCGCCATCAACGTGACCCGCCCGGTCACAGCCGTTCCGCCCCTTTCCAAGATGTCCCGCTCTGCCCGGAGGTTCCGGTGACGACACGTGGAGTTCTGTACGTGCACTCGGCGCCGCGCGCGCTGTGCCCGCACGTCGAGTGGGCCGTCGCCGGGGTGCTCGGTACGCGCGTCAGCCTGGACTGGATCCGTCAGCCCGCCGCCCCGGGCACCTGGCGCTCGGAGTTCTCCTGGCAGGGCCAGGCCGGCACGGCGTCCAAGCTCGCCTCCGCGCTGCGCGGCTGGCACCTGCTCCGCTTCGAGGTCACCGCGGAACCCTGCCCCACCGCCGAGGGCGAGCGCTACAGCTGCACACCCGACCTGGGCATCTTCCACGCCGTCACCGGCATCCACGGCGACATCCTCATCCCCGAGGACCGCCTGCGCGCGGCGCTGCAACGCAGCCAGCGCGGCGAGACGGATCTCGAGGCCGAGCTCAACAAACTCCTGGGCAAGCCCTGGGACGACGAGCTGGAACCCTTCCGCTACGCAGGCGAGGGCGCCCCGGTGCGCTGGCTCCACCAGGTGGTGTAACGCCCCTTTCAGGGGCGCGGGGCTGTTTCGATATGCGGCTCCGCCGCGCGGGCTCGAACAACCCCCACCGACGCGCACCCGGCACACCACGCGACACAGAACGGCGAGTGGCCCGGACTCACGAAGAGTCCGGGCCACTCGCCGTAAGGCAGGATCAAACCGTCCGGAACGCCAGCACCACGTTGTGCCCACCGAACCCGAACGAGTCGTTCAACGCGGCGATACGCCCGTCGACCGGCAGCTTCCGGGCCTCACCCCGCACCACGTCCGCGTTCGCCTCGGCCTCGGGGTCGATGGTCTCCACGTTGATCGTCGGCGGAGCCACCCGGTGGTACAGCGCGAGCACGGTCGCCACCGTCTCGACACCACCCGCACCACCCAGCAGATGCCCGGTCATCGACTTCGTCGCGGACACCGCGATGTGGTCGGTGTCGTCACCGAACACCTTCCGCAGCGCCTTCAGTTCGGCGATGTCACCGGCCGGCGTCGACGTCGCGTGCGCGTTGACGTGCACGATCTCCGCCGGGTCCAGGTCGGTGCGCTCCAGCAGGTTCTGCAGGGCCTGCGAGATGCCCCGCCCCTCCGGCTCCGGCTGCACTATGTCGTGGCTGTCGGCGGAGATGCCCTGCCCGACCGCCTCGGCGTACACCCGGGCCCCGCGCTTGGCGGCGTGCTCGGCGGACTCCAGGACGATGACACCGGCGCCCTCGCCGAGGACGAAGCCGTCGCGGGCCACGTCGTAGGGACGCGACGCGCCCTGCGGGTCGTCGTTGTTCTTGGACATCGCCATCATGTTGCCGAACGCGGCGATGGGCAGCGGGTGGATCGCCGCCTCCGTACCGCCGGCGACGACGATGTCGGCGCGGCCGGTGCGGATCATCTCGATGGCGTAGCCGATGGCCTCGGCGCCGGAGGCACAGGCGGAGACCGGCGTGTGCACGCCGGCCCGGGCACCCACGGCCAACCCGACGTTGGCTGACGGGCTGTTGGGCATCAGCATGGGAACGGTGTGCGGGGAGACGCGGCGGACGCCCTTCTCCTTGAGCACGTCGTACTGGTCGAGGAGCGTCGTCACGCCGCCGATGCCGGAGGCGATGACCGCGCCGAGCCGGTCGGGGTCGATGGTGGGGTCTTCGCCGGCCTTCGCCTCGAAACCGGCGTCCGCCCAGGCCTCCTTGGCGGCGACCAGCGCGAACTGCGCCGAGCGGTCCAGTCGGCGGGCCTGCGGCCGGGGGATGACCTCGGTCGGCTCCACGGCGACCGGGGCGGCGATCTTGACCGCCTGATCGGCGGCCCAGTCCTGCTCCAGGGGCTTGACGCCGGAACGTCCGGCGATCAGACCCTCCCAGGTAGAGGCTACGTCGCCACCCAGCGGTGTGGTTGCGCCGATACCGGTGACGACCACGGTGCGATTGGTCGAGCTCACGGGAATTCTTTCTCCAACGGATCCGAGGATTAAGCGGCGCCACCGCCGGGTGGCGGGGCAGTCAGCCCAGGGGTCTGATCGGCTGATCAGCCCTGGTGCTTGAGGATGTAGTCGGTCGCGTCGCCGACGGTCTTGAGGTTCTTGACGTCCTCGTCCGGGATCTTGACGTCGAAGCGCTCTTCGGCGGCGACGACGACCTCGACCATGGACAGCGAGTCGACGTCCAGGTCGTCGGTGAAGGACTTGTCCAGCTGGACGTCCTCAACCGGGATGCCGGCGATCTCGTTCACGATCTCGGCGAGACCGGCGACGATCTCTTCCTGAGTGGCGGCCATGTCGGCGCTCCTTCGTAGATGTTCCAGAGGGTGTGGCAGGTGTTTCTCCTGTGCCGGACCGCATGATCCGGCACAGCGTGCCTAGGGGAGGGTAACGACAGTCGCGGCGTAGACGAGACCCGCCCCGAAGCCGATGACGAGCGCGGTGTCGCCGCTCTTCGCCTCGCCGGTCGCCAGGAGCCGCTCCATCGCGAGCGGGATCGAGGCGGCCGAGGTGTTGCCGGTGGTGCGGATGTCACGGGCGACCGTGACGTGCTCCGGCAGTTTCAGCGTCTTCACCATCGAGTCGATGATCCGCACGTTGGCCTGGTGCGGGATGAAGACGTCCAGGTCGTCCACGGTGATCCCGGCCGCGTCCAGCGCCTGCTGGGCGACCTTCGCCATCTCGAACACGGCCCAGCGGAACACCGCCTGGCCTTCCTGGGTGATCGCGGGGAACTTCTCGACCGTCCCGTCGCGGTAGTCCGTCCACGGCACGGTCTGCTTGATGGTGTCGGACTTGTCGCCCTCCGAGCCCCACACGGTCGGGCCGATCGCGGGCTCCTGGGCCGGGCCGACCACGACCGCGCCGGCACCGTCGCCGAACAGGAAGGCCGTCGCGCGGTCCTGAAGGTCGGTCAGGTCGCTCAGCCGCTCGACGCCGATCACCAGGACGTACTCCGCCGAGCCCTCGACGATCATGCCCTTGGCGAGCGTGAGGCCGTAGCCGAAGCCCGCGCAGCCCGCCGAGATGTCGAAGGCGGCGGCCCTGTCGGTGCCCAGCTTGTCGGCGATCTCGGTGGCGATGGCCGGGGTCTGCTTGAAGTGCGAGACGGTGGAGACGATCACGCCGCCGATCTGCTCGACGGAGATGCCGGCGTCGGCGATGGCCTTGCCGGACGCCTCGATCGACATCGCGGCGACGGTCTCCTCGTCGGAGGCCCAGTGCCGCGTCTCGATGCCGGAGCGCGATCGGATCCACTCGTCGGACGACTCGATCGTCTCCAGGATCACCTCGTTCGGCACGACCCGGGTCGGGCGGTAGCCGCCGACGCCGAGGATCCGCGCGTACGGGGCGCCCTTGCTGGGCTTGATCTTCGCCATGCTCTCGGGCTCCTTCTAGGCGCTCTGCTCGGCGATGAGCTCGCGAGCCGCGTCGAGGTCGGCGGGGGACTTCAGGGCCAGCGTCCTCACCCCGGGCAGGGCACGCTTGGCCAGGCCGGTGAGGGTCCCGCCGGGGCACACCTCGATCAGGGCCGTGACACCGAGCTCCTTGAAGGTCTCCATGCACAGGTCCCAGCGGACGGGGTTGGCGACCTGGCCGACGAGACGGTCCAGCACCTCGGTGCCGGTGGCGACCGCCTGCCCGTCCTTGTTCGAGACGTAGGTGACGGTCGGGTCGCCGGGCGCCAGGGCCTCGGCGGCCTTCGCCAGCGTGTCGACCGCGGGGGCCATGTGGTGCGTGTGGAAGGCGCCGGCCACCTTCAGCGCGACGACCTTGCGCACGCCCTCGGGCTTGTCCGCCTCCAGCGCGGCGAGCTGCTCCTTGGTGCCGGCCGCGACGATCTGGCCCGCGCCGTTGATGTTCGCCGGGGTCAGGCCGAGCTTCTCCAGGTGCGGAACCGTCACGTCGGGGTCGCCGCCGAGGAGCGCGGCCATGCCGGTCTCGGTGACGGCGGCGGCCTCGGCCATGGCGAGCCCGCGGGTGCGGACCAGGCGGAGCGCCTCCTCGTGGGGGAGCACCCCGGCGAGCGAGGCCGCGGTGATCTCACCGACGCTGTGACCGGCGAGGGCACCGACCTTGCTCGGCAGCTCGGCCGGGTCGTCGAAGAGCATGTACGCGGACGCCAGTCCGGCCGCGACCAGCAGCGGCTGAGCCACCGCGGTGTCGCGGATCTCCTCCGCGTCGGCCTCGGTGCCGTAACGGATCAGGTCGAGTCCCACGGCGTCCGACCAGGCCTCGAGGGCACCGCGGACACCGGGGAAGTCGAGCCATGCTGACAGGAAGCCGGGCGTCTGGGCGCCCTGGCCGGGAGCGACGAGTACGAGCACTCTCACACTCTCTCTTGGGGACGGGCACGGCCGCCCGTGGGGACAGGGACGAAGAACACGAGGGGGTTTTGTCGAGCCTCGACAAAACCTTAGGGCTGGAGATCTCCATCGACCAGACGCCCCAGGATCAGCGCGATCCTCAGGGTGAACGCAGAGCGTACATCGGAGGGTGACCAGCCGGTGACGTCAGTCACACGTCGAAGCCGGTAGCGGACGGTGTTGGGATGCACGAACAGCATCCGGGCGGCGCCTTCGAGACTGCTCGCCTGCTCGAGATAGACGCTGAGGGTCTCCAGGAGCGCGGCCCCGGCCTCCTCCAGCGGTCTGTAGATCTCCTCCACCAGTTGGTCGCGGGCCGAGGGGTCGCCGGCCATCGCCCGCTCCGGAAGCAGGTCGTCCGCCAGGACCGGGCGCGGGGCGTCCTGCCAGGCGGAACACGCCTTGAGGCCCGCCGCGGCGGCCTGCGCGGACCGGGTCGCGGCCTGCAGGTCGGGCACCACGGGGCCCGCCACGACCGGTCCGGCCGCGAACGGGCCGATGAGCGACTTGGCGACGGCCAGCGGGTTGTCGCTGCCGCCCGCGATGACGACCAGCCGGTCGCCGAGCACCCCGGTGAGCACCTGGAGCTTGGCGTGGCGGGCCGCGCGCCGTATGGCCTCGACGGTCAGCTCGCTGTCCCCGTCGGGCGCGGTGCCGAGCACCACGCACACGTGCTCGGGGGAGTTCCACCCGAGGGCGGCGGCGCGCGAGACGGCGCCCTCGTCGGCCTCGCCGCTGAGCACGGCGTTCACGACCAGGGACTCCAGGCGGGCGTCCCAGGCGCCGCGCGCCTCGGCGGCCTGCGCGTACACCTGGGCGGTGGCGAAGGCGATCTCCCGGGCGTACACGAGCAGGGCCTCGCGCAGCACCCGCTCGTCGCCGGGGGCCGCGACCTCGTCGATCGCGGACTCCATGACCTCGATGGTGGTGCGCACCATCTCCACGGTCTGGCGCAGCGTGATCGCCCGGGTCAGTTCCCGCGGCGCGGTTCCGAACACGTCGGTGGAGATGGCCTGCGGGGCGTCCGGATGCCGGAACCATTCGGTGAAGGCGGCGATACCCGCCTGCGCGACGAGACCGATCCAGGAACGGTTCTCCGGGGGCATGGCCCGGTACCAGGGCAGCGTCTCGTCCATCCGCGCGATGGCCTGCGCGGCGAGCGATCCGGACGACTTCTCCAGCCGCTTCAGCGTCGCGGCATGCGGATGGACGTCGTGGGCTGCGGCCTGGTGCTTGCTGGTTTCGGGTTCGGGCACGGGACAAGACTGCCTTATCCGGACGGGAGGGTGCGTCGCCGGGTCTACGGTGGACTGCGTGATGGACATTCGGCGCGCCGAAGAGCGCTACCAGGGCGGTGACCCGGCCGCCGGAATCGAGAGCCGGCACGCCTTCTCCTTCGGGCCTCACTACGACCCCGACAACCTCCGTTTCGGCGCGGTGATCGCCTGCAACGAGGAGCACCTGGCGCCCGGCGCCGGCTTCGACGAGCATCCGCACAGCCACACCGAGATCGTGACCTGGGTGGTCGAGGGCGAGCTGACGCACCGGGACTCCACCGGGCACGAGTCGGTGGTGCGTCACGGAGACGTGCAGCGGCTCAGCTCGGCGGGCGGGGTGCGGCACGTGGAGCGCAACGACGGCCCCGGCCCCCTCACCTTCGTCCAGATGTGGCTGGCCCCGCTCCGGCCCGGCGGCGACCCGTACTACGAGGTCGTCCACGGCATCGCCGACTCGACGCCGTACGCCGTCCCGGAGGCCGGCGCGATGCTGCACGTCCGGCGCCTGGGGCCGGGGGAGCGGACGGCGGTACCGGACGCGGCGTACGCGTACGTGCACGTCGTACGCGGTGAGGTACACCTGGACGGCGAGAGGCTGGGCACCGGCGACGCGGCCCGGATCACCGACGCGAAGGGTCTGGAGGCCGAGGGAGTGACGGAGGCGGAGCTGCTCGTCTGGGAAATGAACCAGGACCCTAGAGCTCGGCCCGCACCGCGTCGGTGAACGCCGGCCACGCCTCGATCGCCCACGGCCCGAACGCCCGGTCCGTCAGCGCCACGCACGCGGCGCGCGCGTCGGGGTCGATCCACAGGAACGTACCCGACTGCCCGAAATGCCCGAACGTGCGGGGCGAGGACGAAGAGCCCGTCCAGTGCGGCGACTTGGAGTCGCGGATCTCGAAGCCGAGCCCCCAGTCGTTGGGGTTCTGGTGCCCGTACCCCGGCAGGACGCCCTTCGTGCCCGGGTAGTGCACGGTCATCGCCTCGGCGACCGTACGGGGGTCCAGCAGCCGCGGAGCCTGCACCTCGGCCGCGAACCGCAGCAGGTCCTCGACCGTGGACACGCCGTCCTTGGCGGGAGAGCCGTCCAGGGTCGTCGAGGTCATCCCCAGCGGCTCCAGCACGGCCTGCCGCAGATACTCACCGAACGGGATGTCGGTCGCCTTCGCGATGTGGTCGCCGAGCTGCTCGAAACCGGTGTTGGAGTACAGCCGCCGCTGCCCGGGCGGGGCCGTGACCTTGTGCTCGTCGAAGGCGAGGCCCGAGGTGTGCGCGAGCAGGTGCCGGACCGTCGACCCGGCCGGACCGGCGGGCTCGTCGAGTTCGACGGCCCCCTCCTCGTAGGCGACGAGCACCGCGTAGGCGGCGAGCGGCTTGGTCACCGACGCGAGCGGGAACCGCTGTCCGGCCGGTCCGTGGGTACCCGGCACGGTGCCGTCCGCCCGTACGACACCCGCCGCGGCGGTGGGAACCGGCCAGTTCTCGATCAGCGCGAGGCTCTTCAGCGACATGCGTTCGAGCCTATGCGCTCAGAGCGTCAGTTCCAGCAAGGGGTCGGGCTTGGGGCGGAAGCCGAGGGAGACGTACAGCGGCTCGGCCTCCGGCGAGGCGGTGAGCTGCACGCGCCGGGCGCCGCGTTCGCGGAACCACTCCAGCAGCGTCGTCATGCACGCGCGCGCGTATCCACGGCGCCGGGCGGACGGGTCGGTGGCGACGCTGAAGACGAAGCCCACCCTGCCCCGCGGGTCGCCCGGCTTCCCGATGCGGTAGTCGATCGTCCCGGCGACCAGCGACGCCAGCGCCCCCGGCCGTTCCGGGTGGTCCACGACGAACGCCGTGAAGTCCCCGTCCGACTCGCCCAGTTTGGCCCTCAGGGTGGGGAGCGACTCTCCGTGCCAGACGGCGGAGGGGTCACCGAACAACGAGTCGATCATGATCTGGCGCAGGCGGAGGACTTCCTCGGCGTCCTCGGGCAGGGCGCGGCGTACGGCACTCATGACGCCCTACGCTAACCAGCCGGATCAAGAAGCGTCCTGCCGATTTCTTACCGTCCGCGCTTGCTTGGAGTGCACTCCAAGGTTCTAGCGTTGGGGTCATGACGGTGATGGAGACCACGGGTACCAGGACCGACAGCTGCGCCGGCCCGCCCCAGCAGAACCGGCGTCCGGACGGCGAGGACCGGTACACGATCAGCGAGGTCGTCGCCCTGACCGGCCTGACGGCGCACACTCTGCGCTGGTACGAGCGCATCGGCCTGATGCCGCACATCGACCGGTCCCACACCGGCCAGCGACGCTACACCAACCGCGACCTCGACTGGCTCGACCTGGTCGGCAAGCTCCGCCTGACGGGCATGCCGGTCGCCGACATGGTCAGGTACGCGGAACTCGTGCGTGAGGGCGACCACACCTACGGCGAGCGCTTCGAGCTGCTGAAGACGACGCGCGAGGACGTGCTGGCCAGGATCGACGAACTCCGGGGCACGCTCGCCGTGCTCGACCGGAAGATCAGTTTCTACGCGGACGCCGGGCGGGCCCTGGCGTCGGAGAGGTCCCGATGACGGACGGCAGGATCACGACGGCGAAGCTCGGCGACAACGGCCCGGAGGTGGGCGTCCAGGGCCTCGGCTGCATGGGCATGAGCTTCGGCTACGGCCCCTCGGACGCGGACGCGTCCCGGGCCACCCTCGAACGGGCGCTCGAACTGGGCGTCACCCTCTACGACACGGCCGACGCGTACGGCGCCGGCGAGAACGAGCGGTTCCTGTCACCGTTCTTCAAGGCACACCGCGACGAGGTCGTCATCGCGACCAAGTTCGCCCTGTCGATCCCCCCGGACGACCCGACGCGCCGCATCGTCCGCAACGACTCGCCCTACATACGCCAGGCCGTCGAGGAGAGCCTGAAGCGCCTCGACGTCGACGTCATCGACCTCTACTACATGCACCGGCGCGATGTGAACGTGCCGATCGAGGAGAGCGTCGGCACCATGGCCGACCTGGTCCGCGAGGGCAAGGTCAAGCACCTGGGCCTGAGCGAGGTCACGGCGGACGAACTGCGCGCCGCCCACGCGGTGCACCCCATCACGGCCGTGCAGTCCGAGTGGTCGCTGTTCAGCCGTGACATCGAGCCGAAGGTCGTCCCCGCGGCCCGCGACCTGGGCGTGGCCCTGGTCCCGTACTCCCCGCTCGGCCGCGGCTTCCTCACGGGCTCCTTCGCCACGGCCGAGGACCTGTCCTCCGACGACTTCCGCCGCCAGCAGCCCCGTTTCACGGGGGACAACGCGGCGCGCAACGCCGCCTTGCTGGAGCCGATCCGCACGATCGCCTCGTCCCACGACGCGACCCCGGGTCAGATCGCCCTGGCCTGGGTCCAGCAGCAGGCGGCTGTCCACGACCTCCCGGTCATCCCGATCCCGGGCACCCGCAAGCCGTCCAGGGTGGAGGAGAACACGGCAGCGACGAGGATCGTCCTGACGGACGAGGAACTGACCCTCCTGGACCCGATAGCAGCCCAGGTGGCAGGCAACCGCTACGCGGACATGGCCTTCACGTCCGCCGGACGGGAGTGAGAGGAACCTCAGGGGCGCGGGGCTGTGTCAATATGCGGCTCCGCCGCGTGAGCGCGATCAACCACGCACAACCCGCGCCCGCCCACGGCGAGAACCTCGCAGACGCTAAAGCTCCGCCAGCAACTCGGCCTTTTTGACCGAAAACTCCTCATCCGTCACCAACCCGGCCTGATGCAGCTCCCCGAGATGCCGAATCCGCTCAGCGATGTCCGCGGGATCACGCCGCGGCCCCGCCGCGGACACGGCCGCCACCGGACTCGACGCCCGCACCGCCGCCAGCACCGCCGCGGCGAACGGCAGTGACTCGTGCACAGGCCCGTACCCCAGCCCGAACACCACCGCGGCAGGATCCTGGTCGGCCTGCGCGGCAGCCCCCGCCCCCGACTCGTCGCGCCGCAACAACCGCAGATGCCCCTCGAAGACCTCGGGCGAGCGCCACTCCACCCCGTTCAGCTCCCCGACGGGGAAGCTCTGGTCCCCGGCCTTCCACTTCGCCGACGACGCCCCCGTCCAGAACCACCGGAAGTTCACGGTCCGCCCGTCGAACGAGGCCTTCCCGTCGTAGGCCTTGAACGACAGCGGCCCCTTCGGCGGCTCCACGAGGAACCGATCCGCCGGCCCCGACTCCGACTCCGTCAGCAGCGACCGCAACTCGTCGGCGTAGTACTCCGCGAGGACCTCGCGCTCGGCGGGCAGCACCAGCCGGTAGGGATCGCCGCTGTCCTTGAGCTGCCCGGCGGCGGCCTCCATCAACGGATCCGCACCGGGCCGGGGCTCGACGCGCAGCACCACCGTGCCGCGCTTGCCGCGCGTCAGCGTCACGCCGGCGATCGCGTCCAGGGGCACACGGCGTTCCCCCAGCGCCTGGAAGAGCTTGGGTGTTCGAATCCCCCGTTCGTAGCGGATGAGCACGGAGTCGGACTCGAACTCCCAGGCGGCATGAAATCCGGCCAGTACGTCACCCATGCGGCTCATCGTATGCGGCACGCGCTCCTCCGTCCCCCTCCCGAGCAGACCGCAGTTTCTTCGCCTCTACGCGCGTCAGGCCGCGGCCGTGCCGGACAAACCGGTCCGGCAGACGCCGTCTTCGTGCGCGCAGTGCACCGAGCGGTATGCGCCAACGCCGATCTCTGCGAAATTCATCAGACTTGCCGTACCCGGCTCGAAGTAGCCGGCGTGACCCTTCGCACCCTGCGCCGACAGCACCCGCGCACCGAACCCGGTGGACACCGGATCGGCCCCGTGGCCGAGCCCGCCGAACTCCAGGTACGGCACGTCCTGGATCCAGTCGTCGGCGTCCCGCATGGCCCACACCCGGGCGGTGGTGTGCAGTTGGGCGGCCTTCTGCGCGCGCATGCCGGGGCTGCCGGCCACCGCGATGTCGGACACCCGGCCCGGCAGCGAGTGCGCGGCGACCCCGCACACCACGGAGCCGTAGCTGTGGCAGAACAGCGACACCGGCGAGCTGCCCGGCAGCGCCCGCACCAGCGCGTTCAGCCGTACGGCGCCCTCCTCGGCGCGCATCGCGGTGGCCGAGTCGATGCCGAGTCCGCTGGGTGCCGTGTAGTCGGCCCAGGCGATCACCGCTGTACGGGTCGAGGGGCTCGCCGTCCGCTCGGCCGCGTACAGGGATTCGGCCATGCCGACGGGCGCCGCGTACTTGCGCTGGGTGCGCTGGAAGGTGAGCAGGTTGGTGTCCACGCCGGGCACGACGACCGAGACCCGGTCCGCCTCGCGCAGGTCGCCGAAGACCTCCGCCACCCGCCCCGAACCCTCGGGGTCGAAGGCGAGGATGTGGCGGCCCTTCTCCATGAGGTCTTCGAAGCGGTGCATCCGGCGGCGCGCCTCGAGTTTCCCGGACGGGGTGAGACGGCTGTCGTGCATGCGCTCCCGCTCGACCTCGCGTGCCTTGCCGAGCGCGACGCGATTGGCGCGGTAGCGCAGTTCGACCGGGGCGCCGTTCATGTTGCCGACCGCGAGCGGGTACTTGCGGACCAGGTTCGCGCGGTCCCGCTCGGTGAGCGAGGAGAAGAAGCGGGCGAGCTTCGTCGGCTGGGACTGCGGGTCCGGCAGTCGGTAGCCGCCGATCCGGCCGTGCTCCCAGGCGGAGAGCGAGGCCTGGAGGGGCGAGTCGCCCCGCTGGTTGCGCAGGGCGGTCCAGCCGGTGGTGGCCAGCATCACGAACACGACGGCCAGAGCGAGCAGTGCGCGCCAGACGTTCAGCTGCGGGGTGGTGTCGAAGGAAGTCACTGAAAGGACACACTAGGAGAACGAGAGGGTCTCGCGTTAACCAAGTGACCGGGATCACGTTTCGGTGGATGTGCTAAGGGGACTGATCTGTACGCCAGTTCCCGGCCAGGGCCGGACCCACCTGATCGAGGTAGGTGGCGGTCAGTTGGCGCATTCCTTCGAGGGTGAGGTCGTCCCCCGCGGACCACAGTCGCTCGGTGACGCGAATCACTCCGCCGAAGAGGGCCACGATGATGCGGGGCCGCGGGTCCGTGTCCACGTCGAGCCCCTCGCGCTCGGCGATGATGCGCGCGAGCTCCTCCTCCAGTTCCGCCGACCGCCGCAGGTGGGCGGCGAGCAGTGCGGGCGTGGACTCGATCACCCGGTAGACGCGCATGTGGAGCTCGACCGGCACGATCTCCTCGATCGTCTCGTTGATCGTGTCCCAGCTCTCCAGTACGGCCCGGCGCAGCGCCTCCAGCGGCGCCTCGCCCGGCGGGCGGGCCCGTACGGCCTCGACGACCTGGGTCTCCGCGAGCCGCGGCACGTAGAACGCCGTCTCCTCCTTGCTCACGAAGTAGCGGAAGAAGGTGCGCTGCGAGACGTCGACGGCGGCGGCGATGTCGTCGACGGTCGTCTCCTCGTACCCGCGCGTGACGAACAGTTCCAGGGCGGCCCGCAGCAGCGCGTCCCGGGTGCGCCGTTTCTTGCGTTCGCGCAGGTTCAAAGAGGTCCCTCTCTCTTCATCGTTTGCCCAGTTCAGGCTATACGGAAGGCGTCATGTCAGTTACCGGCTAGTGAATTGGTTTGTCAATTGTCAGTGGCTGTCATTAGCCTCGAAGCATGACTAGTCAGACCACCATCGACACGACGGGGTCGGGGGGCAAGGCACCGGCGACGCCGTCGGACGCGACGCCGGGCAAGGGGCTGCGAGGGCACCCCTGGCTCACCCTCATCACCGTCGCAGTGGGGGTCATGATGGTGGCCCTCGACGGCACCATCGTGGCCATAGCCAACCCCGCGATACAGAAGGACCTGGGCGCCACCTTCGCCCAGGTCCAGTGGATCACCAACGGATACTTCCTCGCCCTCGCGGTCTCCCTGATCACCGCGGGCAAGCTCGGCGACCGCTTCGGTCACCGGCAGACCTTCCTCATCGGCGTCGTCGGCTTCGCCGCCGCCTCGGGGGCCATCGGCCTGTCCGACAGCATCGCGCTGGTCGTCACCTTCCGCGTCCTGCAGGGCCTCTTCGGCGCGCTGCTGATGCCCGCCGCGCTCGGTCTGCTGCGGGCCACGTTCCCGGCCGAGAAGCTCAACATGGCGATCGGCATCTGGGGCATGGTCATCGGCGCGTCCACCGCCGGCGGCCCGATCCTCGGCGGTGTGCTCGTCGAGCACGTCAACTGGCAGTCGGTGTTCTTCATCAACGTGCCGGTCGGTGTCCTCGCCGTCGTCCTCGGCGTCTGGATCCTGCTCGACCACCGCGCCGAGAACGCCCCGCGCTCCTTCGACATCCCGGGCATCGCCCTGCTGTCGATCTCCGTGTTCTGCCTGGTGTGGGCGCTCATCAAGGCCCCGCCGTCCGAGTGGGGCTGGGGCGACGCCAAGACGCTGGCGTTCCTCGGCGCCTCCGTGCTGGGCTTCGCGCTGTTCGCCTTCTGGGAGACGAAGGTGAAGGAGCCGCTGATCCCGCTCGCGCTGTTCCGCTCCGTGGCGCTGTCCGCGGGCGTCGTGCTGATGGTCCTGATGGCCATCGCCTTCATGGGCGGCCTGTTCTTCGTGACGTTCTACCTCCAGAACGTGCACGGCATGGGCCCGGTCGACGCGGGTCTGCATCTGCTGCCGCTCACCGGCATGATGATCGTCGGCTCGCCGCTCGCCGGCGCGATGATCACCAAGTTCGGCCCCCGCGTCCCGCTCGCGGGCGGTATGGCGTTCACCGCGATCGCCATGTACGGGATGTCGACGCTGGAGACGGACACCGGCAGCGGCATCATGTCGCTCTGGTTCGCCCTGCTCGGCCTCGGCCTCGCCCCGGTCATGGTCGGCGCGACCGAAGTCATCGTCGGCAACGCCCCGATGGAGCTGTCGGGCGTCGCGGGCGGTCTCCAGCAGGCCGCCATGCAGATCGGCGGCAGCCTCGGTACGGCCGTGCTCGGCGCCGTGATGGCCTCCAAGGTCAACAGCGACCTCGCGGGCAACTGGACGAAGGCGGGGCTCCCGCCGCTCACCCCGGAGCAGGAGCACCAGGCGTCCGAGGCCGTCCAGGTCGGTGTCCCGCCGGTGGCGCCGGGGACGCCGGACGCGATCGCCGCGAAGATCACGGGCGTCGCGCACGACACGTTCATCTCCGGCATGAGCGCGGCGTCCCTCGTCGCCTGCGGCGTCGCCGTGGTGGCGGTGCTGGTGGCGTTCCTCACCAAGCGCGGTGAGAACGCGGGCGCCGAAGCGGGCGCCGCGCACATCTGACGGCCGAATCCCGGGTGTTCGCCTATCAGGGTGAACAAAACCGCCGACCCCTCCCCTCCGGCGGGCATCGCAGGTCACAGTGGGTCAAGTCCTCCGCAGGGCATGGAGGACGGACGCTGCGGCGCGCTGCTGGAGGGGGGCAGCGCGCAAGCAGCGGGATTGAGACCCCATGTGGGGGTACTCGCCATGTCGTACCCGAACCGAACCCCAACCGACTGAGGGTTTACGGGAGTTGATGATGGCGAGCTTCGGACACGGTACGCGCAGGCACCCCCGCTCACGTGGCCGGACGTGGTCACGGACCGGGCCGGATCGCGCGACGCTCGGAATCATCGGAGTCATCTGCGCGGTCGCCGGATTCTTCGTGCTGGGGATCATCCTCGGCCCCGTGGCGATCGTCTGCGGCTGGCTCGCCATGGGCCGCACGTGGGCGGGCTCCCGCCCGGCCACGGCCGTGGTCGCCCTGGTCCTGGGTGCCATCGACACGCTCCTGGCCGTCATCTGGCTGTCCGGAGCGACGACTCCGGGGAACGGCTTGCTGTTCTGACCTGCCGTTCCTCCCCGGGGAAGTGAGGCAAGGGCCTCCGGCGACCGAGCCGGAGGCCCACCTTCAGGTCATTTCACCGACGTCCCCTTCAGCGCCGCCAGTTCGTCGCGCAACGCCCGCACCTCCTCCGTCAGCTCCCGGATCGCCTCCGTCTGCCGCTGCTCCTCCACGTCGTCCCTCTCGAACCGGGCGATGAACCAGGCGGCGATGTTCGCCGTCACCACACCGAGCAGCGCGATCCCCGACAGCATCAGCCCGACCGCGAGCATCCGCCCCAGCCCGGTGGTGGGCGCGTGATCCCCGTAGCCCACGGTCGTCATCGTCGTGAAGGACCACCACACGGCGTCGCCCAGCGTATGAATGTTCCCGCCCGGCGCGTCCCGTTCCACCGAGAGCACCGCCAGCGAGCCGAACATCAGCAGCCCGACCACCGAGCCGCCGATGTACGTCGTGAGCCGGATCTGCGAAGCCATCCGCGCCCGCTGGCCGACGAGCAGCAGCGTGGACACCAGCCGCAACAGCCGCATCGGCTGCAGCAAGGGCAGCAGCACCGCTCCGAGATCGAGCCAGTGCGTCCGGACGAACAGCAGCCGCTGGTCGGAGAGGGCGAGCCGAACCAGGTAGTCGAGGGCGAACGCGCCCCACACCACCCACTCGACCGCCGTGCACAGGTCCACCAGGGCCCGGCTCGCGTCCGGCCGGACGATCGGCACGGCATAGGCGACGGCGAAGGCGAGGGCCAGCGCGAAGAGCGGCCGCTGTGTGTGCTGTTCCCAACGAAGTTGGGCCGACTGCTGCTGCATGGCCGAATCGTAGGAAACGTGAAGGGGTGGTGCGCCCACGGTGCGTCCGTGACGCGCACCACCCCTTCACAGGACCGAGTGCGTTACGCGTCGCCGCCCGCGACCCCCGGGTCGGCCGCCGACACGTCGAGCAGCTGGTACCGGTCGATGGCCTGCTTGAGCACCGACCGGTCGACCTTGCCCTCACGGGCCAGCTCGGTCAGCACCCCCACCACGATCGACTGCGCGTCGATGTGGAAGAAGCGGCGGGCGGCGCCCCGCGTGTCCGCGAAGCCGAAACCGTCCGCGCCGAGCGACTGGTACGTCTGCGGCACCCAGCGCGCGATCTGGTCCGGAACCGATCGCATCCAGTCGGACACGGCCACGACCGGCCCCTCCGCGCCCGCCAGCTTCCGCGTCACGTACGGCACCCGCTGCTCCTCCTCGGGGTGCAGCAGGTTGTGCTCCTCGCAGGCCACGGCCTCGCGCCGCAGCTCGTTCCAGGAGGTCGCCGACCAGACGTCGGCCTTGACGTTCCACTCCTCGGCCAGGATCTTCTGCGCCTCGACCGCCCACGGCACCGCGACACCCGACGCCATGATCTGCGCCGGGATCGAGCCGCCGGTGCCCTCGCTGAAGCGGTAGACGCCCTTGAGGATGCCCTCCACGTCCACGTTCTCGGGCTCGGCCGGGTGCTGGATCGGCTCGTTGTAGACGGTCAGGTAGTAGAAGACGTCCTCGCCGTGCGGGTGCTCCTCGGAGCCGCCGTACATCCGGCGCAGGCCGTCCTTCACGATGTGCGCGATCTCGAAGCCGAACGCCGGGTCGTACGCCACGCAGCCGGGATTCGTGGAGGCCAGCAGCTGGGAGTGGCCGTCGGCGTGCTGGAGGCCCTCACCGGTCAGGGTCGTCCGGCCGGCGGTCGCGCCCAGGACGAAACCGCGGGCCAGCTGGTCGGACATCTGCCAGAACTGGTCGCCGGTGCGCTGGAAGCCGAACATCGAGTAGAAGACGTAGACCGGGATCAGCGGCTCGCCGTGGGTCGCGTAGGCCGAGCCGGCGGCGATCAGGGACGCCGTGCAGCCCGCCTCCGAGATGCCGTCGTGCAGCATCTGGCCGTTCGGCGCCTCCTTGTAGGCGAGCAGCAGATCACGGTCGACCGACTCGTACTGCTGGCCGAGCGGGTTGTAGATCTTCGCGCTCGGGAAGAACGAGTCCATGCCGAACGTGCGGTACTCGTCCGGCGCGATCAGCACGAACCGCTTGCCGATCTCCTTGTCCCGCATGAGGTCCTTGAGCAGGCGTACGAAGGCCATCGTCGTGGCGATCGACTGCTGGCCCGAGCCCTTCTTCACGGTCGCGTACGTCTTGTCCTCGGGCAGCGGCAGCGGCTTGGACCGCACGACGCGCGTGGGGACGTAACCGCCGAGGCCCCGGCGGCGGTCGTGCATGTACTGGATCTCCTCCGAGTCCGGGCCCGGGTGGTAGTACGGCGGGGCGCCGGACTCCAGCTCCTTGTCGGAGATCGGCAGGTGCAGACGGTCGCGGAAGTGCTTGAGGTCGTCGACCGTCAGCTTCTTCATCTGGTGCGTGGCGTTACGGCCCTCGAAGTTCGGGCCCAGCGTCCAGCCCTTGATCGTCTTGGCGAGGATCACCGTCGGCTGGCCCTTGTGCTCCACGGCCGCCTTGTACGCCGCGAAGATCTTCCGGTGGTCGTGACCGCCGCGGCCCAGGTGCAGGATCTGGTCGTCGGTCATGCCCTCGACCATCGCGCGCAGGCGGTGGTCGTCGCCGAAGAAGTGGTCACGGATGTACGCGCCGGTCTCCGTGGCGTACGTCTGGAACTGTCCGTCCGGCGTGGTGTTCATCTTGTTGACGAGTACGCCGTCGCGGTCCTGGGCGAGCAGCGGGTCCCAGGTGCGGTCCCAGACCAGCTTGATCACGTTCCAGCCGGCGCCACGGAAGATCGACTCCAGCTCCTGGATGATCTTTCCGTTGCCGCGCACCGGTCCGTCGAGGCGCTGCAGGTTGCAGTTGACGACGAACGTGAGGTTGTCGAGGCCCTCGCGCGCGGCGATGGACAGCTGGCCCAGCGACTCCGGCTCGTCCATCTCGCCGTCGCCGAGGAACGCCCACACGTGTGACTTCGAGGTGTCGGCGATCCCGCGGGCGTGCATGTAGCGGTTCATCCGCGCCTGGTAGATCGCGCCGATCGGGCCGAGGCCCATCGACACCGTCGGGAACTCCCAGAAGTCCGGCATGAGCCGCGGGTGCGGGTACGACGACAGGCCGTACGGCGCCTTCGACTTTTCCTGGCGGAAGCCGTCCAGGTGCTGCTCGCTGAGCCGGTCCAGCAGGAAGGCGCGGGCGTAGATGCCCGGCGAGGCGTGTCCCTGGAAGAAGACCTGGTCGCCGCCGTCGCCCTCGTCCTTGCCGCGGAAGAAGTGGTTGAAGCCGACGTCGTAGAGGGAGGCGGAGGACGCGAACGTGGCGATGTGGCCGCCGACGCCGATGCCGGGGCGCTGGGCCCGGGAGACCATCACCGCCGCGTTCCAGCGGGTCGCGTTGAGGATCTTCCGTTCGATCTCCTCGTTGCCCGGGAAGAACGGCTCGCTCTTGGTGGGGATGGTGTTGACGTAGTCCGTGCTGCGCATCTCCGGCACGGCCACGCGCTTCTCGCGGGCCCGCTCGATCAGCCGCAGCATCAGATAGCGGGCGCGCTCACGGCCGCGCTCGTCGACGGCGGCGTCGAGGGAGTCGAGCCACTCCTGCGTCTCTTCGGGATCGAAGTCAGGAACCTGACTCGGAAGGCCGCCAATGATGATCGGGTTGCGATCGGATGCGGAAGCCACGCTGTTCCTTACCTGTCAGAGGGCCTGCGAGGGCCGCTGTTTCGCTGTCGTCGCCGGGCGTTGTCGCTTGGGCCGCGCCGCTCCCCATGGTCCACCTCGGGGCCGCAAACGTCATCTCTACCCAGCGGTAACCCGGGCGCGGGACCAGCTCCGTGACGTATGGGGTGAATATCTTCGAGTCTCGTACCCCCAGACGATTCCCAAACGCCCAAACAGGGCAGAAAGGTGTGGTGTGCGTCACCTCGGGCCATGATGGTGTGCCTGGAGTTGCGGTGACACCGCCAGGATCGTCACCGTTTCGGCGGTCTGAACGGCCGGGTACTTGCGCGATCCGCCCCGCCCGTGTGGACTACGGCCAATGCTTCGCGCACGCGCGTGGCTGAGATTCCCCCGAGCTCACAGGAGCAGGGGGTTCCGACATCCCAAGAAATGATCAGGAGGCAACCCGTGAGCGCGACCGCGGACCACGCGGAGGAGCGGACGAACCCTGCCGCCAGGCTGGGGTTCCAGCCCGGGCAGGTGGTCCAGGAGATCGGCTACGACGACGACGTGGACCAGGAACTCCGCGAGGCCATCGAGGGCATCGTCGAGGGCGACCTGGTGGACGAGGACTACGACGACGTGGCCGACGCCGTTGTGCTGTGGTTCCGTGACGACGACGGCGACCTGACGGATGCGCTGGTCGATGCCACCACGTACATCGAAGAGGGCGGTGCGATCCTGCTCCTCACGCCGAAGACCGGCCGTTCGGGCTATGTGGAGCCGAGCGACATCTCGGAAGCCGCCACCACGGCGGGTCTGACGGCGTCCAAGAGCGTCAGCGTCGGCAAGGACTGGAGCGGCAGCCGGCTGGCGACGCCCAAAGCCGCCAAGTCGAAGCGTTAGCCGTACGGCACGTCCGCACGTCAGCCGTTCGGAGGGGCGGGCCGGCATCGTCGGCCCGCCCACCGGTCTGCGCCGGTCCCTGCGTAGGGTGGGGCCCATTCGAGAAGCCCCACGAAGGGACACCCACAACGATGGCGATCCAGGTCGGCGAGAAGGCCCCCGACTTCGAGCTCAAGGACAACCACGGCGCGAGCGTGAAGCTGTCCGACTTCCGCGGTCGGAAGAACGTGGTGCTGCTCTTCTACCCCTTCGCCTTCACCGGCGTCTGCACGGGTGAGCTGTGCGAGCTGCGCGACAACCTGCCGCAGTTCTCCGACCGCGACACCCAGCTGCTCGCCGTCTCCAACGACTCCATCCACACGCTGCGCGTCTTCGCCGAGCAGGAGGGTCTGGAGTACCCGCTGCTGTCGGACTTCTGGCCGCACGGCAACGTCTCGCGCGCCTACGGCGTCTTCGACGAGGACAAGGGCTGCGCCGTGCGCGGCACCTTCGTCATCGACAAGGAGGGCGTCGTGCGCTGGACGGTCGTCAACGGCCTGCCGGACGCGCGCGACCTGAACGACTACGTGAAGGCGCTCGACACCCTGTGACGCCGGTCGGGCGTCATGCGCTCGACACCCGCTGAATTGTCGGCTTCAGGGCCTGCGTGGGGCGGGAACCCGTCACTAGGATCGACTCGTTGATCCGACATCCGAGCACAACGGGGCATCCCGCCCCCGGACACCAATGGAGGACTCGTGGGAGTCAGCCTCAGCAAGGGCGGCAACGTATCGCTGACCAAGGAGGCGCCGGGCCTGACCGCGGTCATCGTCGGTCTGGGGTGGGACGTCCGCACCACGACCGGCACCGACTTCGACCTGGACGCCAGCGCGCTGCTGCTGAACAACTCCGGCAAGGTCGCCAGCGACCAGCACTTCGTCTTCTTCAACAACCTCAAGAGCCCCGACGGCTCCGTCGAGCACACCGGCGACAACCTCACCGGTGAGGGCGAGGGCGACGACGAGCAGATCAAGGTCAACCTGGCCACGGTCCCGGCCGACGTCGAGAAGATCGTCTTCCCGGTCTCCATCTACGACGCCGAGACCCGCCAGCAGTCCTTCGGCCAGGTCCGCAACGCGTTCATCCGCGTCGTGAACCAGGCCGGCGGCGCCGAGATCGCCCGCTACGACCTCAGTGAGGACGCCTCCACCGAGACCGCCATGGTCTTCGGTGAGCTCTACCGGCACGGCGCGGAGTGGAAGTTCCGCGCCATCGGCCAGGGCTACGCCTCGGGCCTGCGCGGTATCGCGCAGGACTTCGGCGTGAACGTCTGAGCCATCTGACGGGCCCCGGCGACGGGGCCCCAGGTCTTCCTGTCCGGCGCCGCACGGTTTACGTGCGGCGCCGGACGTGCAGGACCACCTGAGAAACACCACCGGGCCTGTGGCCCAAGGGGAGGGACAGCATCATGGGTGTCACGCTCGCCAAGGGGGGCAATGTCTCCCTGTCCAAGGCCGCACCGAACCTCACTCAGGTGATGATCGGGCTCGGCTGGGACGCGCGCTCCACCACCGGAGCCCCGTTCGACCTCGACGCCAGCGCGCTGATGTGCAGCGGCGGCCGCGTGCTCGGGGACGAGTGGTTCGTGTTCTACAACCAGCTCAAGAGTCCGGACGGTTCCGTGGAGCACACCGGTGACAACCTCACCGGTGAGGGCGAAGGCGACGACGAGTCGCTCCTGATCGACCTCTCCAAGGTGCCGCCCCAGTGCGACAAGATCGTCTTTCCGGTCTCCATCCACATGGCCGACGAGCGGAACCAGACCTTCGGCCAGGTCAGCAATGCCTTCATCCGCGTGGTGAACCAGGCGGACGGCCAGGAACTCGCCCGCTACGACCTCAGCGAGGACGCCTCCACGGAGACCGCGATGATCTTCGGCGAGGTCTACCGCTACCAGGGCGAATGGAAGTTCAGGGCCGTCGGGCAGGGGTACGCGTCGGGACTGCGGGGCATCGCACTGGACTTCGGGGTCAACGTCACGTAACGCGATATGAGCAAAAACCGGGGCCCGGTGGGGTGCGAAGGGGGGACGACTAGACTTCGGCTTCAAAAGTTCGTAAAGCCGGGTACGGCGCGGGGGAGCCCCGTACACACACGATTGGGTAGCCAGTGGTTCTGAAAACCTTCGGGTGGTCGTTCGCGGTCACCGCGCTCGGCCTGGTCGCGGCGGTCCTGTTCGGCGGGTGGACCGCGCTCGGCATCGTCGCGATCCTCTCCGTCCTCGAGATCTCGCTGTCCTTCGACAACGCGGTGGTCAACGCCGGGATCCTGAAGAAGATGAATGCCTTCTGGCAGAAGATCTTCCTCACGATCGGCATTCTGATCGCCGTCTTCGGTATGCGTCTGGTCTTCCCTGTCGTGATCGTCGCGATCAGCGCCCAGCTGGGCCCGATCGAGGCCGTCGACCTCGCCCTGAGCGACAAGGACCAGTACCAGCAGCTCGTGACGGACGCCCACCCGGCGATCGCCGCCTTCGGCGGTATGTTCCTGCTGATGATCTTCCTCGACTTCATCTTCGAGGACCGGGACATCAAGTGGCTCGGCTGGCTGGAGCGCCCGCTGTCCAAGCTCGGCAAGGTCGACATGCTGTCGGTCTGCATCGCGCTGATCGTCCTGCTGATCTCGGCGATGACCTTCGCGACCCACGCCCACCAGCACGGCGGTACGCACGTCGACAAGGCCGAGACGGTCCTGCTCTCCGGCATCGCCGGTCTGATCACGTACATGATCGTCGGTGGTCTCTCCGGCTACTTCGAGGACAAGCTCGAAGAGGAGGAGGAGCGGGAGCACGAGGCGGAGGAAGAGGCCGAGCGCAGCGGCAAGCCCCGCTCCGCGGTCCAGCTGGCCGGCAAGGCCGCCTTCTTCATGTTCCTCTACCTCGAGGTCCTGGACGCGTCCTTCTCCTTCGACGGCGTCATCGGCGCCTTCGCCATCACCAACGACATCGTCCTGATGGCCCTCGGCCTCGGCATCGGCGCCATGTACGTCCGGTCGCTGACGGTCTACCTGGTCCGCCAGGGCACCCTCGACGACTACGTCTACCTGGAGCACGGCGCGCACTACGCCATCGGCGCGCTCGCCCTGATCCTGCTCGTCACCATCCAGTACCAGATCAACGAGATCGTCACCGGCCTCATCGGCGTCGTCCTGATCGCCGCCTCCTTCTGGTCCTCCGTACGCCGCAACAAGGCGCTGGCGGCGGCCGAGGGGAAAGCCGGCTCGGACGAGAAGACTGAGGTCTCGTCCGGGGTGTGACACCCCTCCGGGTGAGGAACGCTCTGTGCGGGGCGGCCACCGAGGTGACTCCTCGGGGCCGCCCCGTCGGTCGTCAAGGGCCGCGGGTACGGTGACGACCCGCGGTCACCAAGGGAACGTGGGGGCGGAATGGGCCTGTTCGACGGACTCCGGCGTGGGCGCGATGCGCAGTTCGACTCGGGTCACGCGGCAACCAACGCGATCGAACTGACCAAGCGGCGCGCGCAGATATCACTCACCAAACAGGGCGCGGCCACCGGCCATCTCCGGGTCAACCTGAGCTGGCGGATGCGCACCTCCGACATCGGCGGCCCGCAGCGCGAGAGCCTGCTGCGGCACCCCTTCAGGGCCCTCAAACCGCCCGAGGTCATCGGCCACAGCCAGAGCGTGGTCAACGTCGACCTCGACCTGGGCTGTCTGTACGAGCTCCAGGACGGCAGCAAGGGCGTCGTCCAGCCCCTCGGCGGCTACTTCGGCGACGTCAACGCCCCGCCGTACGTCAAGCTCAGCGGCGACGACCGCTTCGGCTCCGCGTCCGGCGAGACGATGTACATCAACCTCGACCACCGCGACGACATCAAGCGGCTCCTGGTCTTCGTCTACATCTACGACGCGACACCCGCCTTCGACCGCGCCCACGCCATCGTCACCCTGTACCCGAGCAACGGCCCCCGCATCGAGATCCATCTCGACGAACGCCAGCCACAGGCCCGCTCCTGCGCCGTCGTCATGATCGAAAAGGTCAAGGACGAGATCATCGTGCGCCGCGAGGCGAAGTTCGTCTACGGATTCCAGGCCGAACTGGACCGGTTGTACGGCTGGGGGCTCCAGTGGGGGCGGGGCTACAAGACGAAGGTCGAGCGCTAGGCGGGCACTCCCGAGGGTTGTTTCCGCCTGCCTAGCGTCCGATGAACTGTGGGCCCTGCGGGGGCAGGCGGAAGTCCGGGTCGGGGGCCGCGACCGGCTCCGGGTAGCCGTAGCCGGACTGGGCCCCCGTGACGCCCGCGGTCGCCGGCGCCTGGGGGTAGCCGTAGGCGGGCTGGCTGGTGGGCTGCGGGTAGCCGTACGCCGGCTGGGTCGCCGGGGGCTGCTGGGGCGGATAGCCGTACGCGGGCTGCGGGGGCACCACGGTCGGCTGCTCCGGCGGCAGCGGCCGGGACACCTCGGGGGAGGGCGGGGCGGCGGTCCCGGGCTGCTGGGTCGTGGCCGGGGGCTGCTGGGTCGTGGCAGAGGTCGTGGACTGTGCCGGGTCGGCGGTCGCCGGCTGCCCGGCCGTCTCCTCCATCGCCTCCGACTCGTCCACCGAGATGCCGTAGTCGGTCGCGAGCCCCTGCAGCCCGTTCGAATAGCCCTCGCCCAGCGCCCGGAACTTCCAGCCCTCCCCGCGCCGGTACAGCTCACCGCAGATCAGCGCGGTCTCCTGGCCCGTCTCCGGGTTGACGTCGAAGTACGCCAGAGCCTCCCCGCCGGTGCTCGCCGCGTCGTACAGCAGAATGCGCAGCGCCCGTACACGGTCGAACGAGACGCCGTCCGCCGAAGCGACCAGCAGAATCCGGCTGACTCCCGACTCGACACCGGCGAGATCTGTCTGGATCGTGTCGGTCAGGCCCTCGGTCACCCGCTTCTTGCCGAGCCGCCACACCTTCCCGGAAGGGTGCCGGGGCTGGTTGTAGAAAACGAAGTCCTCGTCGGAGCGCACATGACCGTCGGGGCCGAGGAGCAGCGCGGAGGCGTCGACGTCCGGAACCCCCTGCCCGGGTGTCCAGCGCAGCACGGCCCGCACCGTGGTGGCTTCCAGCGGGACGTTCGACCCCTTCAGCATCGCGTGCGTCATGCGGTCATCCTGCCTTCTCGGTCCTGCTCACGACAACGCGGGGCCCCGAGCGGCGCCGACGGCCCCCGCGGACTACCGTCGTCATGACCGGGCCCGGCTGTGCTTGCCCGCGTTACGTGAAGTTCATGCCTGACGGGAACCTCTGCCATGGACTTCTACGTACTATTACCGGCCAGCTTTCAACGATTCGCAGGTCGCACCACCACCACGGGGGAGTTCCATGCGGCATTTCGGGCACATCGCCCCTGAGGTGCGGAAGCGTCTCTTCTATCGCGAGCCGTGTACGTTCACCGCGGATTCGCCGGCCCGGCTGCTCTCGGCCGCCCTCGGTGCCACGCTCTACAGCCCGGCCACCCGGACCCGCCTCGCCGACGACATTCTCAAGCAGGCCGGTCGCGGCGTGGTCTCCATGGTCCTGTGCCTGGAGGACTCGATCGACGACGCGGAGGTCGGCCCGGGCGAGGAGAACCTCGTCCGCCAGCTCACGGCCCTGGCCGACCGCCCGGGCGCGGACCTGCCACTGCTCTTCATCCGGGTCCGCGTCCCCGAGCAGATACCGGATCTGGTGCGACGCCTCGGGCCCGCCGTCCGGCTGCTGTCCGGATTCGTACTGCCGAAGTTCACCGAGGAACGCGGCATCCCCTTCCTGGAGGCGCTGGCGACCGCCGAGGCCGAGGGCGGCCGTCGCCTTTTCGCCATGCCGGTGCTGGAGTCGCCGGAGCTGCTCTACCGCGAGTCGCGCGTGGCGACCCTGGAGGGCATCTCCCGGGCGGTCGACAAGTACCGCGACCGCGTCCTCGCCCTGCGCCTCGGCGTGACGGACTTCTGCTCCTCCTACGGGCTGCGCAGAGGCCCCGACATGACGGCCTACGACGTGCAGATCGTCGCCTCCGTGATCGCCGACGTGGTGAACATGCTGGGCCGCGCCGACGGGACCGGCTTCACCGTGACCGGGCCGGTGTGGGAGTACTTCCGGGTCCAGGAGCGCATGTTCAAGCCGCTGCTGCGGCAGAGCCCCTTCCTTGAGGTGCAGGCCGCGGAACTGCGCGAGAAGCTGATTGAGCACGCCATGGACGGCCTGCTCAGGGAGATCTCCCTGGACCAGGCCAACGGACTGCTGGGCAAGACCTGCATCCACCCCTCGCACGTGCTGCCCGTGCACGCGCTGTCGGTCGTCAGCCACGAGGAGTTCTCGGACGCCCAGGACATCCTGCACCCCGAGCGCGGCGGCGGGGGTGTGCTGAGGTCGGCGTACACGAACAAGATGAACGAGGTGAAGCCGCATCGGGCCTGGGCCGAGCGGACCCTGCTGCGTGCCGAGGTTTTCGGCGTGGCGAACGAGGACATCGGCTTCGTGGAGCTGCTGGCGGCCGGCCTGCTCGACTGAACGCACGGCATCCGAGGAACGCAGGCTCGCCGGGGAGACCGGCGACTTCGACGCAGGGAATTCATGGAGAAGGCAGTGAACGTGGGGGTGCACGACCAGGTGCGCGACGGCGATGGCGATGGCGACGGTGTCTGGTCGGGCAGCTGGGTCGCCGAGCGGCTCGGCGTCGAGCTCATCGGCGACGACCGGCTGACCGGCCTGCTCGGGCTGGCACTGCGCCGCAACCCCAAGCGGGCCCACCTGCTGGTGTCGAACGTGCTCGGCAAGCACGTCCCGCAGTCGCCGTCCGTGGTCTACGGCTACGGCTTCGAACTGGGCCGCCGGGTGCGTGAACTGCTGGGCGCCGACGAGGCGCGCCGCGCGGTCGTCCTCGGCTACGCGGAGACCGCGACGGGACTCGGCCACAGTGTCGCCGACGGACTGGGCACAGCCCCCTACCTGCACTCCACCCGCCGCCCCGTCGCCGGCGTCGCCCCGGCCGGCGGCTTCGAGGAGTCCCACTCGCACGCGACCTCGCACCTGCTCCTGCCGGAGGACCCCGCGCTGCTCACCGGCGACGGGCCGCTGGTCCTGGTCGACGACGAGTTCTCCACGGGGAACACGGTGCTGAACACCGTCCGGGATCTTCATCAGCGGTATCCGCGGCGGCGGTATGTGGTGGTGGCGCTGGTGGATATGCGGTCGGCTGCCGACGCGGGGCGGCTGGAGGAGTTCGCGAGGGAGATCGGCGCGCGGGTGGATCTCGTGGCGGCGGCTTCGGGGACGGTGCGGCTGCCCGAGGGGGTGTTGGAGAAGGGGCGGGAGCTGGTGGCGCGGTACGAGGCGGAGAGTGCCGCGGCAGGTGATCGGTCGTCTGCGGCAGCGTCGTGGCCGGTCGCGCAGTTCCCCGCGCCCCCTGAGGGCGTTGCCGCCGACCCCGCAGGGGCGCGGGGAACTGCGCGAACAGCCCCCACCGGCCCGCAGCCGGACGACAACCGCGCCCACCCCCACGTCACCCGCATAGACCTGCGCTGGCCCGAGGGGCTGCCCGACGGCGGCCGGCACGGCTTCACCCCAGCGCACCGGACACGGCTGGAGGCCGCCCTGCCGGGCATGGCCGCACGGCTTTCCGAGGCGCTGCCTCAGAACGCACGCCGCGTGCACATACTCGGCTTCGAGGAGCTGATGTACGCCCCGCTCAGGCTCGCCCAGGAGCTGGAGCGGATCACCGACGTCGAGGTCCGCTACTCGACCACCACCCGCTCGCCCGTCCTCGCCGTCGACGACCCCGGCTACGCGATACGCACCCGCCTGGTCTTCCCCTCCCACGACGACCCCGCCGACGGCCCGGGCGAGCGGTACGCCTACAACGTCGCCGGTGCCGGCTACGACGCCGTGATCGCCGTCGTCGACTCGGCCGCGGACACGCCCCCGCTGCACGCGCCCGACGGCCTGCTGGCCCAGCTCGCCGCGCACACCCCCGAGGTCCTCCTCGCCGTCGTACCGTCGTACGCCCCCGAGGCCCCGCACGCCCCCGAAAGGCCCTCCATGCTGCCCGAGCCCCTCCGCGGCCCCGCCTTCTCCTCGTACGCGCCCGAGGAGGTCGGCTGGCTGCTCCAGGACCTCTCGGACGTGACGCTGGAGGCGCCGACCGAGGAGCGCGAGGAGGCCATCCAGAGCGGCGGCGCGCACTACGCCGAGTCGCTGCCCGTGGAGTACCAGCCGAGCGAGCAGTACCAGCAGCTGTTCCACGCCGCGCTGGAGGACTCGGCGGCCCGCATCGCCCAGGCGGTCGGCGTGGTCACCGAGACCGTCCTGGCCGAGCGGTCACCCCGCCCCGTCCTGGTCTCCCTCGCCCGCGCGGGCACCCCGATCGGCATCCTCATGCGCCGCTGGGCCCAGCACCGGCACGGCCTCGACCTGCCGCACTACGCCGTGTCGATCGTCCGCGGCCGCGGCATCGACGCCAACGCGCTGCGCTGGCTCGCCCGGCACCACGACCCCCGGGACGTCGTGTTCGTCGACGGCTGGACCGGCAAGGGCGCCATCACCCGCGAACTCGCCCAGGCCCTGGAGGAGTTCGAGAAGTCCGACGGCATCACCGGCTTCAGCCCCGAGATCGCCGTCCTGGCCGACCCGGGCTCCTGCGTGAGGACCTACGGCACCCGCGAGGACTTCCTCATCCCCTCCGCCTGCCTCAACTCGACCGTGTCCGGCCTGATCTCGCGGACCGTGCTGCGCGCGGACCTGGTCGGACCGCACGACTTCCACGGCGCGAAGTTCTACCGCGAACTCGCCGGCACCGACGTCTCGGTGACCTTCCTGGACGCCGTCTCCACCCGCTTCCCCGAGGTCGCGGACGCCGCCTGCGCCCAGGCGAAGGAACTGCTCGCCGCCGACCGCTCGCCCACCTGGGAGGGCTGGGCCGCCGTCGAGCGCATCAGCGAGGAGTACGGCATCCACGACGTGAACCTCGTCAAGCCCGGCGTCGGCGAGACCACCCGCGTGATGCTGCGCCGCGTGCCCTGGAAGGTCCTGGCACGCGCCGGGGCGGGCAGCGACCTCGACCACGTCCGCCTGCTGGCCGGGCAACGCGGCGTGCCCGTCGAGGAGGTGGCGGACCTGCCCTACACCTGCGTCGGGCTGATCCACCCCAAGTACACCCGGGGCGCGACCGGCGCCGACGGCAAGGCGGTGACCCTCTGATGCCCGCACTCGTCGCGAGCGACCTCGACCGCACCCTGATCTACTCCGCCGCCGCTCTGGCGCTGACCATGCCGGACGCGCGGGCCCCCCGGCTGCTGTGCGTGGAGGTGCACGAGAGCAAGCCGCTGTCGTACATGACGGAGACGGCGGCGCAGCTCCTCACCGACCTGGGCGACGCGGCCGTGTTCGTGCCGACGACGACCCGCACGCGCAAGCAGTACCTGCGCATCAACCTGCCGGGCCCCGCGCCCACCTACGCGATCTGCGCGAACGGCGGCCACATCCTCGTGGACGGCGTGTCCGACCCCGACTGGCACGCACAGGTGACCGCGCGGCTGGCCGACCAGTGCGCGCCCCTGGCCGAGGTGCAGGAACACCTGCTCAGGGCCGCCGACCCGGTCTGGGTGCGCAAGCACCGCGTCGCCGACGACCTCTTCGCCTACCTCGTCGTCGAGCGTGAACTGCTGGCCGAGGACTGGGTGAAGGAACTCGCGGTCTGGGCGGAGAACCGCGGCTGGACCGTGTCCCTGCAGGGCCGCAAGATCTACGCCGTGCCCAAGCCGCTCACCAAGAGCGCGGCGATGCGCGAGGTCGCCCGCAGGACCGGCGCCGATCTCACCCTCGCCGCCGGCGACTCCCTGCTCGACGCCGACCTGCTCCTCGCGGCCGACCAGGGCTGGCGCCCGGGCCACGGGGAGCTGGCCGACACCGACTGGACGGCTCCCGCGATCAGGGCGCTTCCCGAGCGGGGCGTCCTTGCGGGGGAGCGGATCCTGCGGGAGCTTCTGGGAGCAGTGCGGGGCGCCTGAGAGCTCGGGTGTCCTGGTCGTCGTGCGGGTGCGGCGTCGCGGTGGCTTGTCGCGCCCCGCGGCGGAGCCGCACATCGTCACAGCCCCGCGCCCCTTTGGGGCGCCGTAGCAGCCGTACTCCGATGAACGCCGCCACCGCTACGGCAGACACCGCCAGGACCACCTTCGAGTAGGCGGAGACCATGTCCGTCACCTGGTGCCAGTTCGCGCCCAGCAGGTAGCCCGCGAGGACGAACGCCGCGTTCCAGATCGCGCTGCCCAGCGTGGTCAGCCCCAGGAACACCGGCAGGCGCATGCGTTCGACACCCGCCGGGACGGATATCAGGCTGCGGAAGATCGGGATCATCCGCCCGAAGAACACGGCCTTGGTGCCGTGCCGCAGGAACCACGCCTCTGTCCGCTCGATGTCGGAGACCTTCACCAACGGCAGCCGGGCCGCCATCGCCACCGTCCGGTCACGACCGAGCAGCGCACCGATGCCGTAGAGCGCGAGGGCGCCGATCCCCGAGCCGGCCGTCGTCCACAGCAGGGCCGCGAGCAGGCTCATCCGCCCGCTGCTCGCGGCGAACCCGGCGAGCGGCAGGATCACCTCGCTGGGCAGCGGCGGGAACAGGTTCTCCAGGGCGATGGCGAGACCGGCACCCGGCGCGCCGAGCGCGTCCATCAGGTCGTTGACCCACTGCGGCCCGGCGTCCGCTGCGATGGCTGTCATGCCGGCCACGTTAGGGAACCGAAGCTGAAGGGTTCCTGAGGAAGGGACTCCTGAAGAAAGGACTCCTGCGGAAAGGACTCCTGCGGAAAGGACTCCTGCGGAAAGGACTCCTGCGGAAAGGACTCCTGCGGAAAGGACTCCCGAGGAAGAGGGTCAGCCGCAGCAGCCGCCTCCGCAGCAGCCGCCCCCACCGCCGCCGCTCGAGCGGGGCGCCGATGCCGGGGCGGAGGCGGAGCCGCCGACCGCGACCGTGGAGAGGAGCTTCACCGTGTCGTCATGCCCCGAGGGGCAGGCCGCGGGGGCGGAGGACTCGGCCATGGGACGGCTGAGTTCGAAGGTGTCGCCGCAGGTCCGGCAGCGGTACTCGTAGCGAGGCATGGGGACAGAGTAATCCGCGCCGGCGGAAATACCGCCCTTCGGGATTGCTTTTGATCACTCTTGCCACACCGGTATGGAGGAACTGTAAAGGCCGCTGATAGCTTTCGATGGCCACGAGGAGCCGCAAGGCGGGGGGACATGAGGGCTCGTTGCCGTCGACCACGGCAGCCATGCCCTTCCGCGCGAGCACCACCGTGAGGGGGAGGGAGACAAACCGTGTACAAGGCTGGGCGGGAACCGGACGAGACCATGCAGTTGAAGGTCCCCGTTTCCATGAAAGCGGACGAGACCATGCTCTTGCGCACCGTCGACGTGTCCGCAACCGACAACGCGACCCCATCCTCCGCCACGGCCCCGGACGGCAGCGCACCCGGCAGATCGGGCCGCCGGCGCAGGGCCGCCCGGCCTTCCCTCCTGTCCCGGATCCCAGCCGCAGGCCCCGGGCTGAACCGACTCGTCACCCGCGTCGGGTCCCACGCCCACCGCCTCCGTCCCCGTTACCCGCACGCCGACCGCACCGGCTGGCGCCGCTGGGTGCCTTCCTGGCGGCAGTGGCTCGGTGCCGCGCTGACCTTCACCGGCCTGACCGTCGCCCTCCTGGGCTCCGCCTACGCCGCCACCGACATTCCGCAGAACCTCAACTCGTACGCCACCCAGCAGGACAACGTCTACTTCTGGTCCGACGGGACGCCCATGGCCCGCACTGGCTGGGTGCGGCGGCAGGACATGCCACTGAAGGACATCCCCGAGGACGTCCGCGACGCGGTCCTGGCGGCGGAGAACGCGAGCTTCTACAGCGACCCCGGCATATCCGTCAGCGGCCTCACCCGTGCCCTGTGGCGCACCGTCGGTCAGGGGGACACCCAGGGCGGCTCCACCATCACCCAGCAGTACGTCAAGAACGTCTACCTCAACCAGGACCGCTCGGTGGGCCGCAAGTTCACCGAGGCGATGCTCGCCCTCAAGCTCGACAACGAGATGAGCAAGGACGACATCCTCGAGGGCTACCTCAACACGAGCTGGTTCGGCCGCGGCACCTACGGCATCCAGCGCGCCGCACAGGCCTACTACGGCAAGGACGTCGGCGAACTCGACGCCGGCGAGGCCGCTTGCCTCGCCTCCCTCCTCAAGGGCGCCGCGCTCTACGACCCGGCCCTGAGCAAGGCCAACCATGCCCGGGCGGTGGAGCGCTGGTCCTGGATCCTCGACCGCATGGTCGACACCGGCGCGCTGTCGACGTCCGAGCGGGCCCGCTACCAGCAGTTCCCCGAGCCGCTGAAGCGGGCGCCCGGGTACGACACCGGCAAGCAGAGCGACTATCTCGTCGAACTGGCCGCCCAGTACGCCAAGAAGGCGGCTCACCTCTCGGCCAGGGAGTTCGACCTCGGCGGCTACCAGATCTACACGACCTTCGACCGCAAGCAGGAGACCGCGCTCACCGACGCCGTGGACAAGGCCCGCAAGCAGGCGCGGAAGGACGACGCGGCCAAGGCGAAGACCCTGCACTTCGGCGCCGCCTCGGTGGCCACCGACGGGCGCATCCTCGCCGTCCACGGCGGCCCCGACCACCGAGAACAGGGCTATAACGAGTCGAACGCCACCACCGTCCCCGCCGGTTCGGCCTTCCTGCCGTTCGTCTACGCCGCCGCCCTGGAGAACGGAGTGCACAAGACCCGTGAGGGCCCCGCGACCGAGGTGACCCCGCAGACGCTGTACGACGGGGACGACGGCATCAGCGTCATGACACCCGAGGGGCCCTACTGGGACCGCGGCGGCAAGCAGGTCACCTCCCACAACGACGGCAGGAAGTCCTATGGGCGCATCAGCCTGAGCCGGGCGCTCGCCCTGTCGGTGAACACGCCGTTCATGCAGCTCGGCATGGACACCGGCCTGGACACGGTGCGGGACACCGCCCAGCGGGCGGGCCTGCTCTCCTCCAGCTTCGGGCCGCAGGTGCCCGCGATGTCCCTGGGCAGTGCCACGCCCAGCGCGATCCGCATGGCGAGCGGATACACCACGTTCGCCGCTGCCGGCCGGCACGTCGAGCCGTACTCGGTGGCCCGGATCACCCGCAACGGCTCCGAGGTCGCGCTGACGAAGCCCGCGTCCCGCCGTGCGGTGAAGGCGACCGTGGCCGAGGCGGTCCAGTCCGCCCTCACCGACGCCTTCCGCACCGCCCGACCGGGGGCGGCCACCACCGCCACGGTGGCCGGGAAGGCCGGCACCACGCAGAACGACACCGCCGCCTGGTACATCGGCACGGCCAACTCCGTGTCGACGGCCGTGGTGGCCTACCGCATCGACCTCGGCAAGAGCCTCGAACCCCTGCCGTTGAAGGGCATCGCGGGCTCCCCCGGCGACAGCGTCCCGTACCGCATCTGGTCCGGTGCCCGCGGCATCGGCTGAGCCCGCCCAGAACCGTTCTGTACCCCCCACTCCTCCCCCCTCGCAGAATGAGCCGCGCATGAAACCGCCGTCCGGCCGCCGCCGCCGACCCCGCGCACCCCGCCGCACCACACGCCCCGGGGTGCTGACCCTGGCGGCCCTTCTCGTCGTCGCGTCAGTGGTCGCGGGCTATCTGGTCCTGACCCGCTCGGACACCACCACCCCGACCGCCTCCCCCGGGGCCCGCAAGGGGTCCCCCGCCAAGCCGGATCCGGATCAGGAGCCCCGGTGGGACGGCAGGGTGAAGGTCCTAGGGGACGGCTCCACCTCCTACACCGGTCCGCAGCGCGGGCAGTTGAAGCCGGTTCCGCTCAAGCCGGGCGAGAAGCCGCCCCAGTTCGTGGTCTTCTCCTGGGACGGCGCGCTGCAGGGCGACGACGGGCTCTTCTCCCACTACCGGGAGCTGGCCAGGAAGTACGACGCCCACATGACCTTCTTCCTCACCGGCATCTACCTGCTGCCCAGGGACAAGAAGGAGCTCTACGCCCCGCCTCAGCACGCCAAGGGCTCGGCGGCGATCAGCTTCGCCACCGACGAGCACATCCGCACCACGCTGGACCAACTCGGCAAGGCATGGCAGGACGGGAACGAGATCGGCACCCACTTCAACGGCCACTTCTGCGGCAAGAAGGGCGGCGGCGACTGGAGCGTCGCCGAGTGGAAGAGCGAGATCGACCAGTTCTACGACTTCGCCGAGAACTGGAAGACCAACACCGGCTTCCAGGACGTCGACCCCCTGCCGTTCGACATCAGGAAGGAGGTCACCGGCGGCCGCGCGCCCTGCCTGGAGGGCCAGAAGAACCTGCTGAAGGCCGCCGAGGGGTACCACTGGCGCTACGACGCCAGCTCCGCGGGCGACTTCCAGATATGGCCCGGCAAGAAGAACGGCATCTGGGACTTCCCGCTGCAGATGCTCCCGTACGACGGCGGCACGTACCAGGGCCTGTCGATGGACTTCAACTTCCTCTACAACCAGTCCGACGGCGAGACCGAGGGCGACCCGGCGAACTACCCCCAGTGGGAAGAGCAGACCGTCGCCTCCTACATGTCCGGCTTCAACCGCGTGTACTACGGCAGCCGGGCCCCGCTGTTCATCGGCAACCATTTCGAGGACTGGAACGGCGGCATCTACATGCGGGCCGTCGACCGGGTCATCAAGGACATGTGCACGAAGAAGGACGTCAAGTGCGTGTCCTTCCGGGAACTGGCCGACTGGCTCGACGTGCAGAAGCCCGGGACCCTGCAGCGGCTGCGCGGTCTGGACCCGGCGCAGTCGCCCGACTGGTCGACGGTCGTGAAGTGATCAGGTCGAGAAGTAACAGGCGCAACACTCTTCACAGTAGTCACACACTTCATGCAAAGATCTCCTACCCCGGCAACCCTTGGCCGGGGCAAGAGGGGAAACACCAGTGAAATCAAGGAAATTGAGCGGGACGCGCCGTCGCGTCACGATACTCGGGGCGGCGGCGACCTCGGTCGTCGCCGGAGTCGCCCTGCTGCCCAACTGGAGCGCCGGCGCGGCGGTCAGCGACGACCCGACGGTGGACGCGCGGACCAGGGCCACCTTCCAGCGGCTGGCGGACGCGGTCTTCACCGACCGCACCAACGCCCTGGTCGGCGATGGGCGGACCGGCGCGGACAAGCCGCTGGCCGACGGTTTCTCGGGCGACGTCACGCTGTCCTCCGGCACGGCCCGCACCGAGGACGCCACCCTGTCCGCGCTGGTGCGGCGCAAGGAGAAGCTGGCGAAGTCCGGCGAGACGTACGGCAAGGCCAACACCACCGTCGCCCTCAACGCCACACGGGTGACGGGCCGTACGGCCAAGGCGGAGGTCACCGAGACCACGACCCTGACCTACGCCCGGCCCCGCGGCGACGCGCCGAAGACCACCGCCTTCCAGGCGCGGCACGAGCTGACCTTCAAGGCCGACCGGCAGGGCGACTGGCAGCTGACCGGCATCCGCGACGCCGACCAGGGCGGTCTCGCCGTGAACACGCTGTCCAAGCCGGCCCCCGTCAAGGCGACCGCTGCCGACAACAGCACGCCGAACGCCCCGCGCGCGGCGATCACCCGCAACCCGGCCGCCGACCCGAAGACCGGCACGACGTACGACTACAAGGCCATGGCGGCCTACGCCGAGAAGTACTGGAACGTCTACAACAAGGACTACCCGGACTTCAGCGGCCACGGCGCCGGCGGTGACTGCACCAACTTCGTCAGCCAGTCCCTGAAGGCGGGCGGCTGGAAGCACGCCCCCGGCTACGTGTACGACTACACCAAGTGGTTCGGTAACGCCGACATCCAGTCGGACTCCTTCGTCGGCGTCAACGAGTGGTCCTGGTTCGCCCAGAACTCCAAGCGGACCAAGCCGCTCGCCAACGTCTTCCAGCTCGAGGTCGGTGACGTCCTCCAGGTGGACTTCGACAGGGACGGGTCCAAGGACCACACCATGATCGTCACGTACAGGAGCGGCGGTGTGCCGTACGTGACCTACCACTCCAACAACACCCTCCGCAGGTCGGTGGCGAGCCTCGTCGCGTCGTACCCGAACGCGTACTACTACGCCTACCGCACCTGAGACCGGACGGGGGCCGGGCTCAGTGTCCGGCCCCTCGCTCCTCACGGATCTCGGAGACCACGTGGGCCACGGCCCGGCGGACCGCTTCCGTTTCCGTGAGGAAGTGCCAGTAGTCAGGGTGGCGGCCGTCGAGGGTGGTGATGGCGCGTTCCAGGCGGGACACCGCGTCGTCCAGCGGGCGGGCGTGGCGCGGGTCGGGGGTGTTGCGGCCGGCCATGGCCAGGCGCTGGGCGTCGCGGATGGCGAAGCGGGTGCGCTCGATCTCCTGCTGGGGGTCCTTCTGCACGGTGTTCAGGCGGTGCAGGCGGTCACCGGCGGCCGAGACGGCCTCGTCGGTGGTGTTCAGCAGGGCTCGTACGGTCGACAGCAGGGCCGTGGCGTCGGCCCAGCGCTGCTCGTCGCGGGCGGACTGGGCCTCGGCCAGTTTCGTCTCGGCCTGGCGTACGTTCTCCGCGGCGACGCCGGGGACGCGTTGCAGGTCCTGCCAGCAGGCCACGCTGAAGCGGCGGCGCAGTTCGCTCAGGATCGGCTCGACCTGCTCGGAACGGGTGGTGAGGGCCTGGGCGCGGGTGCGCAGGGAGACCAGCCGGTGATCGATCTCGGCGGCGCGCTCCGGCAGCCGCTCGGCCTCCACGCGGACCGCTTCGGCCCCGCGCGTGACCCGCTCGGCCCGCTCCAGGGTCTGCTGTACGCCGTGCTGCCCGGCGCCCTGGTTCAGCTTGGTGAGCTCCGGAGACAGGGCGGCGAGACGGGCGGCGAGGTCGTCGGCCTTCAGCCCTGTCGCCCGTACGGTGTCGAGGGCGTTGGAGGCGGCGAGCAGGGCCTGCCGGGCGCGCTCGACCGCCGGGGCGAGGCGGGCCAGCTGGGTCTCGGCCTTGCCGAGCAGCGGGCCGAGGCCCTCGGTGAACCGGTCCAGCTCCTGCTTGACCCGGCCGAGCTCCTCCTTGGCGGCGGTCAGCTCGGTGCGGGCGCGGGCGGCGGCCGAGGCCTCCAGGTCGTCGCGGTCGAGGTCGTGGGCGTCGACGGCGTTGATGTACTGGTGGCTGGCCTCGTCGATGCGCCGGCCGAGCGCGTCGAAGTCGGCGACGGCGCGCCGGGCGGCGGGGGAGTTGTCGACGGCGGTGATCGTCTCGATCGAGATGCGCAGGTCGCGCTGCGCGGTGTCGAGCTCGTAGAAGGCGGCCGCGGCGGCGTCCTTCGCGGCCTGTGCCTCGGCTCGCTGGCTCTCGGCCCGGCCGCCGAACCAGCGCCGGGTGCCTCCGCCCGCGAAGGCGGCGGGCAGCGCCAGTGCGGCCAGCAGGGGCAGTCCCATCAGGGTGAGCGCGTCACGGACCGGCCCCGGGGTGCGGGGGAGGCGGCGGCGCGGACGGTGTGCGCGCGGCAGCGACGGCGAATACGGCTGCGCTGGAGTCGCCGTCACATCCCTCTCCCGTGTTGTGGTCCACCCTGCCCGGTGTCATTCTCCCACCGGTTAAGGACGAACACACGGGCCGGTCAGTTCGCCGTGCGGACCGTCACTTTGCCGTCACCGGTGTGGGCGGACACCACATGGGGGCTGCTCTCGTCGCGGGGGACGGACACATCCACGCCGCCGTCACCTGTCTCGGTGGTCACGCGGTAGGCGGCCTTGGGCAACGCGATGGCCACGGAGCCGTCGCCGCTGCGGGACTCGACGCGGTCCGGTACGGCGCCGAGTTCCAGGCGGACCGAGCCGTCGCCGGTGTGGGTGCGGACGTCACGGGAGGAGACGTCCGCCCGGATGGATCCGTCGCCGGTGCGCATCCGAAGGGGGCCCGTGCTGTCGGTGACACGGACGGAACCGTCGCCCGTGCGGATGTTCAAGGGGCCGGTGGTGTCGGTGACGCGGACCGAGCCGTCGCCGGTGCGGATGTTCAGGGGGTCCCGGAAGCCGTGGGCGCGCACGCTGCCGTCGTCGTCCCGGACCTTCACGGTGACGCCCCGCGGCACCTCGATGCGGTGCTTGGCCGAGCAGTCGACGACGAAGCCGGAGCACTTCAGCCGCAGCACCAGCCGGTCGCCCCGCATGGACCAGGTGGCCCTGGGCTCCTTGCCGACGACGACCGAGCCCTGGAACCACCGGGTGACCTCGATCTTGCCGGACGGGTTCTCGTCGGCGGCGACGATCTCGAGGGCCGAGTCGTCGGAGTCGACGGTGAGCGTGCGGCTCTGGAGGTCGAAGGACCGGCGGTCGGGGTCGGTGTCGTCCCCCGCGGACGCGCCGCAGGCGCTGAGACCGGCGACGAGCACCACGACGGCACCGGCGACGGCGACCGCGCGGGCGGAGACGGTGCGGGTGGTGCGGGTGGTGCCGCTGGTAGTGCCGGTGGTGCTGCGGGTGGTGCGGGCCATGACGATCTCCCCCTGGGCGGACGACGAGCGCTTTCGAGCGCTCTACGACCGTATGGATCCAGGGCCCGCCGGGGGATCCGGACCGCTCCCGGAACGACGGTGGGGTTATCCCCCGGGCCGACCCACGGATCTGGTTTGCGGGACCGCGCCCCGGGCAATGTAGGCTGTCGACTCGTCCTGGGCGCGTGGCCCGGGAGCCGGGTGCGTAGCTCAGGGGTAGAGCGCCTGCCTTACAAGCAGGATGTCGGCGGTTCGAAACCGTCCGCGCCCACCGGGTCATTCCGCCGTCGGATCGGCAGAAGCGCCCCGGGCCCACATCGGCCCGGGGCGCTTTTTCTGATGTTCGGCCGCTACGGGGCTCCGTCCGTCTCCTCCGGCGGAGCCTCGTGCGCGTGCTTCAGCTCCGAGCGGGCCGCCACCCGCTCGGGGCCGGAGAGTTCGGACCAGTAGCGGTGGGTGCTGATGAACACCGCGAGCTCGTGTTCACGCCGCCGGAGCTTCTCCACTTCGGCCTGTTCGTCGGCTGTCCAGCCGGGGGAGGCGGGGCGCTCCACCTTGCGCCAGCCGTTGTCGTCGCTGAAGCCGTCCAGGGGTTCGACCGACCAAGGGAGGCGCTTCAGCAGGGCCGACAGTTCGGCCCGGACCTGATGGAGTTCCTCCTGACCGGCGAGGAGGTCACTCGGAAAGTCATAGGTCGTTGCCACGGCCCAATGATACGCCTGTTCGAATTGGTCGGGCGAGTTTCTCCCCGCCCTTCGTGCGGCGTGCCGCTACGGATGTGTCCTGGCGGACAGCTCGCCCACCACCCGGGCCGTCACTGGAGCCGGTATGCCGTGCCGCTCGGCCGCGCGGAGCAACGCGCCGCCGATGGCGTCCAGTTCGAGCGGCCGGCCCGCTTCGGCGTCGCGCTGCATCGAGGATTTCATCGGTGGCGGGAAGGCGTCGTAGCGGGCGAGGGACTGCGCCGGGTCCGCCGGGCCGCCGCACGCCCGGCTGATCGCGGCCGTCTCCTCGACCAGTGCGGTCAGTTCGTCGCGGTGACGGGTGCGGACCAATCCGAGGGGGACGCCGTAGCGGGTGGTCAGCAGGGCCATGGGGGCCAGGAACGACATCTTCGCCCACAGGGCCGCCGTCTCGTCGTCCTGGACCCGGGTGGCCGGGCCCGCGGCGGTGAGGGTCTCGGCGAGGGTGTCGAGGCGGGCCCGGGGCACCTCGGCGCCGGTCAGGTCGATCTCCGCGAAGGGGCTGCCGTGTTCGATGGCGCCCGGGGCGACGCGGGTCGACTCGACGCGGATGACGGCGGGGGCGACGCGGTCGGGGCGGTAGCGGGCGCGCAGGATCGCCGGGTGTTCGACGCCGTTCAGGAACGGCACGAGGAGTCCGTCGGCCAGTGCGGGTGCGGGAACGCGCGCCAGGGCGGCGTCGAGGGCGGTGTGCTTGACGGCCACCAGGCACGCGTCGACGGGCTCGCGCAGGTGCGTGACCGCCTCGACCCGGGTCGCGAAGTCGCCGAAGTGTGCGCTGCGGACCCGGATGCCGTCCGCGCGCAGCGTACGGGCCGTCTCCTCGCCGGACAGGCAGATCACCCGGTGCCCGGCGCGGGCGAGCAGGGCGGCGAGCAGACCGCCCACGCCGCCGGGGCCCAGGACGGCCACGGTGAGTTCGTTCCCCATGTCGGGTTCCTCTCGTCGGTCGGCCCCACGGTGGTGGCCGCCTCGCTGAGATCTTGGCAGCTGTCGCTGTCGTACGGGGGCCGTAAGCGTGAGACTGGGGGCATGTGCCGGAGTATCAAGACCCTGCGTCCGCCCGCCCTGCCCGAAGAGGCCACGGAAGCGGACATTCGGGCGGCCGCGTTGCAGTACGTGCGGAAGGTGTCGGGTTTCCGCGCCCCCGCCGCTCACAACCAGGAGGTGTTCGACCGCGCCGTGGAGGCCGTCGCGCAGGCCACGGCCGAGCTGCTGGACGGGCTGGAGATCCGCGGCGCCAGGGCCCAGAAGGCCGGCTAGGCCGTGTCCGCAAAGTCCCGCCTGCCCCGCGGCGTCTGGTGCGTACTTTCGCCGCACCGACGAAGCCCCAAGTACATCCAGTACGAGGGACTCCGCCCGGCGCACCGAGAGCACGCACCAGACGCCGCGGGGCCCGCCCTCCGGGCGGACGACGGGACTTCGCGGACGCGACCTAGCGCCTGCGCCCTGCCCTACGACACCCGCGGCTCCCTGCGCATCAGGTACGCCGCCCCCGCCCCGGCCCCGAACAGCGCCGCCACCGACACCGCCGTCCCCAGCCAGCTCGCGCCCAGCCAGTGGGCGCCGAAGTAGCCGAGGGCGACGCTGTACACGGCCCAGGTGAGGCCCGCCAGGGCCGACCAGGGGAGGAAGTCGCGGGCGCGGCGGTGGGCGGCGCCCGCGCCGAGGGAGACGACCGAGCGGCCGGCGGGCGCGAAGCGGGCGAGGACGACGAGGGCGCCGCCACCCCGTGCGAGGGCCGTGCCGAGACGTTCCTGCGCGGTGGTCAGGCGCCGGGAGCGGGCGATCGCCCGGTCCAGCCGGTCGCCGCCGCGCCAGGCGAGGCGGTAGGCCGCGAGGTCACCGAGTACGGAGGCGGTGGCCGCGCAGAGGGTCAGGACCAGGATGTCGGGCACGTCGGCCGCCGTACCCGCGGCCGCCGCCGTCGCCGCCGTGATCACCAGGACGCCGCTGGGCAGCACCGGCAGGAACACGTCGAGCAGGACGGACAGGGTCACCACCGCGTAGACCCATGGGCTGCCGAACAGCGACCCCACATGCTCCAGCACCGCAACTCCCCGTGGACCCCGTGGGCCAGACCGTGCCGCGATGGCGCGGCGGAGCGGCAGGAGTGGCCGATGACAGCCATACAGCGTACGCCTGGGGTGTGACGGGCCGTTCACGGGGGGTTCGGCACGGAAACTCCCCGCACACACGCAAGCGGCGCCTCCCTGTACGAGGGGAGGCGCCGCTCCGAGGTGCACTGTCCGAGCCGCGGCTCAGGCCGCCACCGGCGTCTGGTCCGTGGCCTGCCTGCCCTGCGCCGAGGTGCGCTTGGCCAGCAGCCGGTCCACGCCGAAGGCGCCGGAACCGGTGAAGATCAGCAGGAACATGGACCAGCAGTACATGGCCGCGCCTTCGCCGCTGTTCTCGATCGGCCACAGGCCCTGCGGCTGGTGGACCTTGAAGTACGCGTACGCCATCGCTCCGGAGGCGATGAACGCCGCGGCGCGGGTGCCCAAGCCCAGCAGTACCAGGGTGCCGCCGACGAGTTCGATGACGGCCGCGTACCAGTTCGGCCAGGCGCCGGTCGTCGCGGTGCCGCCCTTGCCGTCCACACCTCCGAGGACACCGAAGAGCGCGACGGCGCCGTGGCAGGCGAAGAGCAGGCCGACGACGATCCGGAACAGTCCGAGAGCGTACGGCTGCGCGCTGTTGAGGCGTGCGGTCATGTGGGGGTCTCCTTCGGGCGGCCGGCCTGGGGAGGGCCGGTCGGGGGACAGAACCGATGAGTAACCCACGTTAGGTGTGCCTCACAGATGCTTGCAAGTTCAACATTTGGCCACTGGTTCACCTGCGGTTGAGGCGCATTTTTCCGCCGCAACCGCACGTAGAGCGGCTCTCGCCACCGCGTCCGCGTCCGAAAGCATGACCGAATCCACACCCGGACGAGCCCCCGCCGCCGTCACCCAGTGCACGCCCTCCGTCGGCACTCCGAAGGCGAACCGCCTGGAATGCGGGACTCCTTGACGGTCTATCAGATGGTAAGGGCGTGGTGTCACATCCAACCCGCCTGTCTCATAATCGTCGACGGTGTGCGGACGGCACCGCCCGGTCCGCAGCAGTTCCGCGAGGAGCCCGTCGGCTGATTTCCGCAGGTCGGGTTCCGGCAGACGGGCCTCTATGAGGGTTCTCACACGGACGGCCGAACCCGGCACGTCGGGTGAGTGCGCCGCCCAGGCCCCGTCCGCCTCCGTCACCTTCAGGCGCGGCCCGAGCACCCGCACCACCCCCGCCTCCACCAGGGCCGCCAGTTCCTCGATGCGGCGCCGGGGCGGGCCGATGGACAGGAAGGCGTTGAGCGGGGTGTACCAGCGGTCCAGGTGGTCCCGGCGGGAGGCACCGGCCAGGCCGCCGTGGTCGACGATCAGCCGGAGTTCGTTGCGCAGGTCGCGCAGCACGTCGAGGGCCGCCTTCAGCGGGCCGCGCACATTGCCCAGGGCGGCCTGCGCGGCGTCCTCGCGCAGGTACGACAGCAGCCAGTCACGCCACTCGCCGGGGTGCGCGAAGTCCCGTCCGGCGTACGGCCGGGAGATCCGCTCCCAGCTCCACCGGTCGTCGTCGGCCACGCCGAACTCGGCCAGCAGCACCGCCTCTTGGGGATCGCCGTGCGGTACGGACAGGAAGTGACCGGTGAACTCCCGGCACCGCCGCGCGGAGGCTCCGGCCCGCCGCAGCAGCGTGGCGCTGTACACCGTCTCCACCTCCTTCGCGACCAACGGCCATATCTCCGCCAGGAAGTCGGGCGCCTCCCCGGAGTCGGCGCGCTTGCGGAAGCCCGCGATCACGTCCGGTGTGAGGACCAGTGGGTCGTGCCGGCCGTACGCCCCCTTCGCGTTGTCGCCGCGCGCCTGGTACGGGATGCCGCGCCGCGACCCGGCGTACAGCCGCGGTTCGCGGCCGGAGGGGAGATAGCGCAGGCCTTGGGCGTCCCGTACGAAACGGCCGCCGCGGCCGGTCGTCAGCAGGGCGGTGTGGTCGAAGAAGTTGAGGCCGAGGCCGCGCAGCAGGACGGGCTCGCCGGGCGGTACGCAGGACAGGTCGACGTCTGCCGGGTTGGCGGGCGGGATGTGGCGCAGGCCGTGGTGTGCGGCATGGGCCGCCAGGCGCCGCAGGCCCGGGTCGGCGGTCGCCGGCAGGTGCCCCTGGGTCAGGACCACGGCGGACAGGCCGGACAGGGTGCGGCCGTCGTCGAGGGTGAGGGCCTGGTGGCCGCCTGGGATGTCGTCGAGCCGTACGGCGCGGGTCCGGTGCGTCTCGACGCGGACGGTCGCCGGGGCGTCCCGTACGACGCGCGCGAACACCCACTCCAGGTAACGGCCGTACTGCGCCCGGGTGGGGTACTCGTCCGGACCGAGCGTGCCGCGCGCCCACTCGTGCAGGCTCGGGCCCGGGCGGATCGGGCCCGAGCAGTCCACGCTGTCGTCGGTGAACAGGGTCACCTGGCAGGCCACGGTGTTCATCAGCAGCTCGGGCGACTGGCCGGTACGCCACACGCGGCCCGGGCCCGGCGGGTCCGGGTCGATCACGTGGACCGTCAGCCGGGCTCCGGACGGGAGGAGCTCAGGGGCGGAGGCGCAGAGGCGTTCCAGGACGCTGGTACCACGCGGGCCGGCACCGACCAGCGCGACGGAAAACAGTGCGGATTCTGCGGTCGGCGCAGGCAAGGGTGGGACTCCCGGGCGTGTGGGGCGCGATCGGCGGTCCGTCGGTGGGGAAGGGGACGGTCCGCCTCATCATGCCGTCGCCGGGAGCGGGAACCGAGGACCGTGGCGCAGGATCGGCCTCGCTGTGGGGCGCGTCACGAGCATCACGGCCACAGGGGAAGCAAACGGGCGGAACGCAACGGTTACGGGGCAAGCTCGGAGTCCAGGAGGGTCGTCAGGCGCGGGCCCTTCCCCTCCCGCGTCCGTGCCTGCTCCAGTCGCAGCCGCGCCGAACGGCCGCGCAGGGTCAGCGTCATGAGCTGGTTTCCGAACCAGGGGCCGCCCGTCTTGCGCCAGCCGACCGGCGGCCGGGGGAGGCGTCCGTGCCGGGCGAGACCGCGGCCCAGCCCGCGGGCCACCGCGCTCCAGCCGATGCGGAAGGCCATCCTGATCGACGTGGGGACGGAGTTGTGGACGGGCGAGCAGACGAGCTGCACCACCCGGGCGTCCGGGCCCCGGCCGGGCCACGAGGGCTCGGCGATGTAGGCGTGGTGCACGTCCCCCGACAGCACGCACACCGTCGCCGGGGCATCCCGCCCCGAGCCGGCCTCGGCGATCAGCTCCGCCAGCCCGGCGAACGACTCGGGGAACGCCGACCAGTGCTCCAGGTCCGCGGCCCGCCGTACCTTCTCCCCGAACCGCGCCCAGCGCTCGCCCCGTTCGCCCCGGCACAGCGCCGCGTTCCAGCCCTCGGCGTCGTGCACCAGGTGCGGCAGCAGCCAGGGCAGCGAGGTGCCGAGGAGGAGATGGTCGTACGACCCGGGCGTGTCCAGCACCTGCTCGCGCAGCCAGGCCTCCTCGCCCGGGTCGAGCATCGCGCGACGGTCCTCGTCGAGGACGCGGGCGGCCCGGCTGTCGACCATCAGCAGGCGCACGCGCCCGAAGTCACGCCGGTAGCTCCAGCGGGCCGTGGCCGGGTCGGCGTCGGCCCGGGCGGCGAAGGTGCGCAGCACGTCGGTGCCGTCGGGGACCTTGCGGACGTCCTCGTACACCGCGTCGGCCGCCAGCTCCGCCGGTGAGAGGTTCCCCAGGTGCTGGTGGACCCAGTACGACATCAGGCCGCTCAGCAGCCGCTCCCGCCACCAGTCGGTGGCCCGCATGTCGGCGAGCCAGGCGGCGGAGGTGTTCCAGTCGTCGACGACGTCGTGGTCGTCGAAGATCATGAAGCTGGGCACGGTGGACAGCAGCCAGCGGATGCGGGGGTCGAGCCACGACTCGTAGTAGAGGTGCGTGTATTCCTCGTAGTCCGCGACCCCGTTGCCCGGCGGTTCGTCCAGGTCGCGGCGGGCCGCCAGCCAGCGCTGCGTCGTCTCGGAGGTCTCGTCGGCGTACACCTGGTCGCCGAGCAGCAGCAGGACGTCGGGTCGCTCGCCCTCCGGGTCGGCCACGAGGCGGGTGGCCAGCGCGTCCAGGGCGTCCGGGCCCACGGGGTCGTGCCCACCGGCCGGCGGGGCGGCCCAGCGGCAGGAGCCGAAGGCGACCCGGAGGCCGCCCTCGCCGCCCGGCGCGTGGATCACCGAGGGCGGGAAGGGGGATTCGGGCAGCGGCCACACGCGCGTGCCGTCGAGGAAGACCTCGTACGTCGTGGTCGTACCGGCCGTGAGGCCGGTCACCGGGATCAGCGCGTAGTGGTGGCCCGCGACCTGGAAGGTCGAGGCCGTGCCGCCGGCGCCGTCGGCGCAGCGCACCGCGGCCGCGCACGGACGGCTCGTCTCGACCCATACGGTCGCGGACGCGCCGTCGGTGTGTCTCAGCAGCGGTCCGAGCCGCAGTCCGGCCATCGCCGATCCCCTCTCCGTCGCCCCGTACGGTACGGAACGACGGAGGCCGGCGGGGAGGTTCCGGCGCGCGAAATCGCGCGTGTCAGCAGTTCGCGACGTGTCAGCAGTTCGCGAGGTGGTTCTGGAGCGCGGACTTCTCGGCCGAGTCGACCGAGAGGCCGTAGTAGTACTTCACCTGGACCCAGGCGCGGACGTAGGTGCAGCGGTACGCCGTCCGGGAGGGCATCCAGGTGGCCGGGTCCTGGTCGCCCTTGGCCTGGTTGACGTTGTCGGTGACGGCGATGAGCTGCGGGCGGGTCAGGTCGTTGGCGAAGGACTGGCGGCGGGAGGTAGTCCAGGAGTCGGCGCCGGAGTCCCAGGCCTCGGCCAGCGGGACCAGGTGGTCGATGTCGACGTCGGAGGCGGCGGACCAGGTCGCTCCGTCGTAGGGGGAGTACCAGCTGCCGCTGGTGGCGGCGCAGGAGGAGTCCTGCTGGACGTTCGTGCCGTCGCGCTTGAGGACGACCTCGCGGGTGTTGCAGGCGCCGGACTGCGTGATCCAGTGCGGGAAGAGGTCGCGGTTGTAGCCGGTGCGGTCCTCGGTGGCCACCGTGAGGGAGGCGAGGTAGGAGCGGGCGGTGGCCCCGCTGACGGGGGTGGGCAGGGCGGCGGAGGCGGCCGGGCCGTTGAGAAGCCCGGCCGAGGCTATGAGACCGGTGAGGCCCGCGAGTATGCTGAGCCGTCGACGCGCGTAGAACTTCGGCATGCGAACTCCCTTGTGGGGTGGGGGCGTTGGGCTGCGAGCGAGGGAATGCTCGTCGCGCCGTGTTGCGGGGAGATGTGCGCCCGGTGAGAAGTTAGTGACGCGTGCATGACATGACAAGATCCAAGGCGGAACTTTTCGCTCCAGGGGTGTCGCGTAGCATGGACGGCGCAGAAGGGGAGTAGCTCTTCGCCGGACCGTCGACATACTGCTCAGCTCGTCTGAGCCGGCGCCCGGAGGCAGGTCCTGCTGGTTCGTCCAGGGCCCCGCCAGCGAGACCTTCGGCAAGCAGTGCACGCCCGTGCCCCACGGCACGGGTGCCGAGTGTGCTGCCGTGCCGAGGTGTCGTGTGTGAAGATCCAGCACTCTCGGTGGGGCAGCCCCGACCGATTGAGGAACCCTTGATCAGCCTGACCGTGACGGCCGTCGTCTTCGGCGTCGTCTTTCTCGCCGAACTGCCGGACAAGACCGCCCTGGCCGGTCTCGTCCTCGGCACCCGCTATCGCGCCTCCTACGTCTTCGCCGGTGTCGCCGCCGCGTTCGCGCTGCATGTCGCGCTCGCGGTCGCGGCCGGCAGTGTGCTGACGCTGCTGCCGCAGCAGATCGTGCAGGCGCTGACGGGCGTGCTCTTCCTGGGCGGGGCCGCCGTCCTGCTGCTGAGGAGGGGCGAGGACGAGGAGGAGGTCCGCAAGCCGGAGAACCAGTCCTTCTGGAAGGTCTCGGGAGCCGGGTTCATGCTCATCCTGGTCGCCGAGTTCGGTGATCTCACGCAGATCATGACGGCGAACCTGGCCGCCCGCTACGACGACCCGCTCTCCGTCGGCCTGGGCGCGGTGCTCGCGCTGTGGGCGGTGGCCGGGATCGGCATCGTCGGCGGAAAGGCGCTGATGAGGAAGGTGCCGCTGCGGCTGATCACGCAGATCGCGGCGCTGGTGATGCTCGCTCTCGGGGTGTGGAGCCTGTGGGAGGCCGTGACCGGGTGAGCCGGGGCCGAGCTGAACGGCGAGTGAACGTCTGCGGGAGGCCCTGGCCGATCCGGGGAATGTTTTGTACCGTGGAGAAACAAAGTGGCTCCCGCCCGTTTTCCCTGACCGGCGGGCGGGGCCGCCTTGTCCCTCCCGGGGGCTGCCGTGCGCCCTCGTCCGCGCCCTGAGCCTTGGAGCTGCCGATGACGGCCACGGCCGTGCTCACCACCCGCGCCCTCCTGCTGGACATGGACGGCACCCTCGTCAACTCCGACGCCTCGGTCGAACGCGTCTGGCGGCGCTGGTCCGAACGGCACGGGCTCGACCCGGACGAGGTCATGAAGGTCGTCCACGGACGGCAGGGCTACGCGTCGATGGCGCTGCTGCTGCCCGGGCGGCCGATGGAGCAGAACCACGCGGACAACGCCCGGATGCTCGCCGAGGAGACGGCCGACACCGAGGGTGTCGTCCCGATCCCCGGAGCGCCGGAGTTCCTCGCCTCGCTGCGGGGGCTGCCGCACGCGCTCGTGACCTCAGCCGACGTACCGCTGTCGACGGCGCGGATGGCCGCTGCCGGGCTGGACCTGCCCGAGGTGCGGGTGACCGCGGAGTCCGTCGGGGCGAGCAAGCCCGACCCGGAGGGCTTTCTGAAGGGCGCCGCCGAACTGGGTGTGGCGCCTGAGGAGTGTGTGGTCTTCGAGGACTCCGGGGCCGGGATCGCGGCGGGGCGCGCCGGCGGGATGACGGTGGTCGGGGTCGGGTCCCGGGCCGCGTTCCACGAGCCGGACGTGGTGGTGGAGGACCTGACGCGGGTGCGCGTGGAGGCCGTGGGGGACGGCACGATCCGCCTGCACATCGGGTGAGGAACGCGCGTCGGCTGTCGGATGAGGGGCGTCGTCGTCCGGTCGGTCAGACGTGGGCGGCGATGGTGCGGGCACACTCCAGGGCCTCGGTGTGGGTGGTGTCCACCTCCAGGTCGTAGTGCACGCCCTCGTGCACGAGGTGTGCCTGCGACCCGGCCATGCCCCGGACGCGGTCCCCTCGGGCGATCTCACGGCCCTCGGCGACCGCGCTGTCGCACCTGACGCCCACCCACAGCACGTCGAGTCCGGCCAGGGCCTTCTGCCAGCGCTCCCGGGAGTGCGGTCCGCCGAGGAAGACGTCGTCGACGATGATCCCGGCGCCGGCGCGGGCCATCGCGGCGATGCCCTCGGTCCAGGCCGCGTCCAGTGCGCGGAACTCCGCGCCGACGCTCACCCCGCCGTCCGCCGTGAAGGTGATCCCTCCCTCCGAGCCCCGCATCCGCGCGGGCAGCGCCTCGACGAACGAGTCGACGCCGAAGGCCAGCCACGGGTCGGGCAGCACCTCTTGCAGACACCGGACGATCCCGGACTTGCCCGAACTGGAACCGCCGTTGAGCACGATCACCTGAGTAGTCACGGCGTCACAGTACGGCGGCCGGGACGGTCACGGCTTCTTGGTTTCCGACTCCAGCTTGGCCCGCGTCTCCCGGTCGTAGACGCCGAGGTCGTCGGTCTGGATGCCCCGTGACCACTGGTAATTGCGGACGGCCTCCTCGAGCCGGCCGTCGTAGTCGCCGTCGGGGTCCTCGCCGTAGAGGTACAACTGGCGCAGCCGGAGCTGGAGTTCGGTGACCTCCGGACCGCGGTCGCCGAGGCGCAGGACGGTGGGGCCGCCGGTCTGGCGGGAGTTGCCCGGTGGCGCTTTCCCCGGGCCGGTGGCCGTGGCGGATGCCGGGGGCGCCGACGGGGTGGCCGACTGCGACGGGCTCGGCGAGGCGCTCGACGCGGACGGCGACGGGGATGCCGACGGGCTCCTGGTGGCCGACGGCGACGGCGGCGGTGCCGCGGGGGCCGACGGCGTGACCTGGGCGCTCTGCGCCGGGGGCGTGGACGCCGGGCTGCTCGACGGGGCGTCCGGCACGCTCGCCCGGAGGTCGTCCGGCAGCGCGGTGTCCCGGGACGGCGCCTCGTAGGAGAACAGCCCGCTCGCGTACCCGGCCGCGGCCACGACGGCGACACAGGCTCCGGCGGCCACACCGAGCAGCACGCCACGCCGCCGACGCCGGGGCCTGCGGCCGAACTCGTCCGTTTCCGGCGTGCCCCGGCCCGGTCCTCCCGTACCGTCGAAGAGGCGCAGGTCGGTGACGCTGGGCTCGGTCGCGCCGGGGGCCAGGGGGGTCGGCAGCGGCGCGGTGGCGGGTGAGGCGGGCACCCCGGAAGCGGCCCGCGAGACCGACGGCCCGGAGCCGCCCGGCGAGGCCGGGGGCACCGGCAGTCCGGAGGTGCCCGGCGAGGCCGGGGAAACCGGCAGCACGGTGGTCGCGTCCGGGTCGACCGGGCGCAGGGGCATGGTCGCGTCGGCGGGTGAGGGCTGCGGCGCTGCGCCTTCGGCGCGCGGGGTCCGCCCGGGGTTCGTCACGGGCTGTCGCGGGGCGCCCTCGACTGCCTGCGCGGGCTCGTCGCTGTGCCGCCGGTCCGCCGCGTGGGTCTGGGGCGGTCGCAGGGCGTCGTCGGCCGTCTGCCCCGGGGTCCGGGGGACGCCTTCGGCCGCCCGGCCGGGGATCCGCCGCGGGGTGCTGTCCGCCGCCCGCGCTGAGACCTGGGCGGGCGAGTTCGCCGCGGGCGAGGGCCGGCCCTCTGCGTGCGTTCGCCGTGAGGTGCCTTCGGCCGCCCGGGTGGGGTGCTCGGGGGCCGTGGCCGTCGGGTGCCAGGGTGCGGACGGGCCGTCCGCACGGGTGCGTGGCGGGGCGCCCTCGGCCGCCCGGCCGGGAGCGTCGGCGGGTGAGGCCTGGCCATGCCGGGGCGAGGCGGAGTGGTTCGCCGGGGACGGCGGTGCGGCGGCGTCGTTGTGCCGGGGCTCCGCCGGGTGGGTCTGGGGCGGCCGCGGGGTGCTGTCGGGTGTCCGCCCGACGGACGGCCGCGGGGTGCCTTCGGCCGACCGCGCGGGGTCCGCGGGCGGGGGCGGGCTGTCCGCGTGGGTCTGCCCAGGGGCGCCTTCACCCGCTTGGGCGGGCGCTCCGGCCTGTAAGGCCTTTGCATCCCAGAGCGTGGTCGGAACGTCCACCCGGGGGCCGGCCGCCCGGGCACCGGCAGGCGCGGTCTGGGCGTGCGGGGGCGGGGCAGGTGCTTCCGCCCCGGACGGCTGTGCTGGGCCGTCGGCGCGCCGGGGCCCCGCCGGGTGGCGGGTTCGGGACGGTCGCGGGGCGTCGTCGGCCGGCCGCCCGGGCGTCCGGCGCGGGGCGCCTTCGGCGGTCGGCGCCGGGGTTTCGGCGTGGGAGTTCTCCGTAGGGGTGGGCCTGTCGTCCGGGTGGGGTCGCCGTGGGGTGTGGTCGGTTGCCCGGGTGGGCTGCTGGGGGCCCGGGGTCGTCGTGTGCGAGGGCGTGGACGGGGCGTCCGCGTGGGTTGGTCGCGGGGCGCCTTCGGCGGTCGGCGCCAGGCTCTCGGCGTGGGAGTTCTCCGTAGGGGTGGGCCTGTCGTCCGGGTGGGGTCGCCGTGGGGTGTGGTCGGTTGCCCGGGTGGGCTGCTGGGGGCCCGGG